>SHOL01000131.1 GCA_004294945.1 Treponema sp.
GCTCGCCAGAGAACCGCTCGCCAGAGAACCGCTCGCCAGAGAACCGCTCGCCAGAGAGCCGCGCGCGAGAGAACCGCTCGCCAGAGAACCGCTCGCCAGAAAGCCGCGCGTCCGCGGGGCCGCCCGTTGAACCGTCCGCGGGGCCGCCCGTTGGGCCGCCCGACTTTTATTCGCGGACAAGGTCCGCCTCCCAGATGAAGTCTCCGGCATCGATTTCTGCCGGAGTGCTGCCGGCGAACGACGGCGTCCAGACAGCTTCGACAGCGAGCGTTTCGCTCATCAGGTAGGGAGTAAAGCGCTCGAACGCCTTTTGCAGGGTGTTTTCCGGATCGGTTTCCGGCTTTACCCCTACCGCAAGCCTGATTCGGTCGGTTACCTCAAGACCTCGTTCCTTGCGCAGATTCTGTACGCCGCGAACCAGGTCGCGGATGCAGCCTTCAAGGAGCAGTTCTTCGGTAACCTCGGTGTCCAGACCCACAGTGAGCGTGCCTTCGTTGACGACTTTCAGGTTCGCTTTTTCTATGCGGTTAACAATAATCTTTTCAGTCGTCAGTTCGACGGTTTTTCCTTCCACGTCGATGCTGAGGATTGAACCTTCCAGGATAGACTGAATTTCTGCCGATGCGAGCTTTTCGATTTCAACGGCCGCAAGCTTCATGGCACCGCCGAGCTCTTTACCGAGTACGCGGAAGTTCGCCTTGGCGGAGTATTCGACAAGGTCTTCCTCCTTGTCGTGGAAAACTACTTCCTTGACGTTCAGTTCTTCGCGGATGCTTTCTTCCATTTCCAAAAGCACGGTTTTTTCTTCGGGATTGCGGGTAACCAGTTCGACAGCCTTGAGCGGCTGGCGGGTTTTCAGGTTGAACTGGTAGCGCAGGCTCCGGCCCATCGAGATCGCCTTCTGGACGGTTGTCATCTTGAACTCGAGCGCTTCGTCGCGCAGGCTCGGGTCATAGACGGGATAGTCCGCCAGGTGCACCGATTCAGGATCTGCAGGGTTTCTGAGATTCTGCCACAGTGATTCTGTAATGAATGGAACTACCGGCGCCGCAACGAGGGCGAATTTCTTGAGGGCGCGGTACAGTGTGTCGTAGGCGCACGATTTGTCGCTGTCGTTTTCGCTTTTCCAGAACCGGCGCCGGGAGCGGCGGATATACCAGTTGTTCAGCTGGTCGACGAAGCTTACGATCGGGTCGATTGCGCGCGACAGGTCGTACGAGTCGAGAGCCTCGCCAACTTCCTGTACCATTTTTTCAGTGATAGAGAGAATCCAGCGGTCGAGCGGATTGGAACTTCCCCCCGAGGCAAGAGCTTTGTCCCCTGTGGGACGTTCAACTTCATCTATATTTGCATAGGTTACAAAAAAGCTGTAGCTGTTCCACAAGGGTATAAGGATGCCTTTGAGCACGTCGCGTACGCCGTCGTCGGAATACTTGAGGTCGTCGGCTTTTACAACTGCAGAGTGCACTAAAAACAGGCGGAGGGCGTCGGCTCCGAACTCGCTGACGACTTTGTTCGGGTCGGTGTAGTTGCGCAGGGATTTGGACATTTTTTTGCCGTCGGCTGCGAGCACAAGACCGTTGACGATGCAGTTTTCAAACGCAGGCCGGTCGAAGAGGGCGGCAGCAAGCACGGTGAGGGTGTAAAACCAGCCGCGGGTCTGGTCGAGGCCTTCGGAGATGAAGTTTGCGGGGAAGTGGTTTTCGAAGTATTCCTTGTTTTCGAAGGGATAGTGCTGCTGGGCGTAGGGCATGGCGCCGGATTCAAACCAGCAGTCGAGCACTTCAGGAATGCGCTTCATTTTTGAGCCGCAATCGCAGGGTATGAGGATGTCGTCGACGAAGTGCTTGTGGAGGTCTTTAGGATACGTGCCCGAAAGCGTTTCCAGTTCGGCACGGCTGCCGACGCAGATTGTTTTGCCACAGTCCGGGCATTTCCAGATGGGAAGCGGGTTGCCCCAGTAGCGGTTTCGGCTGATCGCCCAGTCGCGGGCGCCTTCGAGCCATTTGCCGAAGCGGCCTTCTTTTATATGGGCAGGCTGCCAGGTGATCTGGTAGTTCGCCTTGAGCAGGCTTTCCTTGATGTGTTCGACGTTGACGAACCAGCTGCCGACGGCGCGGTAGATGAGCGGGCTCGAGCATCTCCAGCAGTGGGGATAGGCGTGAAGGATCTGTTCGCGCTTGACGAGCTTTCCTTCCGCTTTCAGGCGCTCCATGATGGCCTTGTCGGCGTCCTTGACGAATAAGCCCTTGTAGTCGCTTACTTCTGCGGTAAAGCGGCACTCGGCGTCGATGGGGCAGACGGTGGGAACGCCCGTTCCCTTGAATACTTTATTGTCGTCTTCGCCAAAGCCGGGAGCGGTATGCACGATGCCGGTACCGTCGCTTGTGGTGACAAAGTCGCCCAGGAGGGTGCGGAACGCACCGGGTCGGCCGTCTTCCAGCGTCGCCAGATGTGCGAAATACGGGAACAGGGGTTCGTAGGAAACGCCGGCAAGTTCGGCGCCCTTCTTTTTCCAGAGTATCTTGCAGGCTTCAGTGTCTTTGTAGTATGCGCCGAGGCGGGCTTCGGCCAGAATGTAACATTCATCGCCGTCCTCGACCATCACGTAGTCCACATCGGGTCCAAGCGCAAGGCCGAGATTGCTCGGCAGCGTCCAGGGAGTGGTCGTCCATGCCAGGAAGAAGGCGGGTTTGCCGGAGGTTGAGCTTCCTGCGGGAGTTGAACTTCCCGCACGGGCAGTTTTACCGTCTGCGGCGGCAGTTTTGCTCCCCGCGCGTGCTGTGTGGCTGTCCGCCGGTTCTGTTGCGCTCCCCGCGTTGATTTCGCCCGTTACGCGAAACTTGATGGTGATGGCCGGATCGTGCACATCCTTGTAGCCGCCCTGCGCAAGCTCGTGATTGGACAAAACGGTCGAACAGCGCGGACAATACGGAAGAATATAGTGGCCTTCATACAAAAGCCCTTTTTCCCACAGGCTCTTCATCACCCACCAGATCGATTCCATGTACTCAGGTTCCATGGTCTTGTAGTCGTTGTCAAAATCGACCCAGCGGCCAAGCCGCGTGATAGTCTGGCGCCATTCGTTCACATAGCGGAGCACGCTCGAGCGGCAGGCCTCGTTGAACTGTGCGATGCCGAATTTTTCAATGTCGGTTTTGGAATTAAGGCCAAGCTCCTTTTCGATCAGGTTTTCAACCGGCAAGCCGTGGCAGTCCCAGCCAAAGCGGCGCTCCACCTTGTTGCCCTTCATCGTCTGATATCGGGGAATTATGTCTTTAATCGTGCTCGGTACAAAATGGCCGAAATGGGGAAGCCCGGTCGCAAAGGGCGGCCCGTCGTAAAAAACATAGTCGGGAGCTCCCTCGCGGTTGGAAATGGATTTCTTGAATATGTCGTTTTTTTCCCAAAAAGAGAGTACTTTTTCTTCCTGCTCGGGGAAATTCACCTTAGGATCTACCGGTTCATACATATTGTGCAAAACTCCTTACTTGGACAGTACCGTCACGTTGCCAGCGAGTATACCTGAAACAGGCTTTTGTTTCCATAGGATTCCGAGCGTCTCCGGTAGCGAAAAGCCGGTCCGCCCCGCCCTGTTGCTTGACTTTACTCGGGAAGCATTATATCGTTAAAAATACATCGAATCGAGCGGAAAAGATACACATCCACGCCGTTCGGGACAAGCTTTATCGATAAGGATCAGCAATGGCCAAACAGAAAATTTCAGCAGCCCCGTCAATCCGCCGGCTTCCCTCGTATCTCCATATTATCAGGCAGGCGCGGGACGACGGACAGGAATATATCTCCGGCACGGTAATCGCCCAGGAACTGCACCTTGAACCAATTCAGGTGCGAAAGGATCTGGCAATCACCGGCATCGTCGGCAAGCCGAAAAAAGGATATCCCATCGTCGCCCTTATGGCGGCCATCGAACACTTTCTCGGCTGGGACGAAATGCAACAAGCCGTTCTCATCGGCGCCGGAAACCTCGGCACAGCCCTTGCCGGCTACCAGGAATTCCACTACCACGGCCTGAACATTTGCGCCGCCTTCGACCAGGATACCGCTAAAATCGGCAAATCCATTCACGGCGTACCCGTTTTCTCCCTCAAAACCCTCCCCGAACAAATACGAAATCTCGGCGCAAAAATAGCAATTCTGACTGTTCCGTCTGCGAATGCCCAAGCCGTAACCGATCAGCTGGTCGAAGCCGGTATTACCGCAATCTGGAATTTTACCAACATCAAACTCAAGGTTCCCGATTCGATAATCGTCCAGAAAGAAGACCTTACCTCCGGTTATGCAATGCTCAGCGTCATGATGAACGTACGAAAACATGCCGAAGCCTGAAACCCCTACCCCCGACACGCCGGAAAAAACCGCAGCCCAGGCCGTCATGTTCGCCAACCGCCTCGAAAAATGGCACAAACACCTGGGTAAATGGGCCCGACGCACATCGGTTTCCTGCTACCGCCTGTACGACCGGGATATTCCGGAAGTCCCCCTGGCCGTTGACCTGTATACCGAAAAAGAAACCGGCGCCCGCCACCTGCACATCGCACTCTATGAACGTCCCTATGAAAAAAGCGAAGAAGCTGAAGAACTCTGGATGGCCGCAATGCGCGAAGCTGCGGCCGATGTACTTTCCATTCCGCTCGAAAACGTCCATACAAAAATCAGACGTAGACAGAGGGGGGAAGACGCACAATACGAGAAAGTCGCAAGTTCGGGAAGACGAATTCACATAGACGAGGGCGGATCAACGTTTTTGGTGAATCTCGACGACTATCTTGACACCGGGCTATTCCTTGACCACCGCCCTGCCCGGCTCATGGTGCGCTCGGAAGCGGCCGGCACACGCGTGCTGAATCTATTCTGCTATACGGGCGCCTTCTCGGTCCATGCCGCCGCAGGCGGAGCCGCTTCTGTCACTTCGGTGGATCTTTCCAAAACCTATCTTGCCTGGGCAGCGGACAATCTGGCGATCAACGGCTTTTCTGGCGAGCTTGTACATGCAGACGTCAAGGCGTTTCTTGCTTCTGCAAAACGCGAAGGGCTCCGCTGGGACATCATTATCTGCGATCCGCCGACGTTCTCAAATTCCAAGCGAGCGGTCGAATCCCTGGACATTAACCGTGACTGGCCCGAACTGTGCCGGTCGTGCCTTGCCCTGCTCTCTCCGGGCGGCGTTCTGTATTTTTCCACCAATTCCCGTTCGCTCAAGTTCGATCCTGACCTTATCGGAGGCGCTTTTGCCCGCGATGGCGCACAAGTCGAAGATCTGTCCGAACAGTCCATTCCGGAAGACTTCAGGAACCGGAATATTCACCGCCTCTGGAAATTCACCCAAGGGCATAGCTAAGCCTGCCTGCCTTACTCCGTCGCCGATAAAAAAAACCGCCCGATGCACATGCACCGGACGGCTAATTTTTTCATCGCGGAAACAGGGATGAATGCATACAAACTGTATGCCGCATCCAGGAAAAATCAGCTTTCCTTGATATTATAGCGCTTCTTAAAGCGGTCGATTCGTCCGGCGGTGTCTACAAGCTTCTGCTTGCCGGTAAAGAACGGATGGCACGCAGAACAAATTTCAACATTGATGTTTTTTGCAGTCGAGCGGGTCTCGATCACATTTCCGCACGCGCAGGTAATCTTTGTTACGTCATACGCGGGGTGAATTCCTTCTCTCATAGTATCCTCCAACAAGTGGTGACTCTAGTAAACGCGCCCGCACCATTTCTGGCCGCAGGCTCGCATAAAAACGGGCTTTTCGCCGCCCAACCGCACGGATCGGGTTTTATGCGCAGCAACGCGGAAAAATCCGCGCCGGTTTCTTTAGAATCGGCGGGCAACCGACCACAGGCCGGCCGCCATTGCATTCCCGCAGCTCAGTCCATCCCGGCAGAACCGGTATTCATTGAACGCAGGAAGGCCTCATTATTCTTGCTTTTCTTCATTCTGTCAATAAGGAGCTCCATAATCTCTGCATCGTCCATCGGATTGATTACCTTGCGGAGCACCCATATTTTCTGCATTTCTTCTTCGGTTAAAAGCAGTTCTTCCTTCCGGGTACCGGATTTCTTGATGCTCACCGCAGGGAACAGGCGCCGGTCGGAAAGCTTGCGGTCAAGGTTGATTTCCATGTTACCGGTACCCTTGAACTCTTCGAATATGACTTCGTCCATGCGGCTTCCCGTCTCTATAAGAGCGGTCGCAATGATTGTCAGACTGCCGCCTTCCTCGACGTTGCGGGCTGCTCCGAAGAATCGTTTCGGTTTATGAAGCGCATTGGAGTCCACACCTCCGGACAACACCTTGCCGGAGGTTGGCACGGTCTGGTTATAGGCGCGCGCAAGACGGGTAATCGAATCGAGCAGAATAACCACATCCCGCTTGTGTTCTACCAGGCGCCGGGCTTTTTCGAGCACCATTTCTGCGACCTGCACATGGCGGGTTGCCTGTTCGTCGAAGGTCGATGATATGACTTCGGCCTTTACCGTCCGTTCCATATCGGTCACTTCTTCGGGGCGTTCGTCGATCAGCAGAACGATCAGGTACACTTCGGGATGATTGGTGGTAATCGCGTTCGCGATTCTCTGCATCAGGATAGTTTTTCCGGTTTTTGGCGGCGCAACGATCAAGGCGCGCTGGCCTTTCCCGATCGGGCAAAACAGGTTCATGATGCGCGTCGATATTTCTTCGGTCGTCGTTTCCAGATTCAGTTTTTCATCCGGATACAGCGGCGTCAGGTTGTCGAACGGAATGCGGCTCTGTGCCGCGGACACTTCGTCAAAGTTGACGGTTTCTACGCGAAGCAGGGCAAAAAATCGTTCGCCTTCTTTTGGTGAACGGATCTGGCCGTACACCGTGTCTCCGGTTTTCAAGTTGAACAGGCGGATCTGGCTTGGCGAAATATAGATATCGTCGGGACCGGGAAGATAGCTGTTCTGGGGGGAACGGAGAAAACCGTATCCGTCTGGAAGTATTTCCAGGGAACCGGCTGCAAAAATAATCCCGTTGTGTTCTGTGTGGGCTTTCAGAATCTGGAAGATTATTTCCTGTTTTTTCATGGCGACCATGTCTTCATGTGGTACACCGTATTGCGTCGCAAGGTCGCGAAGTGCGTGCATTCCCATGCGGGTCAGTTCGTTAATGGTCAGTTTCGGTTTGTTTTCGGTATCGTGAGAAGCGTCAGCTTCGTTCTGGTTTGCATTTTGCTGATAGTTTCGTGAATTATCCTGGCCTTGATCGCGCTGTTCACGCATAGCCTGGCGGTTGTCGCGGAACCGGCGGTGCTCCCGGTAAT
>SHOL01000307.1:0-373 GCA_004294945.1 Treponema sp.
GTAAATTATCCGTTATGAATTGCAAATTAGTTGCCCCCGTCATTTTCGTCATCCTGTTGACAGTAGGATGCATACGCAACGACATTCCCGGCGTCGAACAACTCGTTTCCAGTGGGGGACGTACTTTTATCGTAACCGCTACCATACCCGATGCCAGTGCGAAAACCCGTACTTCTTCCAGTTTCGGCCTGGAGACTAAAGACATCATCGTAAAATGGAAACAGGGCGACAAAATCAATCTCTTTTTCAAGCAGGACTACCGCATCAAAGAGCAACGCGATGTGACGCTCTACGATTTTTCTAACGGCAACAAAACGGCCAGGTTCGACATTACCGTACCGCAGGACATCGACATCACTCAGCCCTACACCCT
>SHOL01000307.1:383-1357 GCA_004294945.1 Treponema sp.
CGAATCGAAGATTGCTGGCGATAAGATAATGGCGTCCGGCATGACGCGGGCGGGCCTGTTCGACAGCTTCGATATCCCCCTGTGGTTTAAAACGGAGGTTCCGGCAAGCGGCATTGTTCCGCCCGTTTCTTTTCAACACTTGGGCGCGTTGCTGGTTACCCAGCTCGAAAATACCTCGGACGAAAACCTGAACATATTTATCATCCCGCTAGTATATCGGAAAACGGACTACGCGCTCGTGGGATTCCGAGAACCTGAAGTAAGCCCTGTCAGCCTACGGGAAGAAATCCCTGGTTTCAACCTCATTACCCAAACGGTGGAAGATTATGCCCCATTTGTGAGTTCCCAACCATTTACCACAATTGTTGATGCGCGGGAAACAGAAGCGTTTGCCTATTGGGGAATCCCCCGTGCGGACAACATTCCCGAAACGGTGCTGGGGATAACCGTCCCGAAACCGGGCGGGCAGGACGCCACTTTCTTTTCCACCACATCCAAGCCCGCCCGTGATGCCCTTCAAACCGGTCATGCCTACCACATCTCCGCCGAATGGGACGGCACGGAACTGCGGTTTCCTGGTGAGGTGGAACCTAATCGTCCCCGGCTTCCGATAGAGTACGTGGCGGAATACAACGTGAGCGTCACTGCCGGCACGTTTACCGACAGCCATGCCAACAACAAGAGCGGCTATTTCGACTGGGATGCCGCCAAAACAGCTTGCCCAGCGGGCTATCACCTGCCTTCGCAGGACGAGTGGCGGGGCATTCTGCCTAATCATCTTTATGGAGTGTACGTAAACTTCCAAGGTATAGGGAAAGGAGTTGACAATTGCGTGGAGGAGATAGTCGTAGGTGGACAGGAAAAGCGTACGTTTACGGCTGATTACTCTTGTCCGGTAGGGGCAGTGGGCGTTGCCTACGCGCTTCGTTTCAAGGATGAGAAAAATCAATACCGCAGTGCCTGGCGCTATGAAT
>SHOL01000132.1:0-4139 GCA_004294945.1 Treponema sp.
GTAGGAACTGTCTGACAAAGAGCGTAAAAAGCCAGCCGATGATGAACGGAAGGGCATTCGCCACTACTTTCTGATACGTCAGGAAGGAAAGCGTCGAGAGAAGAGGAATTCCGGTTATGAAAAAATTGGACAAGTACAAGGCGGTAACCAGATTCAATACCGCAAAGGTCAGGTTTTCCTTTTCCACGCGCCTGAGTACATACAGCATCAGGTGATACAAGCCGACGATAACCATCATTGCCGCACAGAGAATGTTGATGATCGAATTCCAGAAGTCTTCTATAAAAGCTGCCCGCTGCGCGTCTTCGGTTTCGCCAATAAACGGATCGGATACCAGGGCGGCTTCGTTGTCGCCGCGTATCTGCACAAGGAGCGTATTTTGTCCGGAACCAAGAGCGTTTCCCGGAATACTGTAGAGCCGGACACTGTTCCATTCGCTCAGAGTGTCGTTTTCCATGCTCCCTTTGCCGCCGATATAAATGCCGTTAAGCCATACCCGGTCGGCCATCGTAATTCTGCCCAAATAGGCTGAAAGTCTTTTGCCCGCCAACGATTCGGGAACCGAAAAAATCTGGCGCATCCAGAAAATGCCCGAGCTGTTTTCAGGCAGAAGGTCAAGTGTTGAAAGCATCGAATCCGGCACAGGGTACCAGGACCCGTCATCATGCGGTGTACGGGTCCATTCCCATCCCGTTTTCAGCGAAATGCGTGCGGCGCTGCCCCCGGACGCCGAATTTCCGCCGGAAGCGGAAAAACGGCATCCCGGAACAGCCCCGATAAGGACGGCTGCCAGCACAGCTGCGGCCGCAGTGCGGAATCCGGGATGATGTATCATTGATGCGCCTTTGCCAGGGTGTCCTGGACTTTCTTTTCATTGTACATCAGAAGAAGCACAACGCCGAGTGCGCAGAATCCGAGCGCGCAGAAAGTTGTCAGCCGGACGCCGAGCGCACCGACGATTTCGGATCCGCCAGCAGCAGAATCCTTGGCAGCTCCGATCATAACCAGCGAAGGAAGGATAACTGCACCGATGGATTGGCCCATTTTGGACATGAACGTTCTGAATCCGAAAAACACGCCGGCCTTGTGTTCGCCGGTTTCAATCGCATAGGCTTCGGCCATGTCCGAGATCATTGCGTTCGGCAGGATACCGAAAACCGCGAGCGGAATAGCGGCGCACAGTGCGGCGATAAACGCCTGGACCATGGGCGGAAGCGGCATATAGCCGAACAGCGAACAAAAGGCAAAAAGAAACCCGAAAAGGCAGAAAGCGATGATGAGCAGACGTCGCCTTCCGACTTTCCGGGCCAGGAAATTGACCGGAATATAAAAGAGGAAACTGACCAGAAACATAACGATAAACAGGAAGGAGTACGTTTCTTTGGGCAATCCCAACAGAACGGTGATGTAGTACATCAATCCGTTGTTGATAAAGTAGAGGCTGATCCAGTAGGCAAAATCGGACAGGGTGAACACGAAGAAGTTCTTGTCGGAGATAACGCTCTTGATTGATCCGAAAAAACCTTGGTCGCTCGGCACCGAAACACAGTATTTTTTTTCGTCAATAAAAATGACCGGGAGAATCATAAAGATGAATGATACGACGCCGAACAGGATCATGGTAAGCTGAAACGCTTCCATTGCGCTCCTGCCCGATGACTGGAACATTCCCTGGAAGACCGGAGCCTGAGCGCCGAGCATGGCTCCGACAGCCCAGGTAATCGAGATCATCGTTGAAAGCTGCAGACGTTCGTCAGGATCGTGACCAAGCTCTGACATCCAGGCAAAAAACGGGGTGACATACATGGTCATGAACCAGTACAGCAGTGTAATGCACACGAACAGCCACACGCCGTTCGCGAAGGTGTTCGCGTTTGCGCCGCTGCCGAACAGTGGAACAAAGCACAGAACCGAGAAAAGAGCAAACGGGAATGCTGATATTCCCAGAAAGGAACGCCTGCGGCCAAACCTTGATTTTGAACGGTCGGAAAGAACGGCTATAAGCGGATCGGTAACGGCGTCGAACACGCGGCCGAACCAGAGCGCAAGACCGATGACGGTAAGGACACCGATTACATAGCCCTGATGTATCATTTTGGGATACAGAGCCTGTCCGTTCTCGTTGAACGGCAGATAATACTGATTGAGGAAGTTGGCGGCGCCGTAGCTTCCCAAGGACCAGCCAAGCTGGCCGAGCGAGTAGATAATTTTTTTTCCGAACGGCAGTTTTAGGGGTAAGGTCGGATTCTGTACATGTGCAGCATTCATTGTTTCTGTTCTCCTTGTGGATCGGTGTTATGCTCTGCCGGCAACGGCGAGCTCAACGGCGCGGTAGGCGCCGGAATATATGCCGCTTTTTGCAGCGGTCAGTATTGATTCGTTCATGAGGGTAAGCGCTTCTGTTCCGTTCAGCAGCAGGTCGAGCATATTGAGCGCCTGCGGAGTGGACGGACACTCGATAGTGCCGTCGCCAACCTCGGCCGAGCGTATTGCACCCCATGCTTCGTGGCCGCCGATGCGTTTGATGTGCAGTTTCGGAACCGGATAGAATGCGAGTTCGCTCGGCTTGGTGATCAGAAGGTCCGAGGCGCGCATCAGCAAATTCGTTGCGTACACGGCAGAAAAAATACTTTTGTTCCAGAACAGGTGAATCCCTTGCACATCACCGCGAAGCGCCTGATCGGCGAACGAAACTGTTTCGTCCCAATCGTTTGCATGGACGTTCGCCCGGCTTAGCGCTGGAATTTCGTTCTTGAGAGATTCGAAGACGCTTTGATGGTCGCCGACGTTGATGAACAATGCGACCTTGTTTTTTTCGACGAGGGGGAGCATGCTGTTGATGAGGGCGGCGAACAGTTCTTTTTGGGCTCCGGCGCCGCCGACGGTCAGAAGGACGCGCTTTGTGCTGTTTGATGACAGGCGGGCTATTCGTGCAGCGGTGTCCTGCTCGAGGTTTGATACGAGTTCATGGTCGATGTAATGCCCGGTGTATACCAGCGAGCCGTCGTCCATGGGTTTGAGGATGCGGTCTGCACACATTCCGTTCAGGGTTTTGTAGCCGAACCAGGATGATGGTGTCTGGACGGTGTGGATCGCGCCTTCGGAAAGATGCAGGGCCATGGGCCAGTTGTCCGGGATTGCGTTGACGACGTGGGTCATGCCGGCATGGATGGCGGCCTGGCTTGGCCAGACATGGGTCGCGACGTAGGGTATGTCGCGGGGAAGCAAGGCGCAGGGAGTTGCCATAAGCTCGGCTGTTTTCTGGTCTACTGCATTGTAGGAGAGTTTTCTGAAGCCCTCGGAATTGAGCGGCTCCCAGTAGAGCTTGTTGAAAAGGGCATACTGTTGCGAAAGCCGGGAACCCAATGAATAGAGGGAATTCTGCTTTGCGATGATTTTTCCGCCTGTTGTTTCCTTGAACGAATGCAGGTCGAAAAGCCAGGGATGGTACCCGAGCGAACGCGCGGCGCTCGCCATGGCGATGGATATGCGGTAGTGGCCGAATCCCATCCGTATGTTTCCGATGACTACCGCCTTGGGGTCCGATTCGAGATTGACAGGAGTTCCATCGCGACCTGATGCCCGTTCGACACCGAGATTGCGGACTCCCATTCTGTCGAGTTCCGGAATATCAGATCCGGTTACTATAAATTCCGTTCCTGAATCGTCGCCGAATTCCTTCAGAAATTTCCGTTTGGTTTTTTCGGCTTTCGCGATTACCGCGGGGGTCATTTCGTTGCCGAAAATCTGAGTGCTTCTTTCTTTCTTCACTGCTCATCCTCCGAAAGATCGATCCGTTCCGGTATGTCTCCGGTCCGGCGTACAGTTTTAGTGTTGTCGGGAAACGCCGTTTTGCATACCGGGTAATTTCTCCTGTTGTCCAAGTATAAGTTACCGGCCTTTTTTTTCCAGAAAACCTGATAAAAAATGAAGGGCACCTCTAAAAACTTCAGTTTTTAGAGGTGCACCATAATGTAGATGTAAATCCTGTAAGGATTTACAAAGGTACCGAGAAAAACTGATCGAGTTTTTCGAAGTGCCCTGAAATAACAACGGGTGCTGCATGATGGAAGCGTGCAGGTGTGCTGGGGCGCGCCCTGAGCGCAGGCTGACAAGTGCGCGGGTTGCGAGGGTGCGCA
>SHOL01000132.1:4239-6114 GCA_004294945.1 Treponema sp.
CGCGGGTTGCGAGGGTGCGCACCCAAGCGTGCGCGCTGAAACCGGGGCACCCTGCACGTTGGCGGGCTGGGGCGCGCAGGCTGACAGGTGCGCGCGGGTTGGCGTGGGTGCGCGCAGGCTGACAGGTGCGCGCAGTCGGGCTGGGGCGCGCATGTGGGCTGGGGCGCGCCCTGAGCGCAGGCTGACAAGTGCGCGGGTTGCGAGGGTGCGCACCCAAGCGTGCGCGCTGAAACCGGGGCACCCTGCGCGCAGGCGGGCTGGGGCGCGCCGTTGCGTTGGCGGACAGGTGCGCGCAGGCTGACAGGTGCGCGCAGTCGGGCTGGAGCGCGCCGTTGCGTTGGCGGACAGGTGCGCGCAGGCTGACAGGTGCGCGCAGTCGGGCTGGAGCGCGCCGTTGCGCAGGCTGACAGGTGCGCGCGTTGGCGTGGATGCAACTGATGCGCGTCGCCGTCGAGCACCCTGCGCGCAGGCCCTGCCGATCAAAAAAAAGACTTTGCTGCGCTATTGCTGCAAAGTCCTTTTTATTCTGAGCCGAGAGATTCTGAACCGACAAATTCACAGCAGCATAGTGATACTATCGCGTATGCTGTTCAATCCAGCGCACAATATCCTGCTCCACTTCTTCATGATTCTTCTCGTTCAAAATTTCATGCCGTGCTCCGGGATACAATTTCATTGAAAGGTCTGTGATTCCCCTTCCGCGATATTCCCGATAGAGTTTCCCAACGCCTTTCTTTCCGCCCACCGGATCGATTTCTCCGGCAAACAGGGCGATCGGCAGGTTTTCGGGAACTCTGAAAAGATTCGCCTTCTGATGTATACGTTTCAGAAATCCGGCAAGATCGTAGAAGAATCCAGCCGGAAACACATCGCCACAGTATGGATCTCGAATATACTTGTCCACTTCGGCGTCTACGCTGGTAAGCCAGTCAAAGGCGGTACGGTTCGGCTTGAATGCATTATTGAAAGAACCAAAGGAAAGCGCGTTAAGCTTTTCGCTCCGCTCGTCGCGACCGTGTTTGCGCACTTCGCCTTTAGCAATTATACGGGCAAGATCCGCCATACTACCGATTGATCCGTTGCTTCCAGAGAGCACCATGCCGGCGATTCCGTTTCCGTACTTCTGGGCATACCCCTGAGCAACGAATGAACCCATGCTATGGGCAAAAAGGAATACAGGAAGACCCGGAAAGTCCGACTTAAGCTTTTTGACTATCAGATGTGCATCTTCTACAAGAACATCGAGACCGTCCGAATCGGCGATAATACCGATTTTGTTTGTCGAACCAGCGGTACGACCGTGCCCCCGCTGGTCGTGTGCATACACCGCATAACCGGCAGCGCATAACGCACTGCCGAGCCGGAAAAACCGTGCGGCATGATCGGCCATACCGTGCAGAACAAGCACGGAACCCTTGAGGACAGTTCCCGCGTCAGGCAGCCACTGGTAGCAGAATAGATCATGCCCGTCCGGCGTTCGGACGAGTTCATCTTTGGTCGTCACGTTCTGTGCCTCCCCTTTCAGGCCGTCAGCTTTTCAGCAATTTCTGTAAAAATAATCCCAAGTGCCATTGCGCCCGCATCCGGATAACTCAGGCTACGATCACCTACATAGCTCGCACGTCCTTTGCTCGCTGCGTACTCGCGGGTTTTCTCGGCACCCTCGCGGGCAGCCTTTGCTCCCAAGTCGAACGCAGTCTTGAAATCAAGCCCTTTCGCCGCGCTATCCTTGAGCGATTCAGTCGTCGGGATCAACGCATCGAGAAGCGTCTTGTCTCCGAGCTTGGCGCCGCCGCGTTTCTGGATGCCGTCCACCGCTGCCTGCATGAGCTCCGCAAACTCGGCCAGATTCACTTCAGTTTTGCCGGCAGCGTA
>SHOL01000132.1:6124-7256 GCA_004294945.1 Treponema sp.
CGTACTTTCCCGCCGAACGGAACGCAGATCCCCAGATGGGGCCGGATGCGCCTCCGCAGTGCTCGGTAATTATCATACCGCAGGATTTGAGAAAGGCTCCAATATCTTCGGTATCAAGCTCCTTCCATTCCGCCTTGAGAACCTTAAAACCCTTCGCTACGGACATTCCAAAATCTCCGTCTCCGGCTGCAGAATCGAGCTCGCAAAACGGGATTTCGTTCCGGATTATAACATCGGACATTACATCTACAATGCCGATAATCTTTTCAGTCGTCAGTGTGTTCATCTCATTCTCCCTGTCAAACCTTCAGTGCGGCAGTATCAGCCGGCGCATCAAGCAGCTCTTTTAACTCTGCATCGAGCTTCAAAAGCGTAACGGATGCTCCGGCCATGTCGATCGACGTCATGTAGTTTCCGACGAAACTTTTATAGATAGAAATACCTTTCTCTTCCAGAACCTTTGCTACACAGTTAAACAAAAGATAGAGTTCCTGAAGCGGAGTCGCTCCAAAACCGTTTACCATGACGGCGACATCGCAATCTTTTTCGTACGGCAAGTCCTGAACAATCTTGTCCAGAAGCTTCCGGGCCAGTTCGTCTGCGCTTACGAGCTTTTCACGGACTATCCCCGGCTCCCCATGGATCCCGACACCGAATTCCATCTCGTCCTCAGCAAGCAAAAACGTCGGGGTACCCTTTGCAGGTACGGTGCACGAAGTCAGTGCAAATCCCATCGAACGCACGTTCGTGATCGTCTTTTCGGCGACAGCCTTGACTGCAGCGAGATCCATCCCCTTCTCTGCCGCAGCACCCGCAATCTTATGTACGAATACGGTTCCTGCCACTCCACGGCGTCCAACAGTATACAGACTGTCTTTCACGGCAACATCATCGTTCACGTACACGCGCTCAACCTTAATGTCATCGTCCTCTTCAGCCATTTCGGCAGCAGCATCAAAGTTCATGCAGTCGCCCGAATAGTTCTTGACGATCAACAGCGTTCCCTTGTCGGAAGCAGTCTCTGAAATCGCATTGTACACCTGAATAGTAGACGGCGACGCAAAAACATCACCGCAGACGGCCGCATCAAGCATTCCCGTTCCGACAAAGCCGGCGTGAGCAGGTTCATGAC
>SHOL01000308.1 GCA_004294945.1 Treponema sp.
ACGAGGAAGGCGGGCAGCTTACCGAGGCCGTTCGCCGCCGTCCGTACAGCGTCGTTCTGTTCGATGAAATAGAGAAGGCACATCCTGACGTATTCAATGTCATGCTTCAGATTTTGGACGACGGCCGCCTGACCGACGGGCAGGGCAGGGTGGTGGATTTCCGTAATACGATTATTATCATGACGAGCAATCTTGGGTCCGACTACATTTTGAATGCGGAAACCATGGAGGAAATACAGCCGAAAATCGCCGAAATCCTGAAGGCGAGCTTCCGGCCGGAGCTTCTGAACCGTATCGACGAGATTATCACCTTTAACCGCCTCGGCAGAGAGCATATCCTTTCGATCACCGATATACAGCTGAACTCGGTCGCCCGCCGGATGGAGGGACGCAGGCTCAAGCTTGAAGTGTCCGATGCCGCCAAGCAGTACCTTGCCGACGTCGGCTACGATCCCCAGTTCGGTGCGCGTCCGCTGAAGCGGGCGATTCAGAGCGAGCTTGAAAATCCGCTTGCGAAGGCAGTCCTTTCCGGGCGATTCCCCGACGGTTCTACCGTATTCGTCGACCATCCCGCCGGATCTGGTGCACTGTCGTTCGAAAGCAAATAAGCCCGAACACAGTTTTTTGTGCTATACTCCTCCGGTATGGATACCCACACCGGATTATATAAAAGCCTCGGCTTCCCGTCTGTGACGGTGCATGAAGCCAACAGTCATTTTGATTTTGTAGCGCCTTCCCGAACCATTCTGGTCATCGGACCGATGGGGTCGGGAAAAACCGAATACGCGGCGCGTTTGTGGCGCGATGCGGCGGTTGCACGGAAGAAGGGATCTGCCATTTCCTACTTGACTTCTGGCGGCGGAACGCAGAAGGAATTGTTCGAACCGGAAAGCGGCATTGGAACGGCCGACCGCCGCAACACGTTTTTTGTACGCAACGCCCTCGACAGATCCCGGTTCAGGGACTATCCGGAGGATGCTCTGGCATACCGCGGCGGTTACGAGCGCTGCGGCAGATGCATCGCAACTATCAGCAATTCGTTCGATCTTGAAGAAACCATAAAAAACAATCCGCACATTGGAACCTGGATTATCGATGAAGCCGCTTTTTACGACGAGCGGCTCGCCTATCTGGTAAAGCGCGAATCGGAGCAGCGCGGCCTTGTGTTCGTCATGCCGACCCTGCTGCTCAACTTCCGGGGCGAGATGTTCAATGCGACAGCCCGCCTTTTAATGGAAACATCTACCGATATTTATCCTCTTTCGGCGTATTGCGAGCATGATGAATGCCTCGAAAGCGCGCACAACACCTTCAGGTATTACACCGTCGACGGCGTCGAGTGTCCCGCA
>SHOL01000309.1 GCA_004294945.1 Treponema sp.
ATTTGCTTTCGTAAACGCATTAACTGCAAAAATGAACACATTTTGCTGAACAAATAAATCTCAAAGCCTGAGATGCGCATTAAGGCGGCGGGATACATAGGAAGTTCCAAGCACGGCAAACGCCGTGTTCGGAGCCTCGGATGTACCCACCGTGCCTTGTCATGCCCATTTTTCAGGCGCAACGGTCGGTGTACATCGAAGCACCGACTTTTTATGTGTCCTTGTCGCCCTCATCCGCACACAGGCGGAAAGGACACAACGCATGAAAATTCAATGGAAATTCGCAGACGGAACCACATCAGAAGTTGAAGTCAACGAGGAAATCGGCAACTACATAACAGCATCACGACGCGAGGAAAGCAATCTTGCGCGCAAGGAGCGCTACCACTGCTATTCGCTCGACGCTATCGATTACGAGGGACTCGAGTATGCGACAGACACTACTCCCGAAACCGATTTGATACGCGAAGAAGACGCCGCTCGGATCAACACTGCGCTGGACAAGCTTTCGGAAACACAGAAACGGCGACTGTTAATGCTTGCTGATGGCTTGTCGGTTAATGAGATTGCCCGTATCGAAGACGTCGCTCCAAACGCTGCGTGGAAATCAATCGAAAGCGCAAAGAAAAAATTTAAAAAGCATTTTTAGAAATGGGTGTATAAAACACCCGCCTTTTCTCCGTATACCGAGGGACACAACTACACCGTCCCTCGGAAAGGACGGAGATAAAAATGAAGCACAATTTGAAAATCAGCGTTTCGAAGAAGCCCACCGAGGGCGGTGTCGTCAGATGCCGACGTGTATCAATGCGCGAGCGACTACTTCGGCATTTCTTCGGTGAAAAGCGCCGTGTGATGGTAATCGTGCCGGGTGACAGTGTCGAGTGCGTATCCATTACGGAACTGCCCGGCGGAGGTGATGAAGTCAATGAACAATGACAACGCACCAATGCTGCCAATGCCAATTAAGGTAAAGCCCTATGCCCACCAGATCAACGCTTTCAATTTTATCTGCAAGAAACTTGGACTTTTACCGGGAAGCACGTATTCGCCAGCGGGGTACGGTGCCGCCTTGCTCATGGAAATGGGTACTGGAAAAACTCTCACGACGATAGCGGTCGAAGGCGCTTTGTATCATGCCGGACGCATCCGCAGAGTGCTGGTGGTATCACCACTTTCAGTTACAGGTGTATGGAAAGACGAACACGATGCGTATGCAGATTTTGATTACACGCTCGCTGTGCTCAAGGGGAGTGGCGAAAAAAAGCTCGATACTCTCCGGCATATGACCGGCCAGCCTCTTCAGATAGTCGTTGTGAACTACGAATCGGCATGGCGGTTAGAA
>SHOL01000133.1 GCA_004294945.1 Treponema sp.
ATCACGTAGAGTATGACAATACTGACCGGTATCAGGCTTTGATTTTCGAACAGGGCCATATTGCCCAGATCGAAGGAGTCGGCCTGGCAAAGGGCGCACAAAATCCTGCGGCGGCAAAAGCGTTTATCGATTTTATGCTCTCGGATGAAGCCCAGTCGGTTTTACCGCTGACCCAGTGGATGTATCCGGTTTCGAAAACAGTTGCGTTGCCGGATTCGTTCAGGGCAGCTCCTGCAGCTTCAACAATGCTTGCTGTTCCTTCATCGAAGGTGTCGGCAGCAGTTGAACAGGTAATTTCGGTGCTGGCAAAGTAATGTGCACCGGTCCGATTCGGCGTTTTCTGGCTGGTTCAGGTTTTCTTGCCCTGGCAGCTGTTCTTGCCGCGTTTCTTGTTCCTCTTGGCGTATCCCTGGTTGCAGCCGGAGGATCGGGAATTGGTCGGACCGGTACGGCTCTGGCAGCTTCGAGCGGTATCTCCGGTTTTTTTGCTTTCGAACCGGGGCTGCTGCGCGCTCTCGGCTTTACTCTGCTGCAAGCCGGGCTTTCGGCCTGTGCTGCGGTTTTGATCGGCGTTCCTGCAGCGTTCCTCACAGCCCGGCGTTCGTTCCCGTTTCGCCGCATTCTGCTCGCGCTTTCCGGCGTTCCCTTGTGCATCCCTCCCGCGATTATAGCGCTTGCTTTTGTGCTCTTTTACGGACGGCAGGGCTATCTCAATGTGTTTCTCATGCGGTTATTCGGATATACCGAACCGCCTGTTTCATTTTTGTATTCTCTATCGGGTATCGTGTTCGCTCACGGATTCTATAATTTCCCTGTTGTGATGCGGACGGTTTCGCAGGCATGGGAACGGTTGCCGGAAAACACTGCAGAAGCAGCAACCGTTCTGGGCGCGTCTCCGATCAGGGTCTTTCTGACTGTAACACTGCCGGCTTTGGGCTCGTCTGTCGTTTCTTCCGCAATTTTGGTATTCCTGTACTGCTTTTTCAGTTTTGTAATCGTCCTGCTTTTCGGAGCAGTCGGAGTGACAACGCTCGAAGTTGAATTGTATCAGGCTGCCCGCTCTGCTTTGGATTTTGCCCGTGCAGGTAAAATTGCGCTGATCGAGTCTGTAACCGCAGCAGCCGTTGTTGCATTGTATGCTGCGGTTCTTCGCCGTACCAACGCAGAAAATTCCGGGCTTCGAGGGAATCGTCCCCGTACGAGGCTGAAGGGTTTATCAGAGTATCTATTCACCGCACTTTTCCTTGCTGGACTGCTCGTTTTTTTTATGGGCCCGCTTGTTTCTGTTGCCGTCCGTTCATTTTCTTCTGTCAGGGACAGCGGCGCTGGTTTTAGGTTTACCCTGGAGCCGTGGAAAGCTTTGTTCGGCCGCAGCAGCTTTGGTACTGTTTTGTTCAACACAGTGAGCGTCGGTATTTCGACCGCAGTTCTTTCCACTGCGGCAGCTCTGTTTTTTGCCGTCTGGTCCGAATCCGGATCGCGCTCACACACCAGCCCCCGCAGCAGTTCACTCGGCAGCACCGGTTCACACGGCAGCACCGGTTCACTCGGCAGCACCGGTTCACTCGGTAGCACCGGTTCACACGCCCGTACCCGCGCCAGCTCTAGTGCCCGCTTCCGCAGAGTTCCTTCAGGAACGCTCCGGTTTTTGTCCGTGCTTCCTCTTGCGCCGCTTGCGGTTTCGTCTGTAATGCTCGGATTCGGATGGACGCTCCTTGTTCCTTCTGGAGTTCCAGCTCTGCTGGTTCTTGCTCAATCAGCTGTATCCTGGCCGATTGTGTGGTCCCAGATACAAACGTCGCTTGATCGGGTTCCGGCAAGCGTTAAGGATGCAGCCGAAGTTATGTCCGACGGTCGTCTTGATCGCGCGTTCAGGGTCTATGTACCGCTTGCCCGTAAGGGGATGCTTTCCGGAGCTGCTTTTTCCTTTGCGTTCAGCGCCGGCGATGCAACGCTTCCTCTTGTTCTGTCAATCGGAAGGTTCGAAAATCTTGCACTTCGTCTTTTCCGGCTCGCCGGCGCGTACCGCTTTGCGGAGGCATGCGCGTGCGCACTCTTGATTGCCCTGCTGTGCGCTGTGGCGTTCTTCTTGCAGGATGCAGAAGGGCCGGAACGATCCGTTCATGCGGAGAATAAAGGAGCCCTCCTATGAAAGGTAGTCTGGAAGCGGATCAGCTGATAAAAAACTGGCCAATGCGCACGATTTCCGTATCGTTTTCGGTGCTGCCCGGACAGGCGCTCGCTTTGCTCGGACCTTCAGGCTGCGGCAAATCCTCTGTGCTTCGTATGCTCTGCGGTCTTCTTGCCCCGGATTCAGGCAGAGTGCTTCTTGATGGAACCGACGTTACGAAGGTGAAGCCGTATCGGCGGGGCATCGGAATGGTATTTCAGGATCATGCGCTTTTTCCTCACTTGAATGTAGAAGACAATATCGGTTATGGACTTGCGACTCTCGGTGTCGGCAGAAAAGAACGCCGCCGCATTGCTGGCGATTGGCTTTCCCGCTTTGATCTTTCCGGTTTCGGCAAACGAAAGATCGAATCGCTTTCGGGCGGAGAAAAGCAGCGAGTTGCCCTGATCCGTACCCTTGTCATGAAACCCGGTGTCATACTGTTTGACGAACCGCTTTCGTCTCTTGACGCTCCCTTGCGCAGACGGCTTCAGACGGAGCTTCGCTCGCGCCAGCAGGAGCTTGGATACACCGCCGTATACGTGACTCATGACGATGACGAAGCACGGGTTCTTGCCGATCGGATAATCCGCATGGAGCAGCAGCCGGATTCGTAGACACCGGATTTGCGGCTCAGTATACTTGGCCAGTATGGGTTTTCGATATACTGACTATGATGTACTTGTAATCGGCGGCGGCCATGCCGGTATAGAAGCGGCGCTTGCTCCGGCGCGGATGGGATTGAAGACAATGCTGATCACGCAGTCTCTCGACACCATCGGTAAGCTTTCCTGCAATCCTTCTATCGGCGGGATTTCAAAAGGCAATATTGTCCGCGAAATCGACGCACTGGGCGGCGAAATGGCTCGTCTTGCGGACGCAACAATGATCCAGTACCGCCTGCTCAATAAAAGCCGCGGACCGGCCGTACAGGCTCCGCGCGTACAGGCGGACAAATTCCGGTATTCGCTGTTGGCAAAGCATACGCTGGAGCTCGAAACACACCTGCATGTGTACCAGGATACCGTTGTCGATCTGGTCTGCGAAGGCCAGGACGATTCCGGCTATGTCGCTACCGGACGCATTCTGGCGGCGGTAACTTCCCGCGGCAGACAGATATCTGCAAAAGCCGTCATCCTTACCACCGGCACTTTTATGGAAGGTAAAATATTCATCGGCGAATTCGAAGCTGTGGAAGGAAGACTGGGCGAACAGTCTGCGATCGGGCTTGGACAGGCTCTGCGCCGCAAAGGATTCACGGTTGGAAGGCTGAAAACCGGTACCCCGCCGAGAATCCTTGGCAGAACGGTCGATTATGCTGCCGTGGAGCGCCAGGACGGCGACATCGAAATACGGCCCTTTTCCTATGCATATGACAGCATAGAACGCCCGTCCGTCCCCTGCTGGCTTACCTACACAAATGCCGACACACATCGGATAATCGCCGAAAACATACATCGTTCACCGCTGTTCAGCGGAAAAATTCAAGGCATCGGCCCCCGGTACTGTCCTTCGATCGAGGACAAGGTCGTCCGCTTTGCGGAACGGGATCGCCATCAGATTTTTTTGGAACCCGAAGGACTTGATTCGGATGAACTGTATATCAATGGATTGTCCTCATCTCTTCCAGAAGAAGTGCAGGATGCCTTCATGCGAACTATTCCTGCCCTGGCCGATGCTGTGGTTACCCGGCCGTCCTACGCCGTGGAATATGACTTTATAGATCCGATCCAGCTGACCCCGGCGCTTGAAACAAAGCGTATTCGAGGCTTGTTTACCGCAGGCCAGATAAACGGAACATCCGGCTACGAAGAAGCCGGAGGGCAGGGCCTGATCGCCGGCATCAATGCAGCCCTGTTTGCCCGCTCTGTTATCGAAGGGAAAGGACTCGCCGGCTACCAGCCGTTTGTGCTGTCTCGTTCGGATGCGTACATTGGCGTTATGATCGACGACCTTGTTACCCTCGGAGCAAAAGAGCCCTACCGGATGTTTACCGCCCGCGCGGAATATCGCTTGAAACTCAGGCACGATACAGCCGATGAACGGCTCACCGCGCGCGCGTTTGCCGTCGGGCTCCAGAAATCCGAAGCCCTCGAGCGCCTTCGGGAAAAGCTTGAACACCGTGAAGAACTGACATCTCTGTGGCAGGGCAGGCGCGTAAAACAGCACGATGCCGAGCGATATCCGTCGCTGCAAAAACATGTGGGAAAAACCTGCGCGGAAGCCCTTCGTGATCCGCAGGTGCCCGTTGGCGATATTACCGGGCTCGATCCGCGCTTTTCAACCTTTACTCCTGAAATTACCACCGCCGCCGAACTGGAAATACGGTATGAACATTATATCGATGCGCAGGACAAACGCGTGGACCGACTCAAGAAAATGGACAGCACTACCATTCCGGAATTATTCGATTATGATTCGGTACCCGGGCTTTCCACCGAATCCCGAACCAAACTGAAACAGGTTCGTCCCGCAACACTGGGACAGGCTTCGAGAATTTCCGGCTTGCGCCAAACCGATGTGATGCTGTTGATGGTTCATCTTCGCTGAAAGAAGCGGCTTACTTGTACTGAAGGATCTTGTCGGCGTCGGCTTCGGTGATGACGTTCTGTGACACCAGGTGATACAGCTGCACGCTGACTGAATCTTCGAAAAACAGAAGATCGTCTGTTCCAAGCGCTATCGGCACCCCTGCATCGAGCATTTTCTTGATCGGGTGCTCCGCAAGCGAAGGAACCGCGCCCAGAAGCACATTGCTTTGCGGGCAAACATTGCACCGGACTTTCCGGTCGGCCAGAAACTGGAGTACCGAATCGTCCCTGGCCGCTCCGATACCGTGCTGGACTTCATCCAGGTTAAAAAACTCGACAAATCGCCTGACCGATCCCGCATCGGAAAATTCTCCCACATGAGCCCTCTTTTTCAGGCCGAGCTTTCCGGCAAGCTTGAACAGGCTTGCAAAATTTTCGATGCCTTCTTCTATTTCCGGACCATATAGATCGATACTGGTAAAAACTCCGCTTTTCAGAAGATCGGGAGCCCACTTGTCTATTTTTTTCTTGTCGAAGGTTTTGCCCAGGCCGAGTTCCGGAGCAATAGTGATTGTATCTTTATACCCAGCGACGAAATCGGTCACCATCCGTAAAAAGCGATCCATGTCCTCTTTAAAATGCACCATAAAACCGATGTCTATAGATCCTTCAAGGCGGGTCACGCCGTCGGCAATCGCATCTTCGATAGACATTTTAATCAGTTGGATTACATCTGCTTCTGTTTTTGCCCGGGGCCGCGTATATTTTGCGATTATTTCGTGCATTTCTTCCAGACCGTGCATCGGTCGCGGAAAGTTCGGAATATCGATGCCTGCCCATGCAATATACGTCTTGTAATGCATTCCCAAATTAAGATGGTTATGCGCATCGACTTTCGGTTGTGTGACGTAGTACTGCATGTCCTTCATTCGTCTTCCTTACTCATATACCCAATAGAAAAATTGTATCACGCTTTGGTTTGAAAACCAAAAAAAGCCGCCGAAAAATGATTCTTTGCTACTGAATATCGGCAGTACAGACTACAAACTTGAATGACGGAATCTGGTTGCGCCAGGGAGGCCTTAGGCTTTCAGCCGATACACAACGATCATGCCTTGACGAACTCTGACAGAGCTGTTTCTCGATTCCCGGTGCCTTCGATAACCGATTTCACCGCGATACTGACAAGAAGCGGCGGTTGCAGATAATTCGAAACCCATAGAGCGTGCTTCCCTTCTATTCAACGCGGACAGCTGTGCCGGTTCTGAGCCAGAAGATCCAGGTTTCAGGCTGTTTTCCGGGCCTGAGTTCTGCGGCGGCTTTTCGGTATACGGCGAGCTGATCCGCATGGGTTTCTGGATTTTCGTCGCGGTCGGTCTTGTAGTCGACAACGATAATCCTGCTTCCCTGTTCAAAGACGAGGTCCATCTGTCCGGTTACGGTGAGCAGATTTCCGTGCCAGGGATATTTGGTAATAAAACCGTATTCTGTTTTTTTCCACACAGCCGAAAGCGCCGCTTTTCCGATCTCTGACGCGAAAAAACGGTCTGCCATCTCTCGGGTGATTTCGGCGAGCTCGGCCTGTACCGGCGCCTGTATACCGGTAAATCGCGCTTCGATGTGCCTGTGGGCAATTGTACCGAAGGTGTTCGGGCTCATGTCGAGCCGGGCGAGCAGTCGGTCGAGCGGATCGGATGCAGAGCCGGACGCTTTGTGGCGGAGGTCGAGCGCTTCTGCGGTGGTTTCGAAACGCTGCGCCGGGTCTCCGCTGTGTGCATCAGGCTCCGCATGTGCGGCTGCATGTTCCGAACCGGCGAGCTGACGAAGCGCTGTGGCACTGTACCGTATACGAGCGGGTGCTTTGATCTGCGCGAGCAGGGCTGTGTTGTATGCTGATTCCGTCTCCGGGTTTTCGAACCGGTTTTTTCGAGTAGCGGCGTCTTGTTGGACTGCGTTTTCCGGGCGGCTTCCGGCGGCGGGGCGGGGGAGTATTTCCTGGATGACACAGCCGGGAATGGTTCCCCGGCTTTCGGCGGTGCAAAAAGCCGGAAGGAGGAGGTCAAAAAAGCTTTGTTTTGTAGCGATACCCCCTTTTCGGGTTTTGTCTTCAGCTTTTTTTTCGGATTTTGCCTGCCATTCCGCCAGTTCGGCCGCGAGCATGTCGCCGGAGCGCTCTTCGCTGATTGCAGGATTGACCAGTTTGATGGTTCCGGTTACCACAAGGCGGGTTTCCGCTCTGGTCATTGCAACATACAGGAGCCGCCTGAGTTCCGCTTCCGAGCGCCTGATATCGTCTTCCCGGTCCCGTCGGAAAAACCAGTTTTCATTCGCTTCGTCTGAGTCATCGGCACTTCCGGTATTGATGGAAATACCGGTTTCGGCGGACCAGTAGACGGGCTGGGTGTTTCTGGCTTTCATGCCTTCGTTTCCGGCGTCTACCAGGAATACGACCGGAAATTCGAGACCCTTGCTTTTATGGACTGTCATCATGTGGAC
>SHOL01000310.1 GCA_004294945.1 Treponema sp.
CTCCCAGTCATTATCCTGCAGGTTCAGCAGAGCCAACAGATTCGCCTTGTTGCTTTCATCCGCCAGGTCGAGCGTGCTCATGCCGTTCTGCATTCCGAGCCGGCGCAGTTCGGGCATGCGCAGTTTGTCCAGAGCTTCGCTCAGCATACGCAGTTCGGGCTGATCGACATAATCCGCCTCGTTCAGTCCTTTGGTCTTAAACCATGCCTGCCGGATCAACTTCACCTGCAGCAGACGCCGTACCATGTCAGCATTCAGGCGTTCCGAAAGCCGCTCGGAGTTCTCAACCGAGGTGGTGCCAACCAATTGCGGGCGACCGATGACATGGTAACGGATGATTTCCAGGACAATTGCGCGCACTTTTCCTTCTGTCGTGCGGTAAATCACATCCGGATAATCTTTGCGCTTGTAGAAGAGAGGCGTTTTCTGAGGGTCAGAGGCGGCATGGTAATAGGTGTACTTATAACCCTCTTCGTCCCTCGCCTCTTCCGCGCTGATGCCGGAGTCGGCGCGAGTAGCCTGGTACTCGAGGTTTGTCGGGATGGAGAGCACGTCCAGACCGTAAATGCGGAAAAACTCCTCTTTTTCGGTCAGAGCAGTACCGGTCATGCCCGCCAATTTTTTATACATGCGGAAGTAATTCTGGATGGTGATGGTCGCATGGGTAACATTTTCCGCCTGCACCTTCACGCCTTCTTTGGCTTCCACCGCCTGATGGAGCCCATCGGACCAACGCCTCCCAGGCATCATACGTCCGGTGAATTCGTCCACGATGATGACCTCACCGTTTTGGACGATATATTCTTTGTTGCGGCGGAAGAGGAAGCCCGCTCGCAGGGACTGTTCCAAAAAGCCCATCAAACGCGCCTGTTCAGGCTTGATATCTTCGGGGCGTTCGGGATCCGAAAGCGGCTCCCCGAGCATCTCTTCCACGTGCCCGATACCGACCTCGGTCAGGCTGACGGTCTGGTCTTTTTCCGAAAGATCGTAATCTTCCTCGTTGAGCGCTCGGACGATCTGCGCCATGCGGATGTAATTTTCGGAATCTTCATGCGCGGGACCCGAAATAATGAGCGGCGTCCGGGCTTCATCGATGAGGATGTTGTCCACCTCGTCGATGATGGCGAAATGATGCCCGCGCTGCACGCGCTGCTCCCAGCGCATGGCGATGTTATCGCGCAGGTAATCGAAACCAAACTCGCTGTTGGTGCCGTAGGTGATATCCGCCAGGTAGGCTTGCTTGCGCGGCACCGGTCGGAGCATGTCAGTGGCTTCGGCTAAGGACCTCTCATTGGGGTCGTAAAGGAAAGCCCGTTCGCCGCCTTCCGCGCTGCAACGG
>SHOL01000311.1 GCA_004294945.1 Treponema sp.
GCGGAAGGTGATGCTCAATTTACAGCGCAAGGCTAAGGACGCTGACAGGATGTTCGACAACCTCGTCTCGGAGATGAATCACGCGGTAGGGATAGAGCACGTGGACAAAATGACTCACGGAATGGAGGTTCCGGTATGGCTATCATAAATCAGGCGATTACCGAGAGGTATGCGGCATACAATTCAGACTGCGTGGAGGTGTTGCAAGACCTCCCGAGCAACAGCGTGCATTTCAGTATCTACTCTCCACCATTCGCCTCGAAATCCGGTCAATGCCTGTACGTGTATTCCTCCAGCGAGCGTGACCTGTCAAACAACGATTATGACGATTTTTTCAAGCACTACGGATTTGTGGTCAAAGAGATCAATAGGCTTACTCTACCGGGCCGATGCTCTGCGGTTCATTGCACGGATACGCCGACTGGCAACAGCGGCAAGGAGGATTACCTGATCGACTTTCCCGGCGACATCATCAGGCTCCACGAGGCGCACGGGTTCGGACTTATCGCCCGCCATACGATCTGGAAAGAACCGCTCTGGGTGCGAAATAGGACCATGACGAAAAACCTGTCGCACAAAACAATCGTCGACGACGGTGTGTATGGTGGAGTGGCGAGCGCGGATTATCTGCTCGTATTCCGCAAACGCGGGGAGAACAAAATACCAGTAGAGCACCCTACCGGGCTAGACTACTACGCAGGGGAATGTCCGATACCAGACGACCTTCAGAAATACCGGGGCTGGACGGGCAAGCAGACGGAGAACAGATACAGCCATTGGATATGGCGACGGTATGCGTCGTGTATCTGGGACGATATCAGAATAGGGCGCGTACTCCCATTCAAAGACTGCAAGGAGCCGGACGACGAGAAACACGTCCATCCACTACAGCTTGACGTAATCGACCGGGCTATCACACTGCGGAGCAATCCCGGCGAGGTCGTTCTGACGCCGTTCATGGGCGTTGGTTCGGAGGCATACGGCGCGGTTACACTTGGGCGCAAGGCGATAGGCGTTGAACTCAAGGAATCTTACTTCCGGCAGGCGGTCAAGAATCTTGAGGCGGCCGCAGAGATAGCGGAAGGTGGCGGAGTGAGGGAGGAGTTTGTGCAGGCTGAACTTTTCGACGGCGAGGCGACCACCTAGCTTATTTGACAACAACGCCCGTCCCGCTGGATGAAAGGACGCGAAGCCTTGCAGCAAGCGGGACGGCTTAATTGATGAGGAGGTATCGGCATGATTCACACGCCGCTGGGGAGCAGCTGATGCAGCGGATGCTGGCGGAGGCTCGGTTTCAAATGAACCTGCTCGGGACAATGATCAGCTGGGCTGAAAA
>SHOL01000312.1 GCA_004294945.1 Treponema sp.
GCGAATCAGGGAGACGGAGCCGCCTATTTTTTGAGGCGGTCTTTTTTTGTGCCTACTCCACGATTCATAAATCAACTTGCGACTCGTGGATGGGTTTTTAGTCACCACAAATCAAGCCGTCTCTTCGAAGGCGGTCTTTTTTATGCCTCAAAACCCCGCGAAAACGCCCCTGGAATCAACGAGATTGGAAAAGAGGTATGGATATACCTTTTCTTGAAACTTGTTCGTTCTAGGGCCGTTTCTGACGGTCTAGGCTCGATGTAACGGATATATTCGTGTCGGATGACACTGTGTCTATGAGAGTAAGGCAGGTGGTTGTTTCATGGCGAAGAAGAAATCTCAGCCGTCTCCCGAGCAGCTTCAGCGGATGCGGGACACGGCGTTGCAGATAGAGGTGTGGGCGAAGAAGCCGTGGCGGTGGATTCGGGACTGCTGCGTGACGCAGGACGAGGCGGATTCGTCGTCGCCGGTGAAGCCGTTCCCCGACAAGGAGTATCTGCGATACATTGCGGATTTGTGGCAGAGGAGTTCGCTGCTGGCGATTCCGAAGAGCCGCCGGATGATGCTGACGTGGCTGATGCTGGCGCTGCATCTGCATAAGGCGCTGTTCTTTCCGCGAAGCGCGATCTTCATCCAGTCGAAGAAGGAGGACGACAGCGACTTCCTTCTGTCGGACAAGCGGATGCTCTTCATCTACGAGAATCTGCCGAAGAATCTCCCGTGGCCGAAGGTGACGCGGAAGTTCTGTTCCCTGGAGTTCTCGAACGGGAGCTACATGCGAGGCATCGCCCAAGGGCCGGATCAGTTGAGGCAGTACACGGCGAGCGCGATTCTGTGCGACGAGATGGCGTTCTGGGACAAGGCGGAGCAGACGTGGGGCGCGCTGAAGCCGACGGTGCAGGGAGGCGGGCAGGTGACGATGATTTCGTCAGCCGGTCCCGGCTTCTTCCAGCGGATAGTGGAGGGGAGGCTTACCGATGACAGGCGGTGAGATCAACCATATCCCCATCCCCGGCCTCAAACAGTGGACGACGCCGGACGGTATCGTCGTGTTGCAAGTCCATTACTCCGCAGATCCGGACAAGGCCGCTCCGGAGTGGAAGGAGCGGGAGATGAAGGGACTTTCCCCTCAGCAGTGGGAGCGGGAGTACGAGATCAACTTCAACGCTCCGGAGGGGAAGGCGTTCTTTCCGGAGTTCGATATGACTCGGCATGTGGCGTCCGGGGAGATGGAGCCGTTTGTCGGGAAGCCGGTTATTCGCGGATGGGACTTCGGCTTGTCGCCCGCGACGCTGTTCGCGCAGTGGGGGCCGACGGGACAGCTCTGC
>SHOL01000313.1 GCA_004294945.1 Treponema sp.
GCTCCATGCTCGCGTCGAGCACAAAATGCCAGGTAAACGGAGTGCCAGCCGCAACGCGGTACGGAAATATGCTGACTCCCCGGCTCGTTCTCTGAGGAACATAGTTGGTTTCGCGGAGTTGCGCGGTAAAAAAACTCCAGGGAGACGCCGGAAGAACCGGGCGATATTCGTCTTCGAGGGCTGCCAGCGCATTCAGTTCTTCGACGCACCGGGCAATAACCGCGTCGTCAGCGGCAGCAAGAGCGGTCATGTCCAGAAAGTCGTTCCGGAACAGGATATACGCGGTTCGCGCGGAGCTGAACGAGGTAGCCCGCACCATAGCAATGAGCGCCTTGCGCAGCGAACGGTACCATTCCTGAATCCGCGTGTCTCCCTGCTCTCCTTTTGCCGGAGTCCTGAACGCCTCTTCCCAGATGTCTACCTGTTCGCCGTGTTCTTTCCAGGAGGTAACGCAGTGGTTGCGGATACCGAAATCGACCAGATACCCGGCTTCCGGGTGTTTCCAGGGGACAAGACGGTTCAACAGGAGCGCCTTGACTGCCCCAAAGGAAAAATCACGGTTTACGCACTCTTCGATCAGCGAAAAAAGCCTTCCGGCCGGGTGTTCGCCGAGCTTTGTCCCCGCACGGTATTCAGCCGGTATTCCACGAAGAGATAATTCGCGCAGGAGGTAGGGACCGATGGTCGCGATCTCCGGGACGCTGATCGCTATACGTTCGCAGGGAACGCCTTGACAGACCAGGTGCTCGATCCGGAGCGCACACGAACGGAGTTCGTCGCGCGCGTTTGAAAAAACGTCGAAGACCGTATTTTCATCCGGGGCAAACGGAGGTACCGGCACTTGGGTGATACACGGTGCACTCGCGAGTATCGCGGCATATTCGTCAAAATCTTCAATTGCTTCGGGGAAAAGGATAAAATAGCGAATTCCCTCGTCCGCAAGCGGTGGACGCTGCCAGGCTGGTTCGAACAGGCTATGATCATCCAGGAAGCGGCCGTAATCCGACACGAGAAAGGCCAGGTCCGTGTCTTCGGCATCTGTATTTGCAAGCGGAGCAGGTCCGTGGGCTATTCTGAACTCTGCGGCTTTTTGCGCCCGGCTCTGCCACAGGCCAAGCTGAGGAAGGAGCCGTGAAATCCATGCTGCAAACACGTCTCCGTCTTGTGCATGCTGTTTCGGGATAAGCGATGAAAGCAGGGGTTCGGCGGCTTTTCGGTTCCGTGCGGCCAGATCGAGCGCATAGAGTTTTCGCAAAACGCCGCTCACCGGCGACTTTCCTGCGACCGTTTTCTGCATCGCCTTTTCCTTGAAACGGTCCCAGGC
>SHOL01000314.1 GCA_004294945.1 Treponema sp.
GACGTTCTGGTGTGCTCCACCGGAGTCATCGGCCAGCAGATCAACATCGGGGCCATCGAGGCGGGAATGGCCAGACTCTGCGAAGGAATTTCGAAGGACGGAAACGTATCTGCCCGCGAAGCGATAATGACCACCGACACCAAATACAAGGAAGTCGCCGTGGAAACGATGATCGGCGGGAAGAAGGTCACCGTCGGCACGATGGCGAAGGGCTCGGGTATGATCCACATCAATATGGGCACCATGCTCGGATTCATTACGACCGACTGCGCCATATCACCAGCCATGCTGCAGGCAGCCCTGAGCGAAAGCGTCGAGCGGACCTACAACTGCGTCAGCGTCGACGGGGATACGAGCACGAACGATACGCTCATCGCACTCGCTAACGGCCTTGCTGGCAACAAGATGATTTCCTCCAAAAATGCCGACTGGAAAGCCTTTGTCGAAGCGCTCGACGCGGTGAATACCGAGATGGCAAAGAAGATTGCCGGAGACGGCGAGGGCGCAACCCACCTGATCGAATGCAATGTGTGTGGGGCAAAGAACGACGAAGTCGCGCGGAACCTTGCCAAGTCGATCATTTCATCCAGTCTTGTGAAGGCAGCCTTCTTCGGAAAGGATGCGAACTGGGGCCGGATTCTGTGCGCCATGGGCTATTCGGGCGAGCTTTTCACCCAGTCGGGAACGAGCGTTTTCTTCGATTCGGGCGCAGGCGAGATCGAGGTGTTCCATAAAGGCGTTCCGCTCGATTTCGACGAGCCGAAAGCCAAGGAAATACTGGGCGAGACCGAGGTCAGGATCAGGGTCGAACTGGAAGACGGGAAGGGCAAAGGCACGGCCTGGGGCTGCGACCTGACCTACGATTACGTTAAAATCAACGGAGACTACCGGACATGAGCGAAGCACTGAGCAATAAGGATTGGGCCGACATACTGGTTCAGGCGCTGCCTTATTTCAAGCAGTTCGTCGGAAAAACTATCGTCGTCAAGTACGGCGGAAATGCGATGCTGAACGACGATCTCAAGCAGGCGGTGATGGAAGACATCGTGCTGTTGAGTACGATCGGCATCCGGACCGTGCTTGTGCACGGGGGCGGTCCCGAAATCAACGCGATGCTCGACAAGGTCGGCAAGGAATCGAAATTCATCGGCGGCCTGCGCTACACCGATGCTGAAACCATGGAAATCGTCCAGATGGTGCTGACCGGAAAGCTCAACAAGGATATCGTCGGCCTTCTTTTGCAGGCGGGCGGTAAAGCGGTCGGGCTTTCGGGGGTTGATTCGGGTCTGCTGCGGGCGAAGAAGATAGACAAGGACGGCGTCG
>SHOL01000315.1 GCA_004294945.1 Treponema sp.
GCGCCGGATACGCCAATGGCTTCAAGGATAAAACTCTCGCACTGGCAACAGGCAAAAAATGGCCGAGTGGTCGGCGCCTTACGTCAGGTTGGGTACCGGGCTCGACGGCGTCGCGGTAAGCCCTCTTTCGGTCGCGGGGCTCCTTCCCTGGGCCGCCGCGCTCGACGCCCTCTTCGACCGCATCCCGTTCGTGCGCTCGCTCGACTGGAATCCCTCGAGAGGCGAGGGGAAAAAGGACTCGCTTCTCGGCGAGCCGATGGTCATCGGTTTCCTGGTCGGCGCCTTTCTGTCGGCACTTGCGCTCTTCGGCGTACGCGATATCCTCGAGACTTCGGTCAATATCGCCGCGGTGATGTTCCTTCTTCCCAGGTGCGGAGCGCTCATCGGCGACGGCATGGGTTCCGTCTCCCGGGCGTTCAAAACCCTGATCGAAGCGAAATTCCCCACGTTTGCCGGCCTGTCGATCGCGATGGACACGGGCTTTCTCCTGACCAACCCGTCGGTAATCGCGACCGGCCTCATACTGATGCCCGTGTCGCTCGCCCTTGCCTTCATTCTGCCCGGCAACAGGGTGATCCCGGTCGGGGACCTTCCGAACCTTATTTCCGTTTTTTCTCTTTCGGTGCTGATCTTCCGCGGAAACGTCGTCCGCTCGGTGATAGCCGGAATCCCCGTCATCGCGAGCTTCCTCTGGTTCTCATCGAGCCTCGCCCCGGTTTTCACCGCCGAGGCGCAGAAAGCGGGCATGGACTTCGGCGCTGCCGGCCGCGAGATTACCGCCTTCACCGACGGCGGCAACCAGATCCGTTTCTGGCTCTACCACCTCTTCCGGCTCGAACCCGCAGCCCTCGCAGCCATCCCCTTCGCGGCAGTGCTCCTGCTTGTCGCATGGAGGGCGCACCGGAAGACCGGGGCGGCAAAGCGGTAACCGGTTAACCGTGAAAAAAAACGCCCCCAGAATGCATACCGGGGGCTTCACGGGACTACTTCCCGGGCGATTTTTTTTAGCTTGCTTTTTTTTAAAATCTATATTCACATATTATGGTCATGGTGTGACTTTAGAATAGATATTGCTGCTCCCAAGAGCAAACCAGTCTCCCGAGAATAAAATCCCGTCGGTTTGTGTTTCGGTGTCCCTAGTGTAAGATATCGTGTTATTTCCAGGCAGGGTATATGTAAACGTTATGGTATAACTCGGTTCTGAGAAGCTGGTAGTTGTACTGTAATAACTGTTCAGTGTCAGATCTGTATCGGTAAAGACAACATCGATTTTATTGTATTCGCCGCTTCGAGACTCAAACGATAATTCTGTCCATGTG
>SHOL01000316.1 GCA_004294945.1 Treponema sp.
CGTAACAAGGTAGCCGTACCGGAAGGTGCGGCTGGAACACCTCCTTTCTGGAGAACGTTCCCGTCCTGTTAACGGCAGGGTTTTGGGCATGGAAGGCAGAAAAGGGGCCCGTTAATCGGAGTCCCGGTCTTCAGACGCTCTTTTCACGTTTTTTTTTTCAACCGAGAGGTACCGATTCAAAACTGCATCCGTCATTGGAACGTATATAAAACAACATAACACTCACCGGGCAGAACCGTGAGCACGGGAGGCGGGCGTGTCCTGTTTTCCTACGGCGATCGGCCGACACTGCGACCAGCACAGTCCTATAGCTCAGTTGGTTAGAGCGCTACACTGATAATGTAGAGGTCGGCAGTTCAACTCTGCCTGGGACTACAAGGAAGATAACGGGGGATTAGCTCAGCTGGCTAGAGCATCTGCCTTGCACGCAGAGGGTCAACGGTTCGAATCCGTTATTCTCCACTTTGAAACAGGCCGTCTGGCTGCCGAAGAGGAGACCGGGGACCGGTAGGAAGAGTGATGTGAGCCTTGCCGGCAGGAGAGCCGCGGGCGTGAGATTTGAGGAAACATATTGAGGTTTGATGTCCGTCGGGGACAGTGTTCAACGGTTCGACTCCGTATCAGACGGCTATCGAAGGGTGTTCGCGTTAAGCGTTTCCCCTTGGAAGCGATCTTTGACATGATGAAGTAAAAGTAAAAAGAGCAAGAAAATAGTAAGTAACAAAAAGCTAAGTATTTATCAAGCCCTGCTACCGCTGGTTCGTTTTTTCCTTTGGGGAAATTCGGGCGGTGTGGTACAGACGGCACAAATAAAGAGAAAATAAAGTACATAAGGGCACATGGGGGATGCCTAGGCTCTGGAAGGCGACGAAGGACGTGATAAGCTGCGATAAGCCGCGGGGATTGGCAAATACGAATCGATCCGCGGATTTCCGAATGGGGCAACCTGATACGAGAAGATTGTATCATTCCATCCAGTATGGAAGGCAAACGCGGGGAACTGAAACATCTAAGTACCCGCAGGAGAAGAAAACAAAAGTGATTCCCGGAGTAGTGGCGAGCGAAACGGGAATAGCCCAAACCGGTGTTGTTTCGGCAATACCGGGGTTGTAGGACCGGGAAGTGGCAAGAGACCAAGGAAGCGGAAGCGCCTGGAAAGGCGCATCGTAGAGGGTGATAATCCCGTACGCGACTCCCTGGCGAAGCCTACCGGTATCCTGAGTAGCGCGGGACACGAGAAATCCTGTGTGAATCCGGCGGGACCATCCGCCAAGGCTAAATACTCTCCAGAGACCGATAGT
>SHOL01000317.1 GCA_004294945.1 Treponema sp.
GTCATACCCGGGACGGACAAAACAGTTAAACTTATTGTTGTACATCGTTGCTAGCCGTTCCTTGAACTCGCTGTTTTGCGCCTGCAACCATTCGGTAAAAGCGTCACGGATTTCGTCTATCTTGGCGTTGGCTGCTTGAATGGCTTCGCCGTCGCGCATTTTAACCTCTTTGCCGTCTACCATCACTTTTTTGGTAATGTCGGGCGTGGTGTTTACCAACGCGTGCTTCAACAACGCCATGCCGTCAAACGTGCGGCTCTCCGAGCGAACGGCGTACTTGGTCCAGATGTTCATGTTTTTCCGGCTGCATCCCACCGAAAAATCATCCAGCGAGTCACTGTAATGGATATAGACCTCCGTATCGAACAAATCGGAAGCGAAACGGCCGTATATCTCCGTGGGTATCCAGCGTTCCCCGAGATTGAAATCCAGCTCTTCAAACTCGATGCGTTGCGGAAAGGCATCCTGCAGGGCTTTCAGCGAAAAAGCGGATTCGGCGTCATCGGGGTGGTTCTTTACATACCTTTCCACCGCTTTGGCTTTTTCCACCACGTTTCCGGCAATGAACTTATCTGCAATTTCGTAATCCTGTTCTAACGGATCGAAAAAGATGCGTCCATGCAATTCGTTCTTCAGTTCTTCCCGCGAACTGTCCTGCAAGTTCGCCATGTAATCCAGATCCACCCGTCCGAACTTGTTGAGCGATGCGGCAAGTGCTTCTTCCACGGTATCCACATGCGTTAGCTCCTCGGTAGAAAACGATACGGGACGGGTAAAGATGTCGGCTTTCTGCCACGTGCCTCCGATGTTGCGTTCCAAAAAAGGAATATCGCTTCCGGCTTTGTCCATCTTGATGACTTTCAGGTTTTCACTGGCGTTCAGGTGTTCGTACCTGGAGACAAACAAATCATACAGCCTGTTCAGTTCGCTTCGCATCGGCATGTACGGAAGCTTGGTTTCCGCTTCGGTATCGTATAAACTCTTATAGGCATCACGTACCGTGATATACATTCCGATGCGGTGGTACTGCTTGTTGTTTACTACCAGCGGAACAAACGTCATTTGCCCACCATCGTCTCTTTTCAAATATCCCACCTGTTCATTATCGGCTATCAGGCAGCCTTCGCGGTAATGCGGTTCCCAATTACCCGTGTAAGGACGGGGTTCGAACGATACAGTTTCGAGTTCGCCGAACAGCATTGCCGGCGGTTTTGCGGACAAGGTGCTTGTGTCTGGTGCATTGTAATCGGTAATTTTGTATCGACAAAAATCGGAAAAGTTAAATCGACATGAT
>SHOL01000318.1 GCA_004294945.1 Treponema sp.
GGGGCGCAAGCCCCTAGCCCCGCAATATCTCCAGCCTCCACGTGGCGCGGGGGGGACGCCGAAAGGCGACGAATGGAGAAAGAGGAGGTAAAGGAATGAACCATACAACAGAAATTATAAAGCGATTCGAGGCGCGGGTATTCGGGAAGAAGGGGGCGCCCGCCAAGCGCGAGGTGTTTTACGCAGCGGTCAAACGGGTTACGGCATGGAGAGAGCCGTACCAGATCACCGACCGCGAGCATTACCGTTTTACCCTTCTCCGAAGGTGGGAAACGTCGCACGCGAGTCGGTTCAAGTCATGGAAGAATCGACAAGCCCTCCGCATCGCAGAAGCGGCAGGTCAAAACTTTGACGAGCATGGATACGAGCGCGGCGATTACCTCAACACCGTTCCGATAGATTTTGTACCGCCCTTTCAGAGCAAAGAAGCGCCGTTCTGCGATATGGGCGGCGAAGGGCTAGCCCTAATCTCAATCGAACGTCGTCGCGTATATGCAAAATCTTCGAAGTGGTACCCATCTTCAGCGTACACTCTTTACCTGGTAGGGAAGAACGAGGCCGGGACCTACTTCGCACACCCTGTAGCGAAAAACTGTACAACGGTCGAAAGTGCGGTTCAATGGATATGGAGCGGACGGGCAAAGGATATCATCTCCAGGCAAGGAGACATTGCACTCATCAGCGGCAATGGCGGACCGAAAATACCAAAGGATGGATTGCCGCACGGGCATGTGATCGACGAGGCGGCGGGGATAGTGCGACACACAACCCACCCGGACATAAGACTGCCTGGCAAGGGCGAACGGATAATCGTCGGACGGAGGGCGGCAATATATGCCTCCGACGCCACGCGGGACTAATAAAAACGCCGCCCCCGTTGCGAGCGAGGGCGGCGCATTTTCCACCCGGCGCGAACCGGGAAGGGGGCAGGAAGGAGGGAAAGCCATGTTAGACGGAGAGGATTACCCCGATTACGAAGGCGCAATACTGGAAGAGCAGGAAAATGAAGAATACTACGGTGATATTTGAAGTATAAGCCGAAACGGGAGCATCCGCTCCCGTCCGCCAGTATGGCTGGCGCTGATGAGGCTGATAAGGGAGGGAGAAGGAGGAATGGGAAGATGATAGTAAAGAGCACGGGACTCACATTTGAAGAGCACTACGCACAAATCGTTCGTCCGATGCTGGACAGGCGCGAAATGAACTGGATGTTGGTTTGCTCACCTTCCGAAAAGAGGATCGATCCCATTGAGGAAAGGGGAACGGACAAGGAG
>SHOL01000134.1 GCA_004294945.1 Treponema sp.
CTCCGTCGCCCTGGTAAAAAACTGTGTTTCCATTCTGCTCGCCGGTGTTCAGCTCCCTGCCAGCAGTTGCGGACGGCAAACGGATTCCCTTGCTGCTGCAGGCGTGGATTCCGGCGATGCATTCCATACTAATCTTGCCGGTTACCAGGACGAACTGATATCCATCCTGGGCAGCGGCCTGTTTCCGCTTCCCGTTCCTTCCTCTGCCCGCCTCGACGAGCTTGAAGCGCTGTGCACCGTCCGGACAACAGAACTCGGCCCGTCCAACCGCCTGTTCGACGCTATTGCCTCCACGGTCCACGAGTTCGGTATGGAAAACACAACAATCGGACGTATCGCAGATAAAATGGGGCGTGCAAAAAGCAGTCTCTACTTTTATTTTCCCAACAAGGACGAAATGCTGCTCGAACTGGTCAAGACAGAAATTGACCGGATAACCTCTCTGTGTTCCGAACGGATCTGCCGTGGCAACACATTGCCGGAGCAGCTTTTTATTTTGTTGTCGGTCCAGTCCGGCTACCTGCTTCTGAAAAGCGACATCCTTGCCGTCTTTAACTGGATCAGGTATGAACTGGTCCGCGATCCGTCCCGCGACCCGTCCCGCGATCCGTCCCGCACAGCCGTCCACCCATTCGAAAAACCCAAGCTGAACGGGCACTGGCGGTTCGCCGAATGGTTCGGCACCGTACCGGACCTCGAAGCCCGTTCAAAAGCAATGATCAAGTGGTGTTCCATTCTTGCCACCACCGGCGTACTGCATTCGCTCGCGAACGGCGCCGATTCCGCAGAAACTAAACGCACTATCCGCCTCATGTTCTTGAGCATGCTTTGCGGAGACCGCTATACAGGAGAACTTGCATGACACACCATTCCCTACCAGATCGCCGCCGCATGATCGGCCGATCGGGCTTTCGCGTAGCAATCGCCTCAATCGCCGTGCTTTTTTTTGGCGTCGTACATTCGACCGCCGAAAAAAGAGTGCTGACGATAGACGAAGCCGTAACGCTTGCCCTGGAAAACAACATCCAGCTAGCGTCCCAAGCCATAGACCTCCGCATGAAAAAGGCCGACGCCGACTTTGCCTGGAACGTCTTCATTCCATCGGTTCAGGCAACCGGAACCCTTGCCCGGACGAACAACGTCTCGAACCCCATGGCCTCCCTTATGCAGGTGGTAAATCCGCTCTACACAGAACCGGAACTGACCGAACAAGATCACTGGACTGCAATGGGCGGCCTAACCGTCTCGCTCAACCTGAACGCAGCCCTGATCGAAGGCTTGCGCGCAACGCGCCAGGGCTATGAAGCCGGTATCCTGACCTGGGAGCAGGCCAGACAACAGACAACACAGAACGTCAAAAAATCTTTTTATGGCATCCTTGTTCAGGAAGAAAGCCTCAAGCTTGCCCGCGAAAAACTGGCAACCAGCGAAGAACGCCTTCGTCAGACCGGCATCAATTACCGCAATGGTCTTGTCCCGGAACTCGCCTACCTGCAAACGCAGCTTGCCGTCGAAACTCAAAAGCCGGCTATCCAGGAAGCCGAACTGAATCTTGCCCAGCAAAAAAGTATGTTCGCATTTTTACTCAATCTTCCCGCGGGAACAGATATCGAATTATCAGGTGAGATACATCCGACCCTCGTACAACACAACGCGGACGATCTGGTCAAGAAACATCTGGGTTCGCGCCTCGATCTCGCTCTCCTTTCAAAAAATATCGCACTGCTTCAGACACAAAAACGCGCCCAGCTTCTTCAGCTGTATACCCCAAGCCTCGCGCTGAGCCAGAGCTTTTCGCCGCGCATATCCGCCATCGACGATCCCTGGTTCAACCCGGACAGCTGGACCGACTCCTCCGGCGCATTCAGCCTGACTCTTGCCTGGAACCTCACAAACATGCTCCCGTTCTCGCAGGCGGCCCGCGGAATCGACGACATCAACGACAACCGCATCAAGCTGGAGCTTGCTCTGACGCAATCCGCCTACGCTGCCGAGCTGGAAATCCGCAATCTGGTTCGCAAGCTGGACAAGTCGCGCTCCTCCATCCAGGCGATGGAAATGAACGTCAGTATCGCAGAAAAAGCCTGGAAGCTCAGCGAAGCGGGCTACCGTGCAGGCACTATCGAATACCTCGACTTAAAAGATGCCGAAAACACCCTCATGCAGGCACGTCTTGGCGTGCTCGCCGAAAAATACACCTGGCTTTCCACTTCATTCGACCTGGAAGCGGCTGTCAATTCCGTCTTAGAACCCATACAGGAGTAATATATGAAAACAGTACACTCGCAAAACATCCGCTCGCTCGCCGCCTCCATCTGTGTAATCGCCTCGGTTGCAGTGCTCATCTCCTGCGGCAAAAAAGACACAGACAAGAACGAGTTAGGAGCAGCAGAAGAGGTGTCGCAGACTACCTTCGCCGTCTCTACCATCAACGCCTCTCGGGGCGAACTCAAGGACTATCTTGAGTTTGGCGGAGACGTCAGCGCCAAAACAAATATAGAAATACTTCCCGATGCAGCCGGCCGCGTTGTGGAACTGTCTGTTTCTGTCGGTTCGTACGTCGCAAAAGATCAGGTTGTCGCCCTGATCGATCCCTCCCGGCCCGGCATGAACTATGCGCAGAGCCCGGTGAAAGCCCCGATCTCCGGCACTATTACCGCGGTCAACGTCGTTGTCGGCAGCATGGTTTCCCAGCAAGTATCCCTCGCGCGGATCAGCAAAACCGATTCGCTTCAGATCACCATGAACGTCCCCGAGCGCTATGTGTCCAAAATCAGAATGCATCAGAATGCCCTTCTCAGATTCGACGCCTATCCGGGCGAACTGTTCGAAGCGGTTATTTCGGAAATCAGCCCGGTGCTTGACCAAAGCAGCCGCACCATGGCCGTAAAACTGGTGTTCAGCGCTCCTGATCCCGAATCAAGGCCGGCATGTTTGCCCGCGTCAAGCTCATCACCGACACCCGCACGAATATTGTTATCATTCCCGAATCAGCAGTCGTAACCCGTTTTGGCGAACAGTTTGTGTTTGTGGTAGAAGGCGCTACAGTCCGCAAACAGCCGATTACGCCAGGCATCCGCGTTGACGACAAAATTGAAATTGCACAGGGACTGTCCGAAGGCGATGAAGTTGTCGTACGCGGTCAAACCCTCCTGGAAGACGGCGCCGCAGTGAATGTCGTCGCCCGTCTCGAACCTCTTTCTGCACTGGAGTCCCTTCGATGAGTATATCCAAAACAGCCGTTCAGCGGCCTACAACCGTACTGATCATTTTTACCGTTCTGGTTGCGCTCGGCATCTATGTGACCACCGACCTTCCGCTTGACCTTCTTCCCGATATGGAACTCCCCTATGTTGCAGTCAGCACCACCTGGACCGGAGCCGGTCCCGAAGAAGTGGAAAAGCGCATCACGCGCCCGGTGGAAAGCGTTTTGTCGAGCGTCTCGGGTATCGAATATCTGGGCTCAAGCTCTACGAACGGCTCCAGCCTGGTATATATGCAGTTGACATTCGGCTCCAACCTTGACGAGTCCATGAACGACATCCGTGCAAACCTGGACTTCGTCAAACCGATGCTCCCCGAAGATGCCGGCACGCCAATGATTTTCAAAATGGATCCGAACATCATTCCGATCATGTACTACGCAATCAGCGGAAACCGTTCGCCGGAGGAGCTTCGCCAGTATGCAGAAGACCTGACGCCGAAACTCGAACAAATCAACGGCGTTGCCTCGGCGAGCGTGTATGGCGGCCGCGAAAAAGCAATAATCGTCGAAATACCCCGCGACCGTCTGCAGGCCTACAACCTGACCATCACCCAGATTTCGCAAATGATCGGCGCACAGAACATCCAAATTGCCGGCGGCACGATCACCGAAGCCGATTACAATTACACAATCAGCACAGTCGGCGAGTACACCTCGCTGGAGGATATCCGCAACACCGTCATTTCCTACAAGAGCGCCGCCCCCGCTGCGGGAATGTACTCCGCACCGGTTCTGACTTCCGTAAAGCTCCGGGATATCGCCGATGTGTACGAAGGCTTCAAGGCGCAAACCTCGTCCTATTATCTGAACGGAGTACCCTGCATCGAAATGACCATCCAGAAGCAAAGCGGCAAAAACTCGGTGCAAACCGCGCGTGCCGTGCGTGCGCGCATGGATGAAATTATTGCCGAAAAACCGTCCGATATAACAATCACACTCACCAGCGACACCACAGACATCATCCAGCGCTCGGTGGACGAAGTCGCCTCCAGTGCGATTCAGGGAGCCCTGTTTGCAGTTATTGTCCTGTTCGTATTCCTCCGGAGTTTCCGCAGCACGATCATCATCGGTCTCACCATCCCCATTTCCTTGATAATCACGCTCACCGTCATGTACTTTACCGGAATGACCTTGAACCTCATGACCCTTGCCGGACTCGCGCTCGGGGTCGGAATGCTCGTAGACAACTCCATCGTCATCCTGGAAAACATTTATTCCTACCGCGAAAAAGGCGCAAAACCCGTTCCTGCCGCAATTCTCGGCGCCCAGGAAATGATTCTTGCCATATCGGCTTCTACCCTGACAACCATTTGCGTTTTCCTTCCCCTCATCATGTATCGCAGCAAGCTCGGCGTTGTCGGTGAAATTTTCCAGGGCCTCGCCTTTACGGTCGTCTTTTCGCTGTTGTGTTCCCTCGTTGTTGCCCTTGTTCTTGTTCCCGTCCTTTCCAGCCGCTACTTCAAGATCGGCAGCAAAAAGGAAAAAACCTACCGCGGCTTCTGGGGCAGGCTCGATTTTGCAACAGGAAAGGCGTTCGACTCCATAGACGCCGCCTATGCCCGTTCAATACGCTTCGTCATCAAGCACAAGGTCGCAACCCTCGTCACCATCGCAGCCCTCTTTCTCGGAAGCCTCGCAGTAATACCGCTTCTCGGCTTCGAGTTCATGCCTGCCACCGCCTCCGACTCTGTAACTGTTTCGCTTACAATGCCTGTCGGCACCAAGCTCGATACCACGGAAGCAGTGCTTCGCCAGATGGAACAGTTTGTCTACGAAGAAGTCAAAGGCTTCAAACACGTTACCGTACTCGCCGGTTCAAGCGGCACATTCGGAATCGGCGGCAGCACCTCGTACACCGGCCGGCTTTCCATCGCCTTACCGCCGATGAGCGAACGCATCGATTCAGAAGAAGACATCAAAAACAAGCTCCGCGCCCACTTCGACGATTTCCCCGGAGCCACCTTCTCGTTCGGCGGCGGCAACATGATGAGTCTTGGCGGCGGAACGTCCGCAGTAGAAATTAACATTAAAAGCGAAGACCTGGGCAAAGCCCGCGACACCGCAAACGCAATCAAGGCTCTGCTTTCCGAAAAAGCCGCGGAATTTGTTACCGAACCGCAAGTAGACCTCAAGGACGGACTGCCCCAGGTCAACATCGTCATCGACCGCGAACGCCTGTACAGCCTGGGACTCAACATCTATTCGGTCGGACAGGAAATCAAGGCGAACATCGCCGGAACGACAGCCTCCCGCTTCAGAAAGGACGGGGAGGAAACCGACATCGTGCTGACGCTCGCCGAAAGCGACAAGACCAGGGTAAGCGACCTCGAGCAGATCTTCGTCACCAATCCGCAAGGCTCCCGCATCCCCGTGTCGGCGTTCGCGCACTACGAAGAAGGCGTCTCGCCCATCAGCATCAACCGCGAAGACCAGAGCCGCATCGTCAACGTCACCGCCGGTGTCCAGAAAGGCGTATCCTTAACCCTTGTGCAAACAAATGTCGAAAAACTCATCCGGGAACATATTCCGCAGGATCCGGCAGTCCGCATCGCGTACTCGGGCGACTACAAGGAGATGATGGAGTCGTTCAAGCAGTTCGCCGTCATCATCATCATGGCAATCGTACTCGTGTTCGCCGTCATGGCGAGCCAGTTCGAATCATTCCTCGATCCGTTCATTGTGCTGTTTACCGTACCGCTTAACGTCATCGGAATAGTCGCCATCTACTTTGTCATGGGCCAGAAGCTCAACGTCATGACCGCCGTCGGCGTGCTCATCCTCGTCGGCGTTATTGTCAACAACGGAATCGTCCTTGTCGACTATACCAACCTCCTCAGAAAACGGGGCAGCTCCCTTGCCGACGCCTGCGCGGAAGCAGCGCGAAGCCGCCTCAGGCCAATCCTCATGACAACGCTCACTACCGTACTCGGCCTCGTACCCATGGCATTCTTTCCCGGAGAAGGTTCAGAAATGGTTCAACCCATCGGACAGACCATCCTTGGCGGACTCTCGTTCGGCACGCTCATGACCCTGTTCCTCATGCCCGTCCTCTACTACATCTTCAACCGCATCCGCGAAAAGCGCGACGCCAAAAAAGCCGAAAAACGCAAACGGCTCCAACTCGCCTACGAACAGCTTACCGGAGGCAACGCATGAAACGCATAGACATTATTTTTAACCAAGCCCTTGAGGAAGACGTGCTCGCCGCCCTGCAAGCCATCCCCGAAGCGCAATTCTACACCCTCATCCCCAACGTAAAAGGGCGCGGCTGGTCCGACCCCAAAATGGGAGACGCCGTCTGGCCCGAGTTCAACGAACTCCTTTTCATCTATTGCGAACACGACGCAGCAATCGATCGCATCAAAGCCGCAATCACCGCCCTCCAAAAAAAATACACGCAGGAAGGTCTCGCAATTTTCATCACAGGATAAACGCCCTCCGCTGTGCCTTCCGCAGCACCATACGCCTCAATTTAAAGGGGGACGCCCGCAATCCGGCTGGCCGCCGGATTGCGGGCCCCACCCCTTACGGCTGCGCTTCCGAATCC
>SHOL01000319.1 GCA_004294945.1 Treponema sp.
CATTACACCATATAGAGGTATTTTAAAATAGCCTTAAGAATCGCTCACGTTAGGTGACATTTAACTATATCCTTATCATGTAAAGAAATAACAGAGCCCGACATTCACCCTTTATCTTGCCCTGTAATCGGGCTATATTGCTATAGGAATTGTCCTCCCCTATTACATTAATACTCAAATAGCTTCACTTGAAGCTATTTGAAATTTCACACCACAGCCTATTTAGCTTCATGTGAAGCTAATTCAAATCTGGATGATTAGTGCGTATTCCGGTGAAATCTGCCACCAATTCCGGCCGATGCCTGCCACCTGAGTATTACATGTTTAGCGTAAACTGAAAGTACCCAGAAAAAGCAAACTGGAATGGACCAAAAAAGCGTCAAAAATACCCCGAAAAAGCGTGGGTGTTTTTGCGGTTTACCTCCCTGTAGAATCGATCTACGGGGAGGAAAGGAATGCTAACCATGAACCAGATTGACGAAGTAAAGGAACTGCAGCGACAAGGATACGGACCAGTAGAGATCTCGCGACGACTCGGAATCAACCGAAAAACGGTATCCACGTACATGCAAAAGGACAGCTTCAACAACGAGCTTTCTGAACGAACAGAGCGAGTTTCGAAACTCGATCGCTGGAAAAGCGAGATAGACCTCTGGCTGGACGAAGATCGCCGAATGAGATACAAGCAACGGCATACGGCGCAACGAGTATTCGCTCGGCTCACGGAACTGCATCCCGATTTCGACTGCTCGTACTCCATCGTTCAGCGGTATCTGAAAACGGCCCGGAAATCCCGCGTCGCCACCAATGGAGCGCTCGAACTCGTCTGGTCGGCAGGAGAGGCGCAAGCCGATTTCGGCGAAGCGGATGTACTCGAAAACGGCGAGAAGAAAAGCCGGAAATACTTCGTTTTGAGCTTCCCGTTCAGCAACGCGGCGTACACGCAATGCTTCGGCGGGGAGACCGCGGAATGCGTCTGTCAGGGACTGCTCGACATATTCAATCGCATCGGCGGCGTTCCCCTTAGGATAGTCTTCGATAACGCGACGGGCGTGGGCCGACGCGTTCGCGATCAGGTTCTGTACTCCGAGCTGTTTCTCCGGTTCAAGTGCCATTATGGTTTTTCAGTAACCTTCTGCAACCCGGAAAGCGGGCAGGAAAAAGGAAACGTGGAAAACAAGGTCGGTTATATTCGCCGGAACCTGTTCGTTCCGATGTAACCGTCAAATCTACCCCATAGATACATGTTTGAAAAATCATATGAACATAT
>SHOL01000006.1:0-8621 GCA_004294945.1 Treponema sp.
GAATACTACGGCAAGGGTGTGTCCTATTGCGCCACCTGCGACGGGCCTTTTTTCCGCAACAAGCATATTGTGGTGGTCGGGGGAGGGGATGCTGCCTGCGACGAGGCGGGATTTCTGGCCCGCCTGACCGACCGGGTCACGATGGTGCACCGCCGGGACAGCTTCCGCGCGCAAAAGGCGCTTGCCGAACGGACGATAAACAATCCGCACATCAAGGTGCGCTTTAATACGGTGGTCAAAGAAATACGCGGCACCGCTTCGGCGGGCGCAGCAGCACCGGGCTTGGCAGTGGGTGTGGCGGGTGCTGGTGCGGCGGGTCCAGGTTCGAAGGTGACATCCGTTATTCTTGCGGACAGCGAAACCGGCGCCGAGCAGGAGCTTGCCTGCGACGCTGTCTTCATATTTATCGGCATGGATCCGCGTACCGAACTGGCGTCTCTTGCCAAGAAGGATGAAGCCGGCTACATCATTACCGACGATCACATGCGCACGTCTATCCCCGGCCTTTTCGCCGCAGGCGACATCCGCGCCAAGCCGTTCCGCCAGATTGTGACTGCGGCTGCGGACGGAGCGATCGCCGCACACGAAGCAGCCTCGTGCATTGACGAACAGCGCTGCTCGGTAGATCGTCCGTGACGGAAGCACCTTTACCCGGCCACCAGATGGAACGCGGGCCTGCTCCTGCACTCAGGCGGTTGCGCATACGACTTGTTCCCGTCAGCCTGTGTGCGGCGGCGCTTTCGGTTTTCGCGCTCGCCGGCGCACCTGCGGGCAGCGGCGCACCTGCGGGCAGTCCAACACGCGCGCCTGCAATCGCCGGCCAACCAGCCGGCGCTCCAACAAATCTGCCCCATTTCAGCGACAACCGTCCGCACGCGGAGCTTGCTGCCGCAATCGCAGACGCCATGACCGACGAAGAACTCCTCGCGCAAACCCTCATGTTCGGCTGGGCCGGACTCGACCCGAGCCCGCTCGTGACTTCCTGGGTAGCCGAACGCTCGCTCGGCAGCATCAAGGTCTTCGGCTGGAACACGGACAATACGCAGAAAGTCGCCGAATCGGTCACCCTGCTCCAGAAAAAAGCCGCGGAAGGCCGCTTCGGCATCCCCCTCTTTGTCGCGACCGACCAGGAAGGCGGCTGGATCAGGCACATCAAGGGCCGCACGAGCGAGACTCCCGGCAACCTCGCAATCGGCGCTTCCGGAGTTCCGGCCGACGCCTGGTATTCCGGCTACTACATTTCGCGCGAACTCGCCGCATTGGGCATTAACCTCAATTTCGCGCCGACCGTGGACCTGTATACCGACCATGAATCGACTATCATCGGGCCCCGCTCGTTCGGCGAAGACCCCGAATCGGCAGGCATCCTCGGCGCTTCGTTCATGGCCGGCAGCAGGGAAGCCGGAGTCCTGACCACTGCCAAGCACTTTCCCGGCCACGGAGACACCGGCTCGGACAGCCACGGAAAACTCCCGGTCATCGACATCGACAAAAAAACCTTCGCAGAGCGCGAGCTCGTCCCCTTCCGCCGCATGATCCAGGCCGGCGTTCCGGCCATCATGAGCGGCCACTTGAGCTTTCCGCGCATTACGCCGAACGGCGAGCCCGCGACTTTTTCCAAAAAACTCCTGACCGCCCTGCTCCGCGAAGAGCTCAAGTTTACCGGCCTTATTATTACAGACGACATCATGATGAACGGAGCGACCAGCTGGGCCGGCAGCGTATCGAAGGCGGTCCAGCTCGCCCTCGAAGCCGGCAACGACATTGTGGAATCGTCGACGACGCCGGGGTTCTACGATGCGCTGTGGGTCAACAACATCGAACGCATGAAACGCTCCGAAGCCTTCAGGTCCCGCGTGCGCGACGCCGCGTACCGGATCATCCGGGCAAAACTCGACTATTTCAAAAGCGGCAGCGCCGTGCCGATCTTTCCGGATCTCGACAACATCGACGAGCGCATCCCCGACCCGGAGGGCAAGCAATTCTTCCTTTCGCTGGCCGCCCGTTCGGTAACCGTAGTCAGAAACGAAAGCCTTCCGCTCCAGGCCGATCCAACTAAAAAGATGCTTATCGCTTCAAGCTTCCCTGAATTCCTTAGCGCGGGAAGAACGCGCTACCCGGATGCCAACGTATCCGGCATAAACGGGCAGCTGTTCCGCATGGCACGCGCAAGCGACACGGTGATCGTCTCACTGGCCTCGGAAAGCGAAGTCCCATTCGTGCGCGATCTCCAATGGTCAGGCGCGAATATCGTTATAGTTTCTTTGCTGTCTCCCGTGCTTTTGGATCGTGTGCCCTGGGCAAAAAATGCGATTGCGGTCTACAGTTATGCGCCGGATTCGTTCCGCGCCGCGTTCGCTTCGATTGCGGGAGATTTTGAGCCCCGGGGAATAATGCCCCTCAAGGATGTACAATGAAAACCGAACTGCGTGCCGCTGAAAAAAAAGATTTTTCCGGAATGATAGATTTTCTTGAACCGTTCGAATTCCGCGCTATTACACTGATGAGCCATGTGTGCGCCGGCGGAAAACCGGTGTTTCCTTCGGGCGGTGGCAGTGTCCAATCCTGTATGCTGCTGCGGCAGGAACAGCTTGCAGGAATTCTCCTGCTTACGTCGACCGGGATACTTTTTCATTGTCTTTCAGATACCTTGAACCGGGATGAAGCCAGGCACGCGGTGCAGGCATGGATCAACCGGGCCCGCATCAAATGCGTGCTCGGAGCGGGCAGCGACACGCTCTGGCTGGAAGGTTTTCTGCCCCGCGCTCCCTTCAGGGCTGTCGACTATCAGCTGATGACGATGGAAGCGATGCCGTCCCCCGCAGCCTGTGCCGTTCCGGATTCTCTGCGGTCGAATCCAAGTCTGCGGTTTGCGCGGGCAACAGTCGAGGACGCCGAGCGGCTGTTGCCGCTTCAGGAAGGCTACGAAAAGGAAGAAGTCATTCCGCCGGGGGATCCGTTCGATCGCGCGGTGTGCCTGCGGAATTTGCAAAAAAGTCTGGATGCGCAGATAATCAACTATTACGAAGAATCCGGCACACCGATCGCCAAGGCGGGGACAAACGCGCGCGGGTTGCATTGGGATCAGCTCGGCGGCGTTTTCACCGATCCCCGGTGGAGAGGACGAGGACTTGCCCGTTCGCTCGTTGCGCGCACCGCAGCGGAACAGATCGATCTGGGCCGAAAGACGGCGCTGTTCGTTAAAACCGGAAATGTACCGGCTATTCGAGCCTATACTGCCGCCGGGTTTAGTCCTTCGATTCCGTTCAGGATTTCGTATCTGTAGGGCACCGGGATACATTGGCCGTTTTTTTTACATAAAAGACAAGACAAGTGTTGGTTGATTACATATACTTACTATGGTGCATCTTTAGAAATTCTTTTTTTTAAGGTGCCCGGCAAAAGATACGGGAAAAGTGCGTTTTCCCGAATTACTGTGCGGAGAGATGCGTATGGCACCGATTCTTGTTGTCGAAGATAACGAAATAAATGCGGAGATAATTATGTCGACGCTTGATACCTTCGGCATCCCCAATGTTTTGGCTGTCGATGGTATAGATTCGCTGGACAAGTGCAACGGGCTTCCCAAAGACTATTATTCGCTGATTCTGATGGACATTCACATGCCGCGCATGAACGGCTACGAAGCGGCGCGGAAAATCAAGACAGAACTTGAAATGACGGCTCCAATTATCGCGCAGACGGCGACGCACACAACGGCAGAAACTATCGAGGAACACCACAGCTATATCACCGATTATATCTACAAACCGTTCAAGCCGGATCAACTATACACAATGATCCGGAAATATATGGCAGAACAGAGCGCTCCTGATTTTTAATCGCATGCGCGCATGCACGCGATGTGCGGGTGCGCCCGATGTACGGGTGCGCCCGATGTGCGAATCGTGCGCGCGAAAGGTTCTCTGATGCCCTATTTTTTACCCAGTTCGACCGAGCGATCCCGGGCTGCCAAAGCAGCCTGTATAACGGCATTTCTGAACCCGTGTTCCTCGAGTGCGGCAACCGCGGCGATGGTTGTGCCGGCTGGCGAACAGACTGAATCCTTGAGCTCTGCCGGATGTTTTCCGGTTTCCAGTACCATTTCGGCAGCTCCTTTGAGGGTTTGGGCCGCATAGCGGATTGCCTGAGCCCTGGGCAAGCCCATGCAGACGGCAGCATCTGCAAGTGCGTCGATAAACAGGTAGCCGTAGGCAGGGCCGGAACCGGAAACAGCGGTAACGGCGTCCATCAGGTGTTCAGGAGTCTTTTCCACAAGGCCTGAGGGAGAAAGCAAGTGCATAACCAGATTGACCGTTTCCTCGTCTACCGCAACAGATGCTGCAAGAGCAGTCATACCCGAACCAACCGAAGCAGGCGTGTTCGGCATAATACGGATTATCTTCTGATGTCCGCCAAGGCCGCTGTTGAGGCGGGCAATACAGATGCCCGCGGCCATGGAGACAATGACAGTATCCGGGCGGAGCGCCGGAGCAATTTCGGCAAGAACAGGATCAAGATACTGGGGTTTTACCGCCAAAAACAAAATATCCGAAGTTTCTGCAAGGTGTGCGTTGCCCGGTGAACCCGTACAGCCAGTACGCTGGCAAAATGCGTCACGTTTGTCGCGGTCGGGATCGCTGACAGAGACCGAGGAGGCGCCTGCGGTGCGGATAACCGCCTCCATCAGCGCGGAGCCCATGACCCCTATTCCAATGCAACCAATTTTCATATCCTTCATTCTGTCCTCCAATGAACCGCAGGGGCGGGGTGCAGGGGCGTGGTGCCGGGTGCCGGGTGCCGGGTGCCAGCCGCCGGTTTCAAGCAACCGACTGTTAAAATCGGCTCAAAGGTCTTCTTGCGCCAAAAACACGGTGCCCTTCTGGGATCCGTTTGCAAGCGCTTCAATAAATCGAGGACGGGAACCGTTAGCCAGCAGCATGGGAATGCCGTACGCGGTCACTTTAGCCGCGGCTTCCAGCTTGGTCGTAATTCCGCCGGTACCGAAGCCGTTCGTCGCGCCGATCGAAATGGAGCCGCGCAGGGCATCAAGGTCGGCCACGGTTTCAATCAGTTTTGCATCCGCATATTCCTTCGGATTCTTGTCGTAGACGCCGTCGATATCGCTGACAAGCACCAGAAGGTCGGCGCTCCACAGGATTGCTGTCAGGGCGCTCAGGTTGTCATTATCGCCGATTTTGATTTCTTCATAGGAAACCGAATCGTTTTCGTTGATGATCGGAACGACGTCCTCGTCAACCAGCGTAAAGATCGTATTGCGCATATTGAGCGTCCGGTGATCGTCCTGAAAATCCTCTTTGGTCAACAGCAACTGGCCAATATGGAAGCCGGAGGCACCAAAGGCAGCGCGCCAGTTGTCCATAAGTTCGACCTGGCCAATGGCGCAGAGCGCCTGCCGGTAATGGATGTCTTTTTTGCGCGCCCATCGGTCTATCGTGGAAACACCTGCAACTTGGGCACCCGAAGAGACAACGACAATCTGTTTGCCCTGCCGCATAAGGTCCGCGCACTGAGCGGCGAAATCCTTCATAAACTCGGGGTTTATCGTACCGTCGGCCTTTGCAAGCGTGTTTGAACCGATCTTGATAACAATCTTTCGCGCGTCGTGTATTACCTGTGTGATCATGGACGGATGTGCCCCTCGCCTTCAACAAGATATTTGATGGTTGTAAGCGCAGTAAGACCCATAGGGCCGCGCGCATGCAGTTTTTGGGTGCTGATCCCGAGCTCCGCACCCATACCGAACTCGCCGCCGTCGGTAAAGCGTGTAGACGCATTCACGTACAAGCAGGCAGCATCCACTCGGCTCTGAAAATAGCGGGCGCGGGTGCGGTTTTCGGTTACGATGGTCTCCGAGTGTTTTGTGTTGTACCGGTTGATATGCGAAACAGCCTCGTCGATCGAATCGACCACCCTGACTGCCAGAATATAGTCAAGGAATTCCATTCCCCAATCGGTTTCGGCGGCAGGAATCGCGTTTACCGGAACAGAGCCTGCCCCTTTCAGCGCAGCAAGGGCCCGTTCGTCGCAGCGGAGTTCAACCCCGCCTGCCCGTCCGGTTTTCGGCTCGAATGGAACAAAGGCTTTCGCCAGAAGCGGCACAAGCTCTGCAGCCTTCGATTCATGCACCAATACACATTCGATGGCATTGCAAGCCCCTGGTTTCTGAATCTTGGCGTTCACCGCAATATTGACGGCCATACGGACGTCCGCACCTTCGTCGCAGTACAGGTGGCACACCCCTGCTCCGGTTTCGATCACGGGAACGCGCGCGGACTCGACAACACGCCTGATCAGCGCGGCACCGCCGCGGGGGAGCGCAACGTCGATATAGCCGACGGCATTCAAAATCCAGTCAACGTCGGCATGGGCGTCTTGTCCACTGCTCGCAGGCTCGGAAAGCGCAACGGCTTCCGCAATCCCGCCAGAGGCGGAAAGCCCTGCGCGGATGCTCGCAACGATTGCGCGATTCGACTCGAGAGCCGACGAGCTCCCCCTGAGCAGCACCGCGTTGGAACTTTTATAGGCAAGAGAAAAAGCGTCCACGGTAACATTCGGACGGGATTCGTAAATCACTGCAGCAACCCCGAGCGGCACGCGAACCTGGCGTATTTCAAGGCCGTTCGGCACTTTCCAGCCGGAAACAACTTCTCCGATCGGATCGGTCTGGGAAGCAAGTATCTGAAGGGATTTGATAATATCGTCAAGACCGGAGGACGAAAGCGCAAGGCGGGCAACAAGAGCTTCCTTCATGCCGCCTGCGCGCGCGCGTTCGACATCCCGCCTGTTTGCGTCAAGTATAGCCTGGCGATCCGAATCCAGGGCGGAAGCAACGCCGAGCAGGGCCCGGTTTTTTTCTTCGGCAGTGCAGAGGGCTAGCCGGTCAGCCGCCTCACGCAGACCTTCGCAGACAGCTTCAAGATTCATGGCAAGCCCCTGTGTGGTTCAAAAGTTGGCAAGAAAACAGATGCCGAGCAGCACAGCCAGCCGGCATTTTTCTTCGGACCAGTCCTTGTAGGAAGGCATAGTTGTTATATAGTACCAGAAAAAACCGAAATCCGGATCTATACGAACAGCGTATTCCAGAAAATTATCATGCTTTGAAAGCGAACCGAACAGTAAAAATACGACATCCTTCAGTACCGGAAGGAATTCGGAAAGCGATGTATGGTAATCATAACGGGACAGATTGCCGCACAAGGTGTTGATGCGGAACAGCATCTCTTCCTTCAGAGTTTCGTCCGCCTTTTCGACCCATGTTTTCTGTACTAAAAGTTCAAGATTCTTCTGGAAACTGGTAACAAGTTTGCGTTCCGACTCGTCTCGTGCAGAAGACTTGTCCGCAACTACCGCACGGAAATCGCCCTGATCGCCGAACGCGGCCGCTAACTGCATAGAGGCTTCGGCCAGTGCCGATCCCGTATCAGAACCCAGAAACCCGGGCAGCCCCTCAACAGCGGCGGTTCTGACTTCGGCAGGCATTGATTCGTCTTTGGCAAAAATAGAATTGAGCATACCTAAAAATGGATGTTTTCACTCCTTTTGTCAATAACACCGGCGGAACCAAACCGCACAGCCAAACCGGCCTGCCACGCATGCAGCCAACCAGCCGGTGCGCTGCGCCCCGCCCAAGTATGCAGCCGCCCGGCCGGCTCTCCCCCGCATCTTATTGACGACAGCCGGCGAAACAGGTACTTTACCAGTATGAAGGTTTATACACTGGGCGAAGAAGTCCTGCGGGAAAAAGCGGTTCCCGTAGCGGAAATCACAGACGAAATCAGAACGCTGATCAGCGACATGTTTGTACAGATGAAACTGTCCGACGGCATCGGGCTCGCCGCCCCGCAAATAGGCAAAAGCCTCAGGCTGTTTGTCGTACAAGCCGACGATGACGTCGAACGCGCATTCATCAACCCGCAAATCATCGAAACATCCACCGAGCTGTGCTCCTACGAGGAAGGATGCCTCAGCGTACCCAAATACTACGAAGAAGTCGTCCGCCCGGAACGCATCACCGTACAGGCACTCAACGAACGGGGCCGCAGATTCACTCTGGAAGCAGACGGACTGCTTGCCCGCGTCATACAGCACGAATACGACCACCTTGACGGCATCCTCTTCATCGACCGCATTGCACCGGACAAAAAAGATAAAATTGTCCATAAATTCCGGGAAAAAGCCGAAAAAGAACAGAAAAAAGCCGAAAAAACCGCTACCAAGGACAGCTGAATCCCATGCTCAACATTCTGTTTGCGGGAACGCCGGAATGCGCCGTCCCTGCACTTGAAAAAATAGCCATATCGCACCGCATCGTCGGAATTCTGACCAATCCGCCGGCAGCATCAGGACGTTCTCTCAAGGAAAAACCGAGTCCTGTCGCCCTTGCCGCGCGAACGCTCATCGAACGGGGAACCCTGCCGTCCACCACTCCGATTCTCGATCCGGCAAAAATAACGCAGGAAGTCCGCGACCGCATCGCATCTGTTGCGCCCGACGTGCTGGTGTGCTTCGCATACGGCAAGATCTTCGGCGAAAAAACCCTGTCTCTGTTTCCGATGGGAGCCGTCAACGTGCATCCGTCCCTGCTGCCCCGCTGGCGG
>SHOL01000006.1:8631-35974 GCA_004294945.1 Treponema sp.
CAATACTGGCCCGCGACGCGGAAACGGGCGTTACCATTCAGAAAATGGCCCTGAAAATGGACACGGGCGATATTCTTGCAGTCCGTAAAATACCGCTTGATGGCACCGAAACCGGCGAAAGCCTCCTGATTCGCAGCGCGGAACTGGCCGCCGGACTTCTTTCCGAAACGCTCGACCGGCTCGAACAGGGAACGCTCTCTCCAATCCCGCAAAACGATGCGGATGCAACCTATTGCGGCATGATGCGCAAGGAAGACGGAGAAATCCGCTGGACCGACAGTGCCGCCGACATAGACGCCCGCATCCGCGCCTTTTGTCCCTGGCCGGGAACATACACGTATGCGGGAACCCGTATGCTGCTGCTGCACAAAGCCCGCCCGATACCCTCGTCGCAGGCAGCCGGTGCAGCACAAAGCCCGGCGCCGGTTCCCGGAACTGTTCTGGGAATGGACAAGAAAGAAGGCATTCTCGTGCAGACGGGAGACGGGGTTCTCGCGCTGGAAGTCCTGCAATGGCAAACCAAAAAACCGCTTGACTGGAAATCATTCATGAACGGTGCCCGGGACCTTCCGGGCACCGTGCTTGGACGCCGCACAGACGGCACCGAATATCCCTCCGGACCGGAGAGTCCGGCAACCTGCATCTTCTGAGGAAAAGAACCATGAAACTGAATCTGCCGGACTTTCGTCCGGACTTCGAACTGATCCGCGAAACGCTCGACCATCATTCCAGAATTATTGTGACCACGGCTCTTATCGTGTTTATCCTCACGGCAGCCGGATGCATCGGAGCGTTTTTTCTGACGATCAAAAGCGGCGAAAAGGTAATGGTGCCAGCAGTGGCCGGCAAGGATCTGACCGTTGCCCTGCTCGAAATGCAGGCAAAAGAACTGTACCCCAAAATCCAGCTCAAGTATTCAAGCTCCGCCGACGACCGCGGCATGATTCTGGAGCAGAGTCCGGCTCCCGGCTCCATCGTAAAAGCCGGACGCAGGATCAATCTTGTCGTCAGCAGGGGAATCATTATAGACCGCGTGGAGAACTACATCGGGCAGAACGTTGACGATGTCAAGATACACCTGCAAACCCTGTTTACGTCCATGACGACGCCGCTGCTGTCGATCAAGGAACCGCCACTGTACCGGTTCAGCGAGGAGACCGCCGGAACCGTGCTTGAGCAAAAACCGCTCCCGGACACCCCGATATCCGAACCGATACAGCTGGAGCTTGTCGTAAGCCGAGGTCCCGAAAACGATAAAGTGCGCATTCCGGATATCGCCGGGCTGACTATTGCGGAAACACTTGCCGTGATGGAAAAAACCGAAGCGATTTTCGATTTTTCCACCCGCAGTCCGGAAGGTTCGGAAAACGCGGGGACAATTGTTGCACAAATGCCTGCCGGCGGCTCCACAGTGAACAGCTTTTCGCGTGTTTCCGCAGTCCTTGCCCTTCCCGTCGATTCACCCGACGGCAAAGTGTACGGAGTCTTTTCGGAAACACTTCCCGTCTATCCGTATCCGTTCCAGATTACAATCGATGCGGTGTCTCCAGCCGGGCAGCGCACAAAACTGGTGTCGTTCAAGCATCCCGGAGGAAACCTCACCGTGCCCTACCGGGTTGACGACGGAACGCTACTGGTACTGACGATTTTGAACAAGGAAGTATCGACCAGGGAAATCAGGATGCCGGATTAACAGCTCGCCGGATAGCACACAACCGGTTAGAAAAATTAAAAAAGCCCGCTCGCCGGATAATAACCACCCGGTCGGCGGGCTTTTGTGTGCCCGCAGGCGGGCACCGAAAAAAACCTGAAGCGTTCTGAAAGGGACGGCCGTTATTCCTTTACGATTCGGGGGAGGAATAGCATGCCCAGCACAAAGACAGCAAGGGCTGCAATCCATCCGGCCAGATCGTTCAGCACAAGGCCTCCGACAAAGAAACCGACGAGCGAGCAGATTGCAATAAAAACCGCATACGGCATTTGGGTTGCAACATGCTCAAGATGCGGACATCCGGCTCCGGTGGACGAAAGAATTGTTGTATCGGAAATGGGAGAGGCATGATCGCCGAAGACGGCTCCGCTGAGAACTGCAGCAATACAGATCATCGATGCGTTTATAAGGGCACCGCCAGTAAGACCGCGGGCTTCCGCGAGTGCGACGACGATTGGCATGACAATCGGGATCATGATGGTGAATGTTCCCCAGCTGGTACCGGTGGAAAACGAGATGATCGCAGAAAGGGCAAAGACGATTGCGGGCAGGAGCCATATCGGGAAACCGCCGCCAACCACCACGTCCGACAGGTAGGAAGCGAGGCCGAGACCGCCGTCGGCGGGAGCAGACTTGATGACGCTTCCAATAGTCCATGCCATTGTCAAAATAACGAGCGCCGGGACCATCGATCCAATTCCGTCCTTGAGAGATTCAGATGCGGTTTTGATGGTAAGGAGCCTGCGCGCAAGGTAGTAGACGTAGGTGATTACGATGGTGAAGACAGCCGAATACAGGAGCGCGACCGATGCGTCAGTGTCGTTGAATGCCTGTCCGAGCGGAATGGAAGCCATCGCCTGACCGAGGGATGACACGGATTCGCCGTCTACGGCGCCCATCCAGGTGGTCAGGGGGAAAAAGACGAGTGCGGTGGCGATCAGGGTGAGTATCGGGAAAAGCATATCCATGGGACGGGCACGGGGATTTTCCACATGGGGAACGTCACCGGAGGCAGCTCCGTACTTGTCGGCATTAAAGAGCCGACCCGTTTGCCGGGCAAGGCGTTCGGAAGCGGCCATCGGGCCGAAATCCCGGCGGGTAAGCGCGATTACGACAACCATGAGCAGCGTCAGGAGGGCATACAGGTTGTACGGGATCGAGCGGATAAAAAACTCAAACTCGGAAATGCCCAGGTCGGCAAAGCCCTCCGAGCCCTTGACGACGGACATGACGGTTACGACCCAGCTGGAAATCGGCGCGATGATGCATACGGGAGCCGCAGTCGAGTCCAGGATATACGCAAGCTTTGCCCGCGAGACTTTCTGCTTGTCGGTGATCGGGCGCATGATAGTGCCGACGGTGAGCGAATTAAAGTAGTCGTCGATAAAAATGAGCAGGCCGAAAAACCAGGCGGTTATCTGCGCGCTTTTTGCTGTTTTCAGGCGGCGCGAAGCCCATATCCCGAGCGAACCGCTCGCGCCGGTTCTGGAAAGCATGCCGACGAGGCCGCCGAGCAGGGCGCAGAACAGGAAGATGCGGATGTTCCAGGCATCGTTCAAGGCGCCGGCAAGCAGATCGGTCGTGTTTATCAGCGCGATTGCAGGATTCCCGCCCGCGACTATCAGAACGCCGGAGAGGATACCGAGAAAGAGAGAAATTATCACGTCTTTGGTGATAAATGCGAGTGTAATCGTCAGCAGCGGGGGGATGAGTCCCCAGGCTCCAAAGTGTTCCATTGCTTAATCTCCTGTAGCGACATTGTACCCGAGAATCGGCAGACCCGCCATAAAAAAAAAGGTCCGGGGAAGACGTGTGCGTCGGGCGCTTCGGGCAGGGCGCTCGCGCGTCGCACAGACCGGGCGCACAGACCGGCATAACATGCCGGGGGCGTCGCACTTCAACAAACCTATCGTATTTTGTATAATGGATTCCTGATGAAAACCAAAATTTGTCTGGTGTTAACTGCGCCCACCCTGAAAGAAGATCTCGCCCTCGTCGAACTGTACCGTCCATGGATTGACCTAGTCGAACTCCGTGTCGACTGTCTTACCCAGGACGAACGCCTTCATTTCAGGCGGTTTCCGGAAGCCGCCAATATTCCCTGCATCCTGACTATCAGGCGCAACACCGACGGCGGAAAATTCCTGGAAGGAGAAGGCTCGCGCATCGCACTCATGGCCCGCGGTCTTGCCTTTGCGGACACCGACCGCCGAAAGAATTTTGCCTACGTCGATCTCGAGGAGGACCTCCAGGTTCCCAGCATAGAAGAAGCTGCGCGCGCATTCGGCACGCGTATAATCCGAAGCGTACACAACATGACAGGACCGGAAACCCGCATCAAGGAGCGCGTCCAAAAGCTCCGCCGGACTAACGACGAAATCGCGAAAATCGCCTTTATGCCCCGAAGCTTGTCCGACGTGACAAACCTCTTCCGGGAAGCCAAACACTGTACCGGAATGGAGTACATACTCATCGCCATGGGACCGTTCGGACTTCCCTCCCGTGTTCTCGCCCCGGTGCTCGGCTCGCTCATCACCTTTGCATCGGCGGAAGAAACCACCCGGAACGCCCAGAATTCGCTCGGACAGCTCGATCCGGTCACCCTCAACGAAATTTACCACATCCGCTCCATATCTGAAAAAACCTCGATCTACGGCGTTACCGGCAATCCCCTTGCCGCCACATCGAGCCCGCTCATCCACAACAAAGGCTACCTCAAGCAAAAAATCGACGCAGTGTATCTGCCCATCAAGGCTGAAACTATAGAAGAATCTCTTGCCTTTGCCGAAGAAACCGGTATCAAGGGACTTTCGGTCACCTTCCCCTTTAAGGAAAGCGTGCTGCCCTGGCTCGACCAGATATCGGCCCAGACAGGCGAAATCGGCGCCTGCAACACAATCCTTCGGCACGAAAACGTCTGGCACGGCTACAACACCGACGCACCCGGATTCTCGCGCGCCTTGCAGGAATTTCTCGGCAAGGAAACACTCAGCGGAATGAAAGTATCGATAATCGGGGCTGGAGGCGCAGGACGAGCAGTCGCAAACGCAGTCAAAGAACTCGGCGCAAAAGCGTGCGTCTTTAACCGCACAACGGACAAAGCGCGAGAACTCGCACTCAAGTACAACTTCAAATGGGCAAGCCTCGACGCCGCAAGCAGACCAATGCTCGAATCCTGGTCGGACATCATCATCCAGACAACCAACGTCGGCATGTCGCCCGATACCGACGGCGATCCGCTCGATTTCTACTCGTTCAGTGGCCGCGAAGCCGTGTACGACATCATTTACCACCCGGAAAAAACAAAAATGCTCAAACGGGCCGAAAAAGCCGGATGCCGAATTTGCAATGGTTATTCAATGCTCAAAAATCAGGCCTGGTTGCAATACAAACTTTTTACGGGAGAAGAGTATGAAGACTGATACGGGATATCGCGAACCAGTTTCAAAAGACGAACAGAAGATTCTTGCCGCACGATACGCGATCGACGATCTGTACGCGAAAGGGTTGCTCGCCTCGGGGATGAAGCTCGGCCTGGGAACCGGATCAACGGCAATGCCGGCGGTAGCCCGTATTTGCGAGCTCATCCGCGAAGGCACGCTTTCCGGCATTCGGGCTGTTCCCACCAGCTTCCAGACCAGCATCGCCTGCGAAGAACTCGGGATTCCGGTGTATTCGATGAACTCGCGGGAAATCGGAGGAACGCTCGACCTTGCGATCGACGGAGCCGACGAAGTCACTCCCGAACTCTGGCTGATCAAGGGTGGCGGAGCCGCGTTGCTGCTGGAAAAGATTGTCGCATACAGCGCACAGCGTTTTGTTATCGTCGCCGACGAGTCGAAGGCGGTTCCCGATTCCGGAACGCGCTTCCCGCTTCCGGTGGAAATTATTCCGGAAGCGAGAACCGGCATAGTTGCAGCCCTCGCCAGGCTCGGTGCAGTCGCGCGCCTGCGCGAAGGAGTGCGAAAGGCGGGGCCGGTCGTTACCGATAACGGCAACCTGATTCTCGACTGCCTCTGGGAGCGCAACGAATCGGGACGTTCGCCGGCAAGACCGGATATTTTGGAAGACGAAATCAACCGCATTGTGGGCGTTGTGGAAAACGGCTTTTTTACGCGGAACAAGCCGACTGTCTACATTGCGCATGCAGACGGCTCGGTGGAAGTCCGCTGATCAGCGCTTCATCAACCGGCCGAGAACCGGGTCTTTCTGCCGCCAGTTTTTGTTTACCTTGACTTGCAAGTCAAGGTTGATGCGGTACGGGAAAATGCCGTTCAAATCCTTTACAGCTTCGGTGCGTATCTTTTTGATCATCGAAGCGCCCTTCCCGATCAGCATGCCTTTCTGACTTTCGCGCTCCACAGTCAAAAAGGCACGGACCCACAGTTCCTTGCCGTTTTTCCGCATTTCAAGATCGGCGATTTCGACATACACAGCGTGCGGAATCTCGTCACGGGTGTTAAGCATCGCTTTTTCGCGGATAACTTCAGAGATACGGAAATCGACGTCCTGGTCTGTATAGAACTCCTTGGGATAGAGTGGGTCTCCCGTCGGGGCAAGGTCGAAAAGCATCAATAATAATGGATCGATATTTGTGTCTTTTTCCGCCGATATTTCAAAGATTCGGTCGGACGGAACAAGGGGGAGTTGTTTCTGGAGGAACAGGCGCACCATGCCCGGCTTGGAGTCCGGGAGGTCGATCTTGTTGATGCCGACGACAATCCGTGCGGAGGAGGACGCAAGCATCGCGCAGATGAGTTCTTCTTCCCTTCCTGGCTCCCGCGAAGCGTCCACGAGGTACAAAATCGCGTCGGACTCTGGAAGCCGGTCGTGCGCAATAGATTTGAGCAGCAGATTGAGTTTCTTGTCCGATTCGTGGTAGCCGGGCGTGTCTATAAACACAAGCTGGCCGCGGCTGCTGTTGACTATGCCGCGGATTGCGTTTCTGGTGGTTTGCGGCACAGGAGAAACGATCGAAACCTTTTCTCCGCATGCGGTATTTAAAAAAGTGGACTTGCCCGCGGACGGGCGTCCGATTATCGCAACCATCGCGCTCCGTTGTGGAGCGGTGGTGCTGTCGGAGGCGGGAATTTGTTCGCCGCCTCCGGATGTTGTGGTGTGTTCCTGCATTGTCCCCAAACTACACTGCTTTTACGGTCTGTTCAACCAGCGCGAGCACCTTGGTAGGGCAATTCTTGACGCATTCACCGCAGGAATCGCACACGGAGTAGTCCACAACCGGGATGCCGTCGGTCACCTTGATGCAGGCTTTCGGGCAGACTTTTTCGCACTTCATGCATTTGATGCAGCCGATTTTGCAGTCTTTGATAACCTGGGCTTTGCGGGTATTCCGGTTCGAGCACAATGCAATCGAACCGGTGCGGTTCGTCGGTACGCGGGTCAGAATTTTCTGCGGGCATTCAGCTACGCACAGGCCGCAACCGGTGCATTTTGCGTAGTCGACAACAGGGATGCCGCCTTCCTTGACGTGTATTGCGTCGAAAGGACAGACAACTTCGCAGTCGCCGTAGCCGATGCAGCCCCAGTCGCACAGTTTGGTGCCGTTTATCGAAAGCTTTGCAGCCTTGCAGGTCTTGATTCCGTTGTATTCCGCCTTGAATCCACACTTGTCGTGCGTTCCCTGGCACAGCAGCACGGCGACCTGCGTTTCGGAAGTCGCTTCGACGCCCATGATTTTTCCCACCTGGGCAGCCACCGAGGCGCCGCCGACCGTGCAGGCATTTGCAGGAGCTTCTCCTGCGGCGATCGCGGCGGCGAGTCCGTCGCAGCCGGGGAATCCGCAGGCGCCGCAGTTGGCTCCAGGGAGCACTGCGCGTACGTTTGTAACGGTAGGATCGGTTTCGACATGGAATACTTTCTTGAAGAAGCCCAGAAGGAAGCCAAGAACGAGTGCCAGTACCAGTGAAACAACGAGTGTTGCAAGTATGATTTCCATCGATTCCCCCCGCTTATTTGATCAGGCCGGCGAAACCGCCAAAGGCCATAGACAACAGCGCCGCCGACATGAACAGTATCGGTGTGCCCTTTAAAAATGCGGGTATTTTCGCGATCTTGATCCGTTCGCGAATGCCTGCAAGCAGCAGCATGGACAACATAAATCCGACGGCGACGCCGACGGCGTACACAAGCGACTGGATGAATGTGTAGTCGTTCGATATGGAGTCGAAGGTAACCGCAAGGATTGCACAGTTCGTCGTAATCAGTGCAAGATACACGCCCATCGAACTGTAGAGCGCCGGAGCCGATTTTTTAAGGTAGAATTCCACCAGCTGGACAAGGCTTGCGATGACGAGAATAAAGGTCAGAATCTGCAGGAATTCCAGATGGAACGGAACCAGCACAAACTTGAACAAAGGCCAGGTTACTGCGGTAGCAAGCACGGTCACAAAGGTGACTGCGCCGCCCATGCCCACTGATTTTTTGATGTCGGTCGACATGCCGATGAATGGACACAATGCAAGGAAGCGCATCAGCACTACGTTGTCGATCAGCAGGGCTTTGATGAAAATTTCTGCAAGGTCGCTCATTTTGCCCCTCCTTTTCCTGCCGCAGTCATTCTATTGACAGCAAGATTTATAGAAATAAACAGGGCGAACACAAAGAATCCGCCGGGAGCTTTCGCAAAGAATCCGATTGTGTAGGCTTCAGGAATAATGCGGATATTCAAAAGAGTTCCTGCGCCCAACAGTTCGCGTACTATCGAAATGCCAACCAAAACCCACGTGTAGCCAAGCCCCATGCCGAGTGCATCGGCAACAGCTTCGCCTACCCTGTTTTTAGACGCGAAGGCCTCTACGCGGCCCATGATGATACAGTTGACGACAATCAGCGGGATGAACACGCCCATCGATCGTGAAAGTTCAGGCGTATAGGCTTTCATCATCAGATCGACGATTGTGGTAAAGGTGGCTATGATGATAATAAACACCGGGATGCGGATGGAATCCGGAATAATCTTGCGAAACAGGCTTATGAGTATTTCGCTCATCAACAGGACGAAGGTCATCGCAAGGCCCATGCCGATGCCGTTCGACACCGCAGTCGTTACCGCCAGCGATGAACACAGGCCGATCATGAGGGTGAGCAGCGGATTTTCTTTCAGAAGACCGTTGGTAAACAGTGCAATATATTTTTTCATTGGGCGCTCCCGTTGGTTTGTGAAAGATACTCTGAGGCTCGCGATCCGGAAAGAGCAACGATGCGTGCAAAACCTTTCGACGTGATCGTAGCTCCAGAGATTGCGGCGATTTCCGCTCCCGAACCGGCCTTGCCGACCGTAAACGCCGAATCTGCGGACTTACTGTCGAACTGGCCCCGGAAGGGTTCTTCTGCAGCCTTTGTTCCAAGACCGGGAGTGTCGGTAATCGACAGAACCTTGACCGTGCGGATGCTCCGGTCGGGATCGATGCCGACCATAAGAGTTGCGATCCCATAGGTAGGACCGGTCGCTTTTACAACGATTCCGGCAACGCCGGCTTCAGATTGTGCAACATATACGCCGTCGAAAGTTATTTTCGGGTCGCCGCTTTGCACTTTGGCGGTTACGTCTTCGAACGATACAGCCTCCGGGTAGAGTGCCGAAAGCGCATCGGTCACTTCCTTCCTTGCGCCAGCCTGTATGAGCGGATCAGTAGTATTGTACACGAATGCGAGCGCGACACACGCAACGACTGCATACGCAGCGAGCGAGAACGACAGTTTAAACATCGTTTTCATTGTGCGCCTCCGGAAGAAGCGGATGCCTTAGCTGGAGCTGCGGCGGTTTTTTTTGCGGGTTTCACCCAGCCGTACTTGCGGGGAATTATGCGGTTTAGGAACGGTACAAGCGCGTTCATGATCAGGATGCTGAACATGACGCCTTCAGGGTATCCGCCGAAAATGCGGATAAGCGCAGTGATGAGTCCGCAGCCGAATCCGAACAGAAGCCGGCCAACCGGTGTTACAGGGCTTGTCGCGTAATCGGTTGCCATAAACACGGCTCCGAACACCAGACCGCCGGAGAGCAGGCTGACCAGGGGATCCATGCCGGCAATCGTCGTAACGGCAAGCGTGGTAACGATCATCGAAACGGGAGTCCGCCAGTCAATAATCTTTGTTGCGGTAAGAAATATGAACGAAAGCAGAATAAGAAAAATGGCCGACTCGCCGATGGAGCCTGCACGGTTTCCCATAAAGAGGTTCAGGTAGAATTCTTGCGCGGTTGCAAACCCAGACTTTTCCGCGATTTCCGCTGCAGTAAGGATCGCCCCTTCGGCAGGTTTCAGCAGGGAAAGCGGGGTTGCCGCAGATACTGCGTCTACCCCCGAGGAAAACGGAGCAGTCCAGGTGGTCAGCGGTCCCGCAAAACTGACCAGAAGGAATGCGCGGCCGGAAAGAGCCGGATTGAAAACGTTCGATCCGAGTCCGCCGAAAAACTCCTTGGCAACTACAACAGCGAATATCGCACCAAGCGCGGTCATCCAGACGGGTGTCGAGGGGGGCAGTATCATTGCGAGCAAAAGCCCGGTGATTGCTGCTGAATAGTCGCCAACCCGGATGTCTTCCTTGATGATGAAGCGAAAGAGCGCTTCTGATCCGACCGCGGAAGCAACCGACACCAGAATGGTCAAAAGTGCCGGAAAGCCGAATAGATACACACCGTACACCGCTGCCGGCAGCAGGGATGCGAGCACAACGAACATGATGTGCTTGCTCGAAACCGGAATTGCGTAATGCGGGCTTGAAGAAAGATATATTTCGTTTTTATCGGATGCACCCATTACCTGGCTCCTTCTGAGGCTGCCTTCGCTGCCTGTTTTTTGGCCTCTGCCGCCGCTTTGGCCGTAGCCTTTGTTCTCACCATGTGCTTGCCGATTCTGAAGTGCTGGACAAGCTTGACATGTGCAGGGCACACATACGCGCAGGTGCCGCATTCCACGCAATCCATCAGACCGTTGCGCGTTGCTTCCTCAAGATCATCCGCCTTGATTGCACGGGCGATCAGTACCGGAGCAAGCCGGCAGCTGCAGATGGTTATGCAGCGTCCGCACCCGATGCACGGAGACTCTTCGACAAGTGCGGTCTCGCGCGAGGTGAGGAACAGGACGCCGGACGTGTTCTTCTGTACCGGGAAAGACGCGCTCTTCATTGCGATTCCCATCATGGGTCCGCCTGAGACAATCTTGCAGACGCCGGGATTCAGAGAAATCACTTCGGGAATAAGATCACCGACGAGCGTGCCGATCGGGACTTCCACGTTTTTCGGTTCGGCGCACGCACCGCCGGAGAGCGTGAGCCCGCGGTCGATCAGCGGTTTGCCTTCTCGGAAAGCTTCCGATATGGCTTTAAGGGTGCCGACATTCTGGACCACGCAGCCGGCGGCGGCAGGGAGGCCTCCTGACGGAACTTCGCGGTTGACGACAGCCTTGATCAGCATTTTTTCGCCGCCTTGCGGGTAGCGTGTTTTGCACAGCACCACGGAAATTGCGAATGCTCCGGCGCCAACCGGGATCGCGCGCTGAGCGGCAATTGCCTTTTCGAGAATCGGAACAAGATAGGCCTTGTTATCTTCCAGTGCGATAATACCTTCCGTTGCGCCGGTAATCCGCATGCAGATCGCAACCCCATCGACAATTTTGGCAGCATGTTCTGCCATTGTGCGTTCATCGATTGTCAGATAGGGTTCGCATTCGGCGCCGTTTGCTATAAGGTATTCAATTTTCATACCTTTTGGGGGTGAAAGCTTGACATGAGTCGGGAAGGCAGCCCCGCCCATACCAACAAGTCCGGCAGAACGGATGCGTTCAAGAGCAGTTTCCGGGGTACAGGTAAAGGGATCAAGCGGATCCATAAACAGGGTAGTTCCGGAACCGTCGTCTTCGATCGCAACACAGAGTGCGTCGACATTGCCGGTTACCAGATGCGTTTCAATTTTCTTGACGGTTCCCGAAACAGATGCATGAACCGGAGCCGACATAAAGGCATCGGACTCCGCAATCCGCTGACCGCGCGCAACGACATCACCGATTTTGACAATGGGTGCATTGGGTGCGCCGCCCTGGGTTACCGGAATCCATACTGTCCTGGAGGAAGGAAGAACGCGGACGACAGGAAGATCTTTTGTCGCGTCCTTTCGCTCGGGCGGATGAACACCGCCCTTGAAGGTTTTTGCTGTCATGGGTGAATACTACTCCGCACCCCGATCGATAGTCAAGATTTAGCACTACCGATGCGTCCGTCCGCAATTCACTATACAATCGAGCTTTTTGTCCTTACATCATGTCCGCGACGAAGCCGGCGAGCATGCCTATGGATGACAACAGGAGTATTTTCAGAATTCGCTGCATGTTGCGACCCTTGGTAGCATGCGTATACCCGTCCCGATGCATTGCATGCCAGAATGGAATCACTGCAAGCAGCGCGACGGGAAGCGTTGCAAGATGAGCACGGGGGAAAACGCCAATTATTGAAGCCAGAATTCCAAACGCAAAACCCGAAAGACCGTAGAGTATGACGAAAAGCTCGCCAGCTCCCGGACCAAGCCGAATAGCCAGAGTCTTCCTGCCAGCTTCGCGGTCGCCTTCGATATCGCAGGTATTGTTGACCATAAGAATCGCCGCGATCCAGAGCGAAGACGGCACGCCTGCGAGCAGGACGGATCCGTCGAACGCTACTCCCCACACGCGGTTGGCAATGCCGAACAGAACCATTCCCAGAAAGCCGCCCGCAAACAGTTCGCCGACGGGAGTTCGCGAAATCGGGAGCGGACCTCCCGTGTAGCAGAAACCGGCCAACATGCAGACAACACCGATCGGAATAATCCACAAGGTGCTCGAAAGAGCGGTAAAAAAGCCAAGAACGACAGCAGCGCAAAAACACCAAAAAGCGGACCAGAATGCGAAGGAAGGACCTACATGGCCACGGGCAACCACCTTGTCCGGTTCATTGACATCGCGATAGCGGTCGGTTCCATGCATATAATCAAAATAATTGTTAAAGGCTGTCGTTCCCATATCAACAGCAAGAGTTGCAGCCCACATCAGAACAAGAGGTGCAACCCGGGGAAATCCGGCGCGCCACCACACGTACAAAAGGGCTACAGCCAATGTTGTTACGGACACCAGTTTTGTCCGGATCTCGACTACGGCGAAAAAATTGAGAATCGATTGAGCCGATTTTAAAAGTCGGTTACTTTTGAAATCGGCTTTTGGAGAAAACCACAAGTCTTTATAATAGAAAGACTTGTGGCTTTCTCCATGTAAATCTAAGGTTGCTCTTTCAAAACTTTCCGAGTTTTGAAAGAGCTTCGATTGCTTGCTCATCAGGTATCTCGTGTAATAAAAGATGAAAAAACGGCAGAAAGCTCATCCCGGGCAAACGATGGAGGCAGAACAGACAGACCCCGAAGCGCGCGATCGCAGTACAGCTGTGCCAGATCCGCCGTTTTTTGCAGAGCGCCGGACGAGATTACAATTTCCCGAACGGCTTCCCGTGATCCGGCGAGGATAGCTTCCTGAGCAAGCAGGGGCGGCAGGGAAGGAATATTCCCGGCCAGGGCGAAGGCAACAGGAAGCGTACACAAGCCCTCGTCGATATCGTGCAACACCGCCTTCCCAAGCGTGCGTTCATCGGCTGTCCAGTCCAGAATATCATCCTGTATCTGAAACGCGATTCCCGCGGCGATCGAGGCGCGCGTCAAAGCGGACACAATTCTGCTGTTCGCCCGCGACTCTTCGGCTCCAGAGCGGGATGCCAGGCTAAAGAGGATAGCTGTCTTTCCCATGATTTTACGCACACATCGCCTGATGCTTGGGGTAAAAATCCAGCGGTCAGCGTCCTGCCGCATTTCTGCCGAAACGATGACACCGATCGCGCGGGCGAGATGTCGGGCATTGTCCGGACTGGTCGACGCCGAAGCAAGACGGATGCACCGGGAAAAAAGATAATCTCCCGCGAGCACCGCATTCTTTTTACCCACACTGGTGTGTACGGCAGGAACGCCCCGCCGTACGGGAGAATCGTCAATGATGTCATCATGAATCAAGGTTGCGATATGCAATAGCTCGACAGCAGCAGCAAGAGGCCGAATTTTTTCCGGATCATACCGGCCGGTCATTGCCGACAGAATCAGTATCCGGGGACGGAGGAATTTTCCTCCTGCCGACGCCAGTTCAGATACTGCCTGAGCAACAGCCGGATTGTCTATTTCTATCGATCCGGCAATTATCGCCCGTACAGCGTCGAGCTCGCTGTTCAGAACGGATGAGTTCACTTCGTCGGTTCATCCAGATACAGATGATGCCTGCGGACGAACGGAATGCCGTTCCATATCCGCTTGGCAAAGCGAACAATCCAGTAATCAAGACCGAATGCCCGACCGGCTCCGCCCATGCACAGAATCGCTGCAAAAACAAACCAGAGCTGATTCCAGCTGAACATTCCCGATAGCGTAAAGACAATGCACATACCGATACTTGCGACTGCTGCGAACCACGTGAACGCGCCGCCAAAAAGCGCAAGCCCAATCGCTATTTCTGCCGCAACAATCATGGTCTGGAACAACGGATACGGAATGTAGGCGAAAAGACCGTCCATAAAAGTTGTGCGGAACCAGGTCGCAACCGGACCGTTCATGCTGAAAATTGGTTTTGAAAGGTCGAACACGGGACCAAGAGCCCGGGCAATCGGTTCGCCTGCTTCAACAACAGCTTCAACCACCGCCTCGGCACCCTCTACCCACTCTTCCGATGCCTGCGAAACGGCATCGACTACCGCTTCGGCGACAACAGGAACGGTTTCGGCAATCTCTTCGGCGCCTTCAACCCATTCTTCTGTTGCTTCGCTGACCGCGTCGACAACAGCAGCGGTCTCCGAACCGGCCACAGCGGTGTTGACAGCAACACCGGACTGCACAACACCTCTGGAGAACATCCAACCCGATTTCGATCCAAGGCCGAACGACAGCCAGCCTTCGCCGATTTTATTGACGCCTTCCATAACCCAGCTGAATCCGAGCCAGAGTCTGAGAAGCAAAGGCCAATAACCGCGCATCTTGTGCTCTGCGAAACCGCCTATAATAGAACGCCGATGATGAATATCCAGAAATTCGTGTTTCAGGTATTCCCAGCACTGATTGACCCCGGCAATCGTAAAGAGGTAATACAGGTTGATCAGATGCTTAATCGCCATTGCGAAAAAACCCGATGTTCTGATACCACCGGCATCGGCAACTCCGTATTTGCCGCCGATGGAAACCATAAATCCATGATAGTTGGATTTGAAAGCAGACAGCGGTTTCCCTTCAAGGGTAGCGATAATGTTATGTGCAACCAGTTCTCCGGTCTGATGGGCAGTTTCCACAATCTGGGGCAACGGTTTTTCATTTTCAAGAAACCACAGATTGTCTCCCGCAATCCAGACGTTATCCCGGCCTTCAACCTGAAGCTGCGCATTAGCGAGAATCCGGTTCCGTTTTGACTCGAAACCGAGCGCCCCTGCGAAACGGGATCCGGAGATTCCGCATGTCCAGATAAAGGTGTCAGTTTCAATTGTTCTGCCGTCCTTTATCGACACAAACCCCTCTCCGGCTCCGACAATCGGGGAGGAAAGCATAATTTCGCAGTTCATTTTTTCAAGATATTTCTGCGCTTTAACGCGCAGCGGTTCGGCAAGCATAGCAAGCATGGACGGCATGGCTTCGACAACCACATTGCGAACATCTTTCGGATCGATGTGATGCTTGCGGCACATCACCTTTCGAAGTTCGAGCAGTTCACCCATCATCTCGATTCCGGTAAATCCGGCTCCCGCAACGACGAAGGTCAACATCTTTTTCCGCTTTTCGGGATCGCTTTCAGCGGCGGCGCGAGCCCAAATGTCTTCAAGATGCCGGCGTATCCTGATTGCATCCTGAAAAGACCACAGCGTAAAGGAGTTTTCCTTTATCCCCGGAATACCGAAATAATCCGGTTCAGCGCCGGTTCCGATTACGATATGATCCCAGTCGAGTTCGGATCCGGTTAGCACAGCCTTCTTCGCTTCAAAATCGATGGAAACAACAGTATCGGTAATAATGCGCACCTTGGTTCCGCCGAATATTTTCCGGAAAGACACCTGGACTGATTCAGGCTCGGTACGCATTCCCGCAACTTCATGAAGTTCGGTCATCAAGGTGTGGAACGGATTCCTGTCCACCAATACAATTTCGATATCGTTATTTTTATGATATTTCTTGTTGAGGTTTTTTGCGACACTTACGCCAGCATACCCTCCGCCTACAATAAGAATTCGTTTTGCTCCGGACATTGAAAGCCTCCGTTTCCAGTATAATTGAACCGGACAATTTTACAAGCTGCAGTCTGCTTTGTCAACAAAGGTTAACTAATTGACAAAACACTTGCACTGAATTACAACAAATATAGTTTTCATATACAGGCACCGAGGAAAACCAACCGATTTTTCGAGGCGCCCGAAATAAAGGGGTTCCAGATGAAACGAATTCTTTCTGCAGCAGTATTTACGGTCGCTTTCGCGTCCGCAGCGTTCACAGCCGATCTGTATGTCGAAGCCCGATTCGACGTAACAGCCAAAGATCTTTCAAAGAGCTATCTCACTGTAAAGGGAGCGGCAGCATCGGTGAACAAGGATACTGTCGACGCCGCTACAGGTGCAAGCAAGGCAAAGGGAACAGAAATTCTCAATACCTACCGGAACGGAGCCGACAAGAAGTCCATGATGCCCGGCGGACTACAGTCCCTGCTCAAATACGGGGTATCTCCGGCGCACTATTTCAGCGGGGACAAGCTGACTGTCGAACAGGCCAAGGATGGAACGATCACCGTCCAGTATGTACATCGCGGAACAGCATACAAGATGGTTTCCGACAAAAAAGGCAACTTTGTGCTCCCCGGAGCCGACTGCAAGCTGCGCAAGATAGCAAATCTGGAAAAAGACGGCTCTCAGACGGTTTCGACGGATTTCTCGCCAACCGGAAAAGTTGAAGACATCAACTGGGCGAGCGTATGGGATGCATCGATCGCTGAAGGATCGGTTATAACGAGCGTAACCGGAGCCGACGGCAAGGTTACCGAGGTAAAAACCGGAAAAATCACTGTAGATGCCGGTGCTTCCGAAAAGCCCTACGCAGGAACGTTTACTATGACATTCAAGAACAATATTCTGTTCATGAAGGCGAGTCTGGACATCAAGAAATAAAAAACGTTCGGGCTGCATGGGCCCGTCCAGAGCCCGGTTCAGTGCCGGAGCAATAAAAACCGGACAGACATGTCCGGTTTTTTTATTGTCCGAAGCTCTTTCAAAACTCGGAAAATTTTGAAATCGGTCTACACTCTTGCCCCTTTCGTAACGATATTAAACTAATACCTGTTTTAAACATGTAGCATACGAAACATCATGTATAATGAGGTTTTGTAATCCGAGGAGGAATCAATGATAGTGCGAAAAAGAATTCTGGCCGGAATACTGATTCTGGTTATGATCGCACCACCCACTTTTGCATATAATCCGCCGACAGGCGGCGAATCTGCAGTCACATTCCAGGCACCGCTTCTTCTTGGAGGCAATGCCAGTATGACTGGAGGAGCGTTCGGGCCTGTTCTGCCGGGAGAAGTGTCGCTCAATCCGGCATTGGGCGCTGCAGAGCAGCGTATTACGGTAGATGCGTCCTATGCGGCTCTAATCGGTACAAAAGACGATACCGGATTCGGCCACGTACTGAATGCGGGAATTCTGTATCCGACACGGTGGTCAGTCCTTTCCGGATCGCTTTCGTTTCTGACATCACCGTTCGATACGCTCCAGTATGGCACTGCGGCTACGCTGAACGCAGCCATATCGAAAGAACTGACCGAACGATTTTCGATTGGGGCGGGTCTTTCTGCCAGTGCGGGAACCGGCTGGGGAGCCTATATGAACCTCGGTATGCTGTATAAGCTTGGCGCAATCGGCTTTATGCAGGAAACCCGCATTGGAGCAGGATTAACAGGACTTGGACGGCCGTATACGCCGCCCACCGAGGGTGTGAAGGGGGGAAAAGCGACGGCAATGCCTTCGATGATAACTCCGCGCGCCGGATTCGCCGGTACGCTCCTTGACACCGGAGCGCTGACCCTGGGAGCATCAGCAGACCTCTCAGCCCCGTTTTTTCAGAACCTTGTATTCGATGCGGGACTGGAAGCGGTCATACTGGACAAGATTACCATTTCCAGCGGATGGAACTTCAATCTTGTCGAAACCCTCAATGACAGACAATCCTGGCAGCCCTCGGTAGCTGTCGGCGTCAATCTTGCCATCGACTCGACAAAGCAAGATGCGTTCCTCTCCCGGCACGGATGGGGACAGAGCGAACTAAAACCATCTGTGGCGGTCAAACCGCTCGCCGGAGGAGTTATCGCTGTCGGCGGCGGTGCAAACATGCAGCTTGGCGTTATGGACTCTAAGGCACCTGCAATTATTGTCGATTATCCCGAACCGGTCTATATTTCGCCGAACAACGACGGAATCCAGGATGAGCTTTCATTTAAAGTATCCATATCAGACCAGCGCTATGTTCTGGCATGGTCATTCGTGATCGAAGATTCCAACGGTACGGTAGTTCGGACTATCGCAAACAAGGAAGTTCGGACAGAAATGCAGGATATAGAATCCTTCTGGAAGCTTTTGACCAAAGTCAAACAAGGAATTCCGCTGCCGGAAAGTCTGCGCTGGGACGGAATCATGGATTCCGGAGAAACAGCCCCGGACGGTACCTATTTCTTCCATATAACAGCACAGGACGATAACAAGAACTCTGCAACGACAGAAAAATTCACTGTGTACCTGGACAATACCGCCCCGACCGTTACCGCACTCCCGCCGTCGGGAGCAAATGCCATGATTTTCAGCCCGGATGGTGACGGAAACAAGGATTCTTTCACAATTGTCCAGACAGGTTCGATCGAAGACAAATGGACCGCTGTTGTAACAGACGCAACAGGAACTATTCTGACCAGAGAAACGTTCAATGCAGCGCCTGCTGATTTCACGTGGGACGGGAAAAATGCGACGGGAGCCATTACGCACGACGGCGTCTACGCATATCACATCAGCACAACCGACCGCGCCGGAAATACGGCCGAAGCGCGAATCGATAATATCATTGTAGACACAGACAAACCGTCTATTAATGTGAGCATCGATATAAACTCTTTTTCGCCGAACGGCGATTCCGTTCGCGATGCAGTACAGTTTGCCCCAAGCATACCGGTTCAGACCGGTCTTTTGGGATGGGAAATAGCAGTCCTTAACCGCGACGGAACAACGGTGCGGCGATTTACCGGAACCTCGGTACCGAAAACAGTAGCGTTCGACGGCAAGAACGATTCTGGCTCTATCGTTCCCGAAGGCGATTACCAGGCGGTGATATCCGCCCGCTACGTCAACGGATACGCACCGGTTGCCCGTTCCCCCTTCTTCAATCTCGATATTACCAAACCCGAAGCAAGCACCCGCGCTTCAGGACCGATTTTTTCGCCGGTCGGCGACGGAAAACTGGATACGGTAACTTTTGCACAACAGACAAGCGCTGAACAGTCCTGGACAGGACAGATATTTGCTCTTGATGCAGAAGGCAAGCCGACAGGCGCAGCTATTCTGACGCTTCAGCATGGTTCATCGCCGGAAGCATCGTTTGTCTGGAACGGGCGCGACGACGCAGGCAAGCTTGCCCCGGACGGACTATATGGATACCGGCTCACCAGTACCGACCGAGCAGGAAACACAGGAGTCTCGAACATTGCGAGCGTCGAACTCAACACCGAAAAAGCCGACGTAATCCTGCAGGCAAACCTTTCCTCGTTCTCGCCGAATGGCGACGGAGTCAAGGATGCTATTATATTTACGCCGGTCCTGAAAGCCGCGACCGCAGTGTCCCGCTATACGCTAACTGTAACCGACAGTCAGAAGAATCCGGTGCGAACCTTCAAAGGAACCGGCAAGGTTCCCGCAAGCATTTCCTGGAACGGCATAGCCGATCCGCTCGAAGGCACCAGTACAGGGGCCCGCGTTCCGGACGGAATGTACAGTGCGCTGCTCGAAGTGACGCTTGTCAACCAGCAGTCCTCTACTTCGGCGACCCCCGATTTTGAAATCGATACGGTTTATCCGGAAATTGAAGTTTCCGTGCCCTATCTCCTGCTTTCACCCAACGGTGACGGAAACAGGGACACCGTTACCATCACCCAGCGCTCATCTGCAGAAGACCTGTGGACCGGAACGTTCCATTCCGCAAACGGCGCCATTGTCAAAACCATGCAGTGGAATGGCCAGGCTGGAAGCTTCGAGTGGGACGCCACGGACGAATCCGGCAACAAACTGCCCGACGGAACATACTCCTGGGCAGTCAGTGCGGAAGACCGTGCCGGGAACAAAACAGTACGGAAACTCACGGGATTCCAGCTTGACGCCAGAGTGCCGAAGGCGTACCTGACCGCAGAACTGCCGTCGTTCTCTCCGAATGGAGATACCATAAAAGATGTGCAAAAACTTTCAATTGTCACCAGTCTGCCGGACGGACTTGAATCATGGTTCGTCGCGATCAAGAGCGAAGGATCACCGGCAGGAAAAAGCGGAGCGGTAAAGCTTTGGGATTCCTCAACAAGCGAAGTGCTGCCGGCAACCATCAACTGGGACGGCCGGGACAGCTCGGGGAAAGTCATGCACGGCAGGTACTATGCCGAACTGGGCATCTCGTATGTAAAAGGCGATACGGTAAGTGCCACGACGCCTTCCTTCCTTGTAAACGCCAAGGCACCGGCACTCAATGTACGCCTAGCTCCGAAGTACTTCAGCCCGGACAACGACGGAAACGAGGATGAGCTGTTTATCAATCTGACTGCGGAATCAATTTCTGCATTTACAGAATGGTCGTTTGAAATACGCGAACCGGCAGGAACCAGTGGAAACCTCTTCTGGAAAACTGGAGGAAACGGCAAGATAACCGAACGAATCATCTGGGATGGACGTTCGCAGAAAGGCGAACTCGTCCAGGCCGCTACCGACTATCCGTTTACCTTTACAGTTACGGACGACGTCGGCATGACAAGCGTTGTCAAGGGATACATCCCGGTCGACGTCCTGATTATCCGAGACGGAGACAAACTGAAAATTGCGGTTCCGTCGATCATATTCCGCGAAAACGAAGCTGACTTCATTGGACTTTCAACGGAAGTAGTCGACAAAAACACACAGGTTCTCCGGCGCATTGCGGAAATCCTGAACAAGTTCCGAGACTACAAGATTCAGGTTGAAGGTCATGCGAACAATGTGACCGGCACGCAGAAAGAAGAAGACACCGAGCTGATCCCGCTTTCGCAGCGACGAGCGGCCGCAGTCAAGGACTTCCTGGTTGCGAACGGCGTCGACGCTGCTCGATTGTCGACCATCGGTATGGGAGGCACTCGTCCTGTAGCAAAAAGAAGCGACCGTGAAAACTGGTGGAAAAACCGGAGGGTCGAGTTCATCTTGATCAAGTAACCGAAGTGGTGCGGGGACTCACATCCCCGCACTGGCAGCGGGCACCGTGTAGAGCAGATCGTGTTCGATCCGCTCTTCGATTCGCTCTTCGTCCCGCCTATTTTCTGGCAACCAGTACCATGGTGCGGGCTTTTTCGTTGTATGGGGAAAAATCGAAGTCTCCGTAGATTTCTACAGATGAAAAGCCGGTTGCAAGCATCAGCCGCTTCAATTCAATAGCCGAATACAGACGCTGGACATAGACATGATCAACCTTACGGCCAACATCGTCGACGAGCATCCAGCGTGATCGCAACCCCTCCCAGGCACCGACAACCTCGAACTGGGTGAGCACTGTAAAGCCGCCACGCTCGAACCACTCCCCTTCAGTAAAGTCCCGGACAGCGATTTCCCGACCCGTCATCTCCAGGATAAACCAGCCGCCGCTCTTGAGCGAAGAGGCGATATTTCTGAGAATCTGCATGTCTTCTTCGATAGTGTCGCAGTACCCGAAGCTCGTATAGAGGCTGACCGCGGCGTCAAAGGCTTCAGGACGGACAAACTTGCGCAGGTCGGCCTGTACGAGATCAAGCTCCACCCCCTCGTCCTGGGCCGATTCGAGCGCGGCATTCAAAAAAGGACGGATAAGATCGACACCGGTAACGCGGGCTCCGCGCACGGCAAGCTCGACGGCAATACGTCCGGGGCCGCAGCCCGCATCGAGAATTGCGGGTCCGGCAGGTTTTTCACCGATAGAAACCAGATCCCCGCTACTGCCATAGCTGCCATAGCTGCCATAGCTGCCATTACTGCCATTGCTGCTGTCGCTACTGCCGTGACCTTCAACGTCGAAAGCCTTTTTGCTCATACCCCCCGCGCCAATAATCCGTAGCACACCCTCTGCTACATCAGGAGCCTCGGCCCAACGCTGGGTGTCGAAAAGCACGGGTGAATACTGAGCCCAGAAGGATTCACTTTCAAACCAGTCCTGTTTTTTTTCCATTATAGTCTCCCTTGAAAGTATACCATAATCCCCATATACTTGTGAAACAGGGCAACAGTCTCGTGTTCTGCTACCCCGCTTGCACGCTCACGCAAAATATCAATTTCAGGAGTCACTCATGGTAATTCTTACCCTCAATTGCGGCAGTTCATCCGCAAAGTATCAGGTTTTCGACTGGGACAACAAAGATGTCATCGCTTCAGGTGTTGTCGAACGCGTCACCCAGGAAGGAGGCTCGATAACCCATATCGCAAAGGGTAAGAGCGAATACACGCAAAAGCATGAATGTCCCAACCACACCATCGCAGTCGAGCTTATTATTCGAACCCTTACCGACCCTGAAGTCGGCGTCATCAAAGACATGAACGTCATCAAGGCAGTCGGACACCGGGTACTTCATGGCGGAAACAAGTTCACAAAATCGGTGATCGTTACACCGGCAGTGCTTGACACCTTCCGGGAAGTACAGGATCTGGGACCGCTCCATAATCCTGCCAATATCATGGGCATCGAAGCCGCACAGAAAGTGCTTCCCAAAGTTCCGCACTGTGCCATCATGGATACCGCCTGGCATCAGACGATGCCCGACTCAAGCTTTATATATGCGGTTCCGTACGAATGGTACGAGCAGTACGCTGTCCGGCGCTACGGCTTCCATGGAACAAGCTTTCTGTACACCGCTAAACGGTCTTCGGTCATTCTTGGCAAAAAACCGTCAGACACCAATGTAATCATCGCGCACATCGGCAACGGCGCATCCATGTGCTGCGTCAAGAACGGACAGTGCTACGACACATCGATGGGAATCACCCCGCTTGAAGGACTTGTGATGGGAACCCGTTCGGGCGACTGCGACCCTGCTCTTGCATTCTACATGATGCGTAAGGCAAACATGTCAGTCCAGGATATCGACACCGCACTCAACAAGAAATCCGGACTCCTTGGAATCACCGGGAAATACGCAGACCGCCGCGACGTGACAAAGGCGATGGAAGTAGGCGACAAGCGCGCCGAACTTGCATTCAAGATTGAAACCTACCGACTCCGCAAGTATATCGGCTCGTACATAGCAGCTCTTGGTACAACGCCGGACGCTCTTGTGTTCACCGCAGGCGTCGGAGAATTCCATGCGGGAGTACGCGAAGGTGTCTGCAGCGGACTTGAGCACCTCGGAATCAAGTTGGACAAGGCAAAGAACGCGCTTGCCCGCACAAGAAATGCGGAAACTTGTATCAGTACAGACGACTCTCCCATCAAGATTTTTGTGATCCCGACAGACGAAGAACTCGTTATGACCGAGGATGCATACGCTCTGATGAAGGGAACGTACGACGTACATACCAAGTTCACCTACTCATTCCAGTCGCCGGACTATGTGAACAAGGGCAGAGCCGAAGGACTCAAAAGGGATATCGAAAAAAATCCTGCGCTCGCAGACATTCTGGTAAAAATTCCCGGCAGAGCCAACTAAAGGACACTTCCAACAACTTTAGGCACCTCTACCAACTTCAGTTTGTTTAGAGGTACTCTGCATACAACACCAAGGGGAGAATCCATGGCAGATATTCTTGGGATCGGAAACGCACTTTTGGACATTTTCTGGTTTTCAGACGAAGAATCGGCACTCCCTTTGGCACTTCATCCGAATCGGGCTGCGCATGTTACGCCCAAACGGCTCGACGAAATTGTTGCGCGCATCCCGAACCCGGTGTACTCTGCCGGCGGATCTGCCGCGAACGCCCTAAAAACGGCAAGAATGCTGGGGGCGTCCTGTCTTTTGCTCGGCTGCACAGGGACTGCTGCCGGCACGACACCAAGCACCGCCGCCGGTGATGACGACCGCTGGGGCTCCCTTTTCCGCGAAGAAATCGCCCGCATGGGCATTGAATCGAAAATTTCGCGCCGGAATCAGCCGACAGGGAGGTGCCTGGTCATACACATGCCGGGCTCCATGACCTCGATCGCCTGCGCACCCGGAGCCGCCCCCGGAATTGATGCGGCACAGATAACAGAGCGGGACATTGCGTCGAGCCGCGCCGTCTTCTTCGACGGACAGCTTTTGCGCAAAGAGGGGCTTGCTGTGCACACCGCACGCTTATGCGCAACATACAACAAGCCGCTTGCCCTCGATATCGCATCCACCGATATGGCGACGCGAGCAGCCGAACTGATACACGCCGTATCCGCAGAAACGCAGCTTTTTCTGTTCATGAACCAGGAAGAAGCCGCCGTTCTTGCACGTGCCATGGATGCCGATCCCGCCTGCGCAGCAGAAAGTATGTACCGAAAAATTGCCGGAAGAAACACCAGAGGAAACAGCTCCTCGACGGGCGGAAAAACGGGAAAGCTTCATGCCGTAATAGAAAAAAGAGGACCGCTCGGGGCAGTGCTGGCCTGCGGCGAAGGTATTTTTACGATTCCGGGAATACAAGCCGGACAGGTGCTCGACACAACCGGCTGCGGAGACGTGTTCGAAGGAGCCTGGCTTCATTCGGTTCTCTGCGGCCTGTCGTATCGGGACGCAGCGTATATTGCCAACCGGGCTGCCTCTGCAAAAACCGCATGGCCGGGAAGCCTTCTGGACCGCAGCGTAATGGACGCGCTCGCTCAGGAAATCAGCGCAGCGCGGCCGAAGCACACCTGCATTACGCTTCCTCTTCCCGGGCAAGAATTGCATCTGCAACCTTGCGCATCGACTCCGGGCCGCATAGAAGCTTAATCAGCACAAGACTGAATTCCTCGGCACAGCCTGCAGCGCGGGAAGTAACAAGATGACCGTCTACAACAACCCGCTCCTTGCCCGGACGCGGGGTAAGCGTACTGCCGACGCCCGGATAGCCTGTCCAGGTTCTGCCGTCCAGCAGCCCCCAGGATCCAAGAACAACGGCCGGGGCAGCGCAAATTGCGCCGATAAACCGCCGTTCATCCATCATTTTTTTCATAAACTTCCGGAGATCTTCAGACGCAGCAAGGTTTTTAGTACCGGTCATACCGCCGGGCAATACCACCAGATCCGGCAGGGGTGCATTCAGCACGTCATCGAGCGTACAGTCGCAGCGGATTGTAAGATTATGCGAAGATTCAACTTCGGATCCTTCAAGTGAAACAACCGACACCTTTACGCCGGCACGCCGAAGATAATCAACAGGCGTAACCGCTTCTACATCCTCAAAACCGTTTGCCAGAAAAACATACGCAGTTTTCATACAGACGCCTCCGGGTTCTATTTTTTCACAAGGTTGTGTTCTATAATAATACTATATGAAACAAGTATTGTTAATAGATCAGACAGCAGTGTTCCGGGACTACCTTCTGGAAAAACTGGAAGACGCTCATGTGTCGGTATTACAGGGTCTTGGAAAGATTGACAGCATTTCAAAAATGAGAAGCGATGTCCCCGATCTGGTTGTCATTGATTTTGGCACCGCGCGCGATTTTATTTTCGATCTCCTCGAAGCAAAAAAAGCCGATCCCAATGCAAAAGATATTCCGGTTATCGTACTGACCCAGATGATCGACACTCGGGGCGCCTTGCGTCTTGCGTCGATGGGCATCAAACACATCATCCCGAAGCCGGTCAAGGTAGACTATTTTTTTGCCACAGTAAAAAACTGCATGAACGTAGATATCGAAATCGATGAAACACCCTGCATTTTGGAAGCGCGCGTAAACGACACCATTATATTTATCGAAATAGCACAGGGTCTTAACCGGGAAAAAATCAAACTGCTCAGATACAAAATCACCGAACTGATCGACCTGTACGACCCTCCTTCGCCGAAGATTTTAGTATTGATGAGCGACCTTTCACTGTCGTTTATTGACGGGCCGAATCTCGAGCTGCTCATGAATGGACTGACAACGGACCGTCGGGTACGGAACCGGAACATTAAACTGCTGACCCTCGACCCCTTCATACGCCAATTTGTCGCCGGCAACAAGGCCTACGCCGAAATCCAAGTACTCACCGACCTGTCGAAAGCAATTGACACGCTGGTACGCAATACTGACGATCAGGAAAAAACCGACATTATCAGCGAAAAAATTCTGAGCCTGGACGACGGAGAAAAAAAAGCAGGCTCGCTGGAAATGCGTTTCAAGTCCGAAATCGAAGTACTTAAATCGGCAGCAGCCGATTACCGGATAGCGGTCGTCGACGACGATATCACCATCAGAACCATTCTTACCAAAACATTTTCCACAATCAAAGCCAATGTAGATGCATACGAATCGGGAATCCGTTTTTTGGAAGCAGCCTCGGACAAACAGTGGAACCTGATATTTTTGGACCTCATGATGCCGAATATGAACGGTTTCGAAGTTCTGATGAAGCTGCATGAAAAACACATAGCAACACCGGTCATCGTCCTTTCGGCGGTGAGCCAGCGCGAAGCCGTCCTGAAAGTACTGTCGGCAGGAGTAAAAAGCTATATGATAAAGCCACTGAAACCGGACTCTATACTCAAAAAAACAATCGAAGTGCTCAACGGAGGATTTTAACCCCGTGAGCGCCCCGGACTTTAACGCCTTTTATTTTTCCCGAACCCATATCCCGATGCTGGTTATCGACAACCGCGGCATGCCGCTGCAATGGAACAAAGCAACAGAGCGTCTTCTATTGGACGAAGCACCGGATACCGCAGGCCGCAACCTGCGCGATATACTCCTTTCCCGCATCCATCCGGAAGACAACGCGCGGCTCCAAAAAATGCTCGCTGAAAATCAACCGTTTTTCACCTTCGATGTCGCAATCCAGACCGAAGAATCCGGGCCGCGCTGGGTAAAACTGATCGGAGACCGCCTGAAAAACGGATACTACCTGGCAGCTCTTGACGACATTACTCCGGAAAAAACCAGAGAGAACAGCCTCGTTCTTGCAAAAGAAACGGCAGAAAAGGCAAGCATAACCAGAAGCCAGTTTCTGGCAAATATCAGCCACGAAATCCGTACACCAATCCAAACCATCATCGGAATGATGGATCTCCTTACCGATACAAAACTGGACGAGGAACAAACCGAATACGCCCGCCAGGTCCGCTTCAGCGCCGATGTTATGCTCACCCTCATCAACGACATACTCGATTTTTCCAAAATCGAAGCAGGCCAGATGCACATAGAAG
>SHOL01000320.1 GCA_004294945.1 Treponema sp.
GTCCGAGGATGATCTGCGCCGCTTCAAGGAATCTATCCATTACCTTCACCGTTGCAAAATACATAACAATTCCTATGTATTCATGCCGACTCTTCATTGCGGTCGGCTTCCTGCTTCACTCCGCTCCCTTTGACCTAGGCTACTCGGGTTTTTACAGCGGTCCACAGGCATAAATTCGGATGCAACGAAGTCCTACATAGAACCACGCCTCGTGTCATGCGACGTAGTTCTCCAGATTAAGAGCGGCATTAAAATCACGATCAATCGACATTCCGCAATGCGGGCAGTTGAAAATCCTGTCTTTCAACTTGAGTCCCTTGTGTATCGCTCCGCACGCACTGCACTTTTTGGATGACGGGAAGAATCTGTCGGCAACCACCAACTCGATGCCTCGTTCCTCGCACTTGTATTCAAGCTGGGCTCTGAACTTGTAAAAGTTCTGCTCAGCCACGGCTCTCGCCAAGTGTCGGTTCTTCATCATCCCGCGCACATTCAGGTCTTCGACCACTATTCGACTCGGGAGAAGATCGGTAATCTTCGTCGTCGTCTTATGCGTATAATCGTGTCGTATCGAGGCGAGACGCTCGCAAAGCCTCTTGCACTTCTCATAAGCCTTTCGACGATTCTTCGATCCTTTCGTCTTCCTTGCCGCCAGTCGCTGCGCGTGCTTCAAATGTCGATTCAATCGCTTCACCTTGCGTGTTTTGTTGATGTTAGGGAACACCATCTTGTCCCCTTCACAAGAAACCACGGCAAGGTCTTTAATACCTAGATCAACTCCAACGGAACAATCCTTGAGCGCATAGTCTTGTTTTTCGACTTCCATCGCGAACGATAATATCCACTTGCCGTTCTCGTAGGAGACTCTGGGATTGTAAAACTTGCAAACATCCCTACCCTGCGGCAGTTCATAATCGGTCTGTATTTTCACATGCCCGATTTTGAGAAGGATAGCGCACCCGCCCGTAAAATAAAGCCTTTCGTTCGGTTGCGAAAAGCAGGGCTTGCATCTGTCCTTCTTCTTGAACTTGGGGTGTCCCTTCATGTCGTAAGGGGTCAACTTGCGCTTTCGCCTCTTCGCCTTTTCGAGAGTCTTTGTTGTAAACTTCTCTCCGCTTTTTTGGGTGCGGAAGAAGTTCTTGTAGGATGTCATCAAGTCGAAGAGCGCGAAGACGGGAGACTTGGACGACACGTTGTTCAGCCACGCATATTCGTCCTGTTTTTTGAGCTTGAGAAACTCGCTTCGCAGATCGTACTCCCCAAGCAG
>SHOL01000321.1 GCA_004294945.1 Treponema sp.
GTCGGGCCGGTACCGGATTAATCCGCTGGAGCCGAAAACATGGGCCGAGGGCGGCAGCCCGGAGGATACCGACGCGCCCCAGGCATTCCGCCAGTCCACCAAGCTCAGTCAGCACATCAGCTTTCTCAAGGATTTCTTCCGATGCTACAAAGATTTTTCAGACCGCCACATTGACGCCATTGAAATCATGCTGGGCAAGCTGTACGAACAATTCGGCATCAGCGACCGCACCGATTTCAGGAGCCTTGGCACCACGGACTATCCCATTTTGTCCGACCTGTATGCCCTGATTGAAGCCGAGTACAAGGGCTATGACAAGACCAAATATCAGCTCTACCCGCCGGAGCTTTTGCAGGAAATCCTGCTGGGGCTCCACTCCATGTGCATGGGCGCGGAGAGTCAGTTCTTCAACGGTCACACCAACGTGACCTCCGACCGCTTCATTGTGTTCGGCGTCAAGGGACTCTTGCAGGCCAGCCGGAACGTGAAGAACGCCCTGCTGTTTAACGTGCTGTCCTTTATGAGCGACAAGCTGCTGACCGAGGGCAACACCGCTGCCGCCATTGACGAGCTGTACCTGTTCCTCACCAACCTGACGGCTATTGAAAATATCCGCAATTTCATGAAGCGTGTGCGTAAGAAGGAATCGGCGGTCATCCTTTCGTCGCAGAACTTGGAGGACTTCAACATTGAGCATATCCGGGAGCTGACAAAGCCCCTGTTTTCCATTCCGTCTCATGCGTTTCTGTTTAACGCAGGCAATATTGACAAGCGGTTCTATATCGACTCCCTCCAGCTGGAGGAATCCGAATATAACCTCATCCGCTTTCCCCAGCGGGGCGTGTGCCTTTACAAATGCGGCATTGAGCGGTACAACCTTGCGGTCCACGCTCCGGCGTATAAGGAGAAATTGTTCGGAACGGCGGGCGGCAGATAATGAAGAAGGGAGAAAAAATCATGAACAGACTGCAACAGCAGAAAGAAAACAAATCGGGACTCCTCGAAGATATGCTGTCCTTTATCCGCTACACCCCCAACCGGGAGGCGGATCTTTTAGCGTTTATGGAGAAGTACCAGAAAGCGGACTGCGACGAGCGCCCCGCCATTTTGGAGCAGCTCCGCAGCTGCATGGACGGCAAGGAATACCCCGATCCCTACGCCGGGAGCTACCACTATACCCCGGAGGATGTATCTCTCATGGGCCGGATTCTGGATGATTATATTGACGATCTGATGGAAGCGCAGGGCGATCCCGCCGCCGTTTCAG
>SHOL01000322.1 GCA_004294945.1 Treponema sp.
ACATGCGGGCGCGTAAAAAGCAATTTCCTATCAGTAGTTAGTTTATCCTGACAGCCCACTTTCCGTGCAGTACTCGCAGCTGGAGCGGAAGCGGCAGCTTGGCTTCCAGCACCTCAAGAGGTTGTCCTGGCTGAAATACAGACGTTCAGCATGCTCCAGGTTTCCGGATTTTATCAAAACGACCTCGTCGGCCACAACATCGTCAGCCAACAGTTTGGCGGCTTCCTGGAGGGATTCCATGGCAAAAAGGCGGCCATGCGTCTCAGCAGTCAGCATCTTATTGATGTGGATAGCCTTGCGACCGACAAAAAGTACCCGATCCGCAATGTTCAAGGCGTCTCTAGCTAGGCAGCGGTACTTGTCTGAATCCGATCCCGGAGCGTCGGAAAAAGAACCGATCACGACTGTTTTTCTGGGGGCATCAACATCGGCCATAAGCGCAAGAACTTTACCGATACTCCAATAGGGGGCTTTTACCGTGTCCAAGATATACCAGACACGCCGGGATGTGGAGTGGATCGCCATCCTTCGTGAGAATGTCTCGACGGATTTCAACGCAGCGGCGCACTGCTTCAGGCCGATGCCTGCTGCAAGGGCTCCTGAAACCGCTGCCAGAACAGAGTTGGACAGCAGTGTTCCGAACAGCCCAGTCTCAATACGGATAGATGTACCCTGATAGGTCACAGTCAGTGAAAGGCGCTCCGGCCATGTACTGCGTATATCGGTGGCGCGAACATCTGCCCTGTCGGACAGACCGTAGGTCAGTATGCGCGCCTTGGTTCTAGAGGCCATTGCAATCACATATGGATCATCCGCATTGAGTACGGCAACCCCCGAATCAGGAAGAGATTCGATCAAAATCCCCTTTTCGGCGGCAGTCGCTTCCAATGTTCGGAAGTTCCGGTAATGATCCTGGCCGATGCTCGTCACAATTCCGATATGCGGACGGAGGATCGGCACTATCTCGTTCAAAGACCCCGGGCCATTGACCCCTGTTTCCTGGAGCACAAACCGATGTGAACGGTTTAACCGGCGCAAGTTTTCCAGCATTGCTTCCTGACCATTATCTGAGATGCCGATGCGGCATGAGTGTTCGGCGGAGAGAATCTTGCCCAAAAAGTGCGTTGTGCTGGTCTTGCCGCAACTTCCCGTGACGGCAATGACTGTTGCACTGCAAAACAGGCGTCGGCGGATGCGGCATTGAAGAATCCGCCACTGTTTCTTCAACCAACGCCGCGAAAGAATCCTGTGCCAACCAGCCA
>SHOL01000135.1 GCA_004294945.1 Treponema sp.
TATCTAAGGTTGCTCTTTCAAAACTTTCCGAGTTTTGAAAGAGCCTCTACAATTGATTTTTTACGGAGCAGGGCCGCATCATCGGGATCCGGCGACAAAACGGACAGGTACTCGATTTCCCCGAGTTCACGATATAGAGCATCGCGTTTCCGTTCAAGCTGGATCACATCAAGCTTTTCGATTGCATTATTGCTCGCGACACGGAGAGAGTCTCCGACGCGTGAACCAAAGTTCAGAATCTCTTTAAGCCCCTTTCGGGCAGCTTCGGCGATCGGGTCAGGACGGTCAGACATAAAAACCTCCATGAATCCAGGAACCGTACCATAGTCCAGGAACCGTACCATACCATTGACTACAGACGTTTGAGCGTAAGCAAGGTTAGATCATCGTACTGTGCATCTTCCTTTACGTGCGTGTAATATAAGTATTCCGGATACTCGGGATGATCCTTGCGATTCGAGCACCACTGGCTGTACTGGCGGAAATGACGATTCAAAAACAGATCAACTTTGCGGTCGACCTGAACCCGGTCGAATTCTCCGGCAGCAGGATCGCGATACATACGGAATATTTTCTCTACGGAAACAAGTGCAAGCACAGCTTCTTCAATTGTACCTTCGCACATGGAAAAATCAAATTCAAAAATTTCATCTTCGGCAGGGTTGTGCCATTTCTGCAGGATATACACTGAACGGGCAAATACTGATTCGATGATGCTGTTGACGCGCTCCGGGCCGAGTTCTTCGTTATCCTGACCGACCGAGTGTGAGCCGTGCGGGGATTCTTTTTCGAGTCCCGGCTCGGCGCAGATGTACACCTTCATGTCGAGAGTGCGAAACAATCGCTTGGCTTCCTCAATACCGTCAGTATAGAGGAACAGAACATCGCCGTGATCAAGATGTACTTTACTCACCTGAAAACCGCCTTTCATGTCTACCATAAAAGAAGGAAATACACCGGCAGCCGAACTTTCCGGCAGCGTTATGGTTTTCATTTTCCGTGCCGATGCCTGATACACATGCACCAGATTGTCACCCGCATTGCAAAAATACACATCGCCTGAATAGGAATCGAAAATGCACAGCGTGAAAGCTGCGAATCGCCCCTTGAACCCCCGGGATTCGATAAGATCGTTGATTCTCGATACGATATATCCCAGACGATATCCGTTTTTTTCATAGGTCCAGTCTTTGAAGTAGTCCAGAAAGAGTGTCGCTACTTCGACCATGATGAGCGCAGCAGGAACGCCCTTGCCGGCAACGTCGCACTTGATGATTGCATAGTGGCGGGCATCCAGCTTTATATAGTCGAAATAGTCGCCGGATACGCCTTTTGCCCCCTCATAGTAGCCGAAGAATGCCGCTTTTTCATCGACAGTACTGCCGCAGGTAAGCTTGCGTCCGTTAGAGTCGGTTTCGAGCGGTATGAACATTTTCTGAACTTCCTTACCAACCGTCAGGTCCTTCGAAGCTGCCGCGGCTTTGACCAGTCCGTGCGTCATATCGTTGATGATTTCGCCGAGCAGACCGATTTCGTCGCGGGAACGGAGCTTTAGATCCTTACCGTCCAGTTCTTCCTTGTCTTCCGTGTCGCGGATCATTGCGACGTGGGACGCAAGTTTGCGTACCGGAGAAATAATAATGGAAGCAAGAAGGAGGGCGCCGACGATACCGATAAGAACCGCGACAAGTGCTATATATGCGGTAGTTCGCACCAATACTTCCCGGTCTCGATCTACGGTTTCCAGCAGGGATCGGGTGGATATTTCCACCCGGACAGTGCCCCGGACGTAGTGCGTGTCACTGCCCTGCCGAAACAGGACTGGTTTATAGAAGACATAGTCGGTAATTTCGCGCGAGATCTTGCCGGTGTCATAGAGCGGCCAGGAACCCGTACCGCTGGAAGAAAGCCGGGAAAGCTCGGTATTGAGCTTCTCCTCAAGCTGTCGGGTGATCGTCTGGATTTCGTCGCGGCGCTGGACTGAGAGTTCGTCTGTGTTGAGGGCCAGTTTGATACCTTCCTGCGTGAGAGTTGTAATACCCTCCGACATCTCGCTCACAGAAGCGGCTGCTTCTTGATCGAGAGCTTCAATTTTGATTCTTATTTCTTCGTTTTCGGGACGCTCGAGGCGCGATTTGCCCAGAACAAGAGCGGTGGTGTCGATTCGCGAATTTATTTCTGCGTCGTTGGTTGCCCAGACGAAATCAACCCCGGTCATTGAGGAATCAGCGCTGAAACCGGTAATTGTGGCGCTCTTGGCTTCTGAAAGGGCCGAAATCTGGTCCGGAAGGAACCCGAGTTCGAGAATGTTCTGGCTTGGGAGGTACGCACGGGCGCCGGAAGAAAGACTGTCGAGCAGAACTTTGACACGGGATTCGAGCCCTGCCGCCAGGGTACGCTCCTGGTTTGCAGAAAATTGCAGGCCAAGCGGTATCGAAACGATCAGAACAACCGAAATAACCAGCGTTCCGGTAAAGAATGCAAGTTTGAAGCGGAGTCCGAGCCCTTTTTTTCGAAGCGAGGCGGACCGTTTTTTTCGTTCGGATGGCATACTGTCTCCTGTTACAAGCGCTTGTACTTCCCGGCGGATCATGAATACTTCGCGGGCTGTGCCGGAGACGCCTGCGAAAGAAAAGAGAAGAATCAGAACAGAGAATACGATTCCCGACCAGAGAAACAGTATTCCGGATGTCGGCGAAAACCCTGATGCAGGGGGTTCAATTTTCCAGGGCGGAACGAATTCGTGGCGGTAATCGCCGAATTTGACCGTTCCGAATTCGGTGACGGATAACAAGGGTTTCGAAACATACAGGCCCCGGACGGGATGATTGAGGACGAGCCGATATCTGCCCTCTTCGAGATCCGAGACTGTGATGCCTGAAACAAGACGGTCGTTGGCGACGGTAAATTGGCCGGAGGAACGGGATAGGGACACATCCCAGGGAGCTGTCCCGTCGCGGTCCAGAAAGATTTCGTTCAGGCGGCCGCCGTCGCTGAAGCCGCGTCCGATTATGGAGAGCGAGATGACACCCGAGTCGTCGACTTTGGAATCGATATAGGTGATGTAGGTGTACGCAACATATTTATTGAGGGCGAAATACCGGACAACAGGTGCGCTGACGTTTCCCGTGCTGTCGATGGCCGAAACAGAGAGCGCATAGATTCCGTTATCCCGGTTTGTAAAGGAAATTTCGGGCGTTCTTCCCGCGACGGCAGGCTGCGGGGAGGCGATTTTCAGGCGGGCCGCTGCAGCAGACTGAAAGTCGAAGGATGCAGGAACCGGCTGAGCGACGGTTTCCGTTGTCGGATCGAGCATTCGAGCAGTTCGCTCCAGCACTGGAAGATAGTCGAGGGAGGCGACGTATTCGAAGCGCCAGGAATAGCCTGCGATGTCGTCGGATTCGGCAGGAGACCAGCGCAACCTGGATGTGTTCGAGACAAGGAAACCCGATTCGTCAAGGGCAGGATTCTCCAGAACGGGAGGAAGCGGCGGTGTTGTGTCCCGCACGAATTCGAAATACGCGGGCGAAGACCAGTTGCCTGCATAATCAGCTGCCCTGACGCCCAGGAACCAGCTGCCGTCGAGATCGGCTTCTGCAGAAATTCTGCTGTCTTCTGGTAAATGGGCCAGAGACAGGGGAACCTCGGGAGGCGTTTCATGCGACCAGGCCCAGGAATAGCCGGCAATGCCGGATGAGTCGTCCGGCATTCGTACGGAAAACCGCACAGCGGAATTCCGGGATTTTTTGCCCGCATCGAAGTTGGAGGCCGCAATAGCGGGTTCCTTGACTGACCGGTCCGGAGAGAGCCTGAACACACGGTTTGCCGACCGGCTTTGCGCTTGCTGCCAGTAAATTTCCAGATCTCCGCCTGCGACTATAGCTCGGCCGAATGAGGCGTCGAACGAGTTTCGTGTCAGTTCGGTTTCGGTCCACAGAAAACCTGATTTCTGCGCCATATATATGCGATTAACGCCCTTCCGGTTGTCAAACCAGACAATGACCGGAGCTCCCTCTGCATTGACGATATCCGGAGCATAGCATTCGCCGACGCCGGAAGACACCTGTTCGGGAGATCCGTTCAGGAGCCCGTTCGCACCGAGCGGAGCGTAGTAGATTGCATACCGCTGGGATGAAGTCCGGGCACGTTCCCAGACCAACGCAAGCGATCCGCTGATCGAGCCGATTTTTGGGCGCTGATTATGCCAGGAAGTGAAGCGGGCAGCTGCCGACGACGGGGAAATTCCGGGTTCATCGAAGGAAGTGACCATCCTTGCCGCACTCCAGGACCGTCCGCCGTCCGGGGAAACAGTCGAGTACAGCTGATAGGAGAAGCGCCCTTCGTTTTCGTGCCAGGCCTGGAAAACGATTACGTCAGAATTCCCGGATACAGCATGCGCAGGCAAAAAGGCGTTGCGAAGCCCTGCGACGGGAGGAAACTCGGTAAAGGCCGTCCATTGCCGGCCGTCTGAGGATCGGGACACATACATGGTAAAGGAGTCCGAACTTCCTCGTGTTGCGAGCAGCAGGAAGCCGCCGTCCGACAGAGAAAAAATAACGGGCGACAACAAGGATTCTCCGCCGGAAGACACCCGGCTTTCGCTCCAGGAAGAGCCAAAATCGGCAGAGCTGAAGACGCGTATGTCTCCCGATGAAAAAAGAGCCGACACCAGCAGCGTGTTTTGGGAGTCGACGGCGCACGAGGCGATCGACGGTATGTCGCCGGCATAGGATACGGGACCCGTAAAACGACGGCGGAGAAACCAGGAGCGGCCGTCATATACGTGGGCAGATAAGTACATAGTGCCGCCATCCGGAGAGCCGGATACGATTTCCTGCCACAGCACGAGTGAAACAGTTCCGTTCGATGCCGATGACGGAAACCGGCTTTCGGACGGAACAAGCGATTGCGGATCCTCCCAGTAGTAGTCGGTTGCCGGTACGCTTGCCAGCATCAGCAGGGAAAATAGAATGACAGGCAGGAAAACAGGTTTTCTCATAGCTGGGAATCTATCCTCTTTTTTAGATCCTGAATCTTGGCGGAGTTTCTGCTTTTCGGATTCTGCAAAAGCTGTTCGACAAGGGCGGATGCGGTTATTTTATTGCCTTTCTGCAATTCCAGAACAGCTTGTTGATACTTTGCTTCATCGTTGCCCGAAAGAACCGCTACGGATTGACCTCCAATGGCGGTCTGAACGCGGTCCTTGAGCGCAATTGCGTTCTGGTTGTCGGGATTCAGCTTGATCGCTTCGTCGAGCTGATCGAGCGCAATCTGGAACATGCTTCTGGTATTTGCATCATATATTTTCTGGGCTGATCGTGTAAGCTCCGACGAGCGGGCGAGAGCTTTCGGGTCGGGGGGAGGTATCTGGATTCCAAGGTACACTTCGATCTCGTCGACCAGACGTTTGATTCCGGGATATGCCGGGTCCAGCTTGTACAAATCGAGCAGTTCGCTGTACGCCTTCTGCGGCTCGCTTCGATAGGTAGCGCGTGCAGTTTCGACTTTTTGCCTGAATGAAACTTTGAATGCAGCAGGATCGATAACCTGATCGATCTTCAAGGTAAGCTGACCGGCATCCTCGTTCAGAGGGTACACCAGCTTGAGCTGCTGCAGTTTTTCCTTTGCCTGGGTTAATAGCTCGATCGCCTGAGTTCGTTTGCCCTTTTCGATCAGTTCTTTTCCTTCAGTATAGAGCTGGTTGGCACTGCTCAAAAGCTGGCTCATCTGGGGATACAGGGGAGCGGAAACGGGAATTGTTCGGCCGGTTTTCATGGACAATGCTGTATTGACGATAGCCAGCCAGTTTGTAACTTCGACGTTCGGTTCAATATTTGTGACGCTCCAGCGGGCTTTTGCCTGATTCAACACTTGCTCGGCCAGATCGAAGTTGCCCTGATAATAGAAGTTTTTTCCGCTTGAGATCAAAATACGCACTTCACGTACGACTGCTTCGTTTTCGGTTCGGGTAATATCGGTACCGAGCTGTTCAAGCTTGCGGTCGGTTTCGGTTCGGAAGGTTTTTGACTCCTGCCAGGAAAGAGACTGGTTTGCCTTCTCGCGCGACCGCTGCAGATTGTCGCGAGCACTCTGAAAATCATTGCGTTTCAGGGAGGCAAGAGCCTGAGAATACCTCAGTTCTGATTCCTGTTTTGCGAGATTAGCCTGCAGGATGCGGGAATTCGCCCGAGCGGAGGCTGATGCAATATCGGAATCCAGGCGGTCAAGATACGCGATCATTGATTCCAGGCTTGTAATTCCGGAACGGATGCCTTCGGATTCCCGAAAGCGTGCGGGTATTTCGCGAGCCCAGGAAAGAGCCGACTGTACGGATGTTTTATCCTTGGCCGCAGCTGACCGGAGACCGGTAAAAGCGGCAAGACTCTCCGCGGGGTAATAGAAAACAGTTACAGAATCCGGCTGTGGTACGCCCTCGAGGAGAGAGAGAGAGTCCGACCAGGAAACACGCCGTTCGCCGATCGCGTTCCCGGCGGCAGAAGCATACCACAGGACTGCTTCCGTATAGACCTTTTTCTGCAAATCTGCAAGACCGGAACGGAGCGTGTCGTTCCAGCGCTCGATATCCGACGTGAAACCGGTTGTGACTCCAGAGGCAGCAGAGAGCGCGTTTCGGGAATCATCCCTGCCTTGCAGCATCAACTGCTCCAAAGACGCTGCTTCTTTCGAAAGCGCATCGCGTTCGGTGACAAAACGAACCGCCCCACCGCGAAATGCTGCGGAAT
>SHOL01000136.1 GCA_004294945.1 Treponema sp.
TTACTTTCCTGTAACTTAAATTGCTAACTAAACCGTTGCTAAAACGGTTTAGTAGAGATATTCTGAAGGTACAGGCGGCATCACCCGTCTGATTACTGGAGGAGAAAATTGAAAAATCACAACCTGCGCCGCCGTGTCGGCGCAACAGGCGGGTGCATGGCAGTATGCATCGCGTTCGTCATTGCATTTTCCGGATGCGCTTCCGCACCCGGTTCAAGCGCGAAAAAGGACGCGTCCGGCGAAGGATCGGGCGCCCTGCATGTTCAGTCTCCCGACTGGGAAGACCAGATCATCTATTTCGTGATGACCGACCGCTTCTTCGACGGCAACACAGCGAACTCGGACCAGAAAAAGGGCGAGTACGATCCTTCTACGATCGCCAAGTATTCAGGCGGCGATCTTGCGGGCGTTGCGCAGAAAGTCGACTACATCAAGGGCCTCGGCGCGACCGCAGTCTGGGTCACTCCGCCCGTCGCGAACCAGTGGTGGGATCCGATGGTGAATTATGGCGGCTACCACGGCTATTGGGCAGAGAACCTGATGAAGGTCGACAAGCACATGGGAACGCTCGCCGAGTATCAGGCGCTCTCCCGGACGCTGCACGGAAACGGCATGTATCTGGTTCAGGACATCGTGCCGAACCACATGGGCAACTTTTTCCGCATCCAAAACATTGCGGGCAAGGATGTCTTCGTAAAGAACACCGACTCGGTGCCGGTCTCGAAGCCCAGCCAGTCTCCTTTCAACAAGACGGATTTCAGCAATCAGGCGCAGCGCGACGCGGCGATCTACCACTGGACCGCCGGCATTTCCAATTTCGACAAGGACGAGGACCGCTGGACCGGCCAGCTTTCCGATCTTGACGACCTGAATACGTCGAATCCCGATGTGGTGAATGCGTTGAAGAAGAGCTACGGCTACTGGATCAAGGCCGCCGGAGTCGACGGTTTCCGTATCGACACCGTCAAATATATCGAGCACGGTTTCTGGAATGATTTCCTGTGGTCTGCCGATCCGGCCAATCCGGGCATCATGACCCAGGCAAAGAATACCGGCCGCGACAATTTCATTGCGTTCGGCGAATGCTGGAACGCAGCCGGCGCCTTCAGTGATGCGGGCGACAAGCTGACCGCATCGTACCTCGGAACCGAAGAAAAGCCGATGCTGAACGGTCTTCTGAACTTTTCTCTCCAGAGCGATATGGTTGACGTATTCGCTCGCGGAAAGTCGAGCGACCGGCTTGCCTGGCGCCTCGAGTCACTCGTGAAAGAGTACGGAAGCCTGACCCGCCTGTACAACTTCGTGGACAACCACGACATGGACCGCTTCCTTGCCTCCGCGAACGTCGAGGATCTGGAGACCGCGCTTCTGTTCATGTACACCATTCCCGGCGTTCCCGTGATTTACTACGGAACCGAGCAGGAATTCCAGGACGTGCGCGCCTCCATGTTCGCCGCCGGATACAACTCGGGCGGAAAGGACCACTTCGATACCGAAAGCCGTCTGTACAAGTACCTCGCCTCCCTGGCCGAGCTGCGCAAGTCGAGCAAGGCGTTCACCCGCGGCGAAGTAACCGTTTTCGCCTCGACAAAGCAGGGCGCGGGAATTCTTGCGTACCGCAGCGATTCTCCCGACGGCAAGCGGATGATCACCGTCATCAATACCGGATCCGCTCCGTCTCTCGGCGCGAACATGGAATCCGGCATCGCGGGCGCCTCTCTCGTTCCCGTGTTCTCGCACGGAACCGACGCCTCGGCGATATCCACTGCCGCCGACGGAACCTTCTCCATTCTGCTTCCCGGAAAGAGCGCCGTGGTTTATGAAGTGTCATCCGATTCTTCAGCCGCCGTCGCCGCGTCCGCTCCGGCTTCCGCCGTTTCCGTTTCCGGTTCCTCCGGCATCTGGAAAAAAGATGGAACAGTGACCGGTACAACCGGAACCCTTGCCGATGCCCGCATCGTTATCGACGGCCGCTGGGACCGCGGTTTCCCCGTGTCGGGCAGCTTCTCGAAGAACGTGGAAGTGAAGAGCCTCTCGAACGGCCTTCACCATGCGGTTGTCGCCGGCCTTGACGAAACCGGCCGGCTGATTGTTTCTTCGCCGTTCGATTTCGAAGTGTCGCTTGATTGGGAAAAGGCTCTTACGGTCGCCGACGCGCTCGACGACGATCTGGGACCCGCCGGAGCGTATTCTTATCCGCTCGACCCGACCTTCGAAGACAAGCAGTGCGACATCGCCTCCATGGACGTGTATACGGCAGGCAACTCGGTTCGCCTGGTATTCAAGATGGACAGCCCGATTTCCACCGCATGGGGCCCCCTGAACAAGTTCGACCACGTAACGTTCTACGTCTACTTCAGTCTGCCCGGTTCCGATTCGAAGGTGAGCGCCATGCCCAGGCAGAACGCCGAACTTCCGGACGGCATGACCTGGGACTACTTCGCGCAGGTGGGAGGCTGGAACAACTGGTTCTGGTCGTCGAAGGGCGCCGACGCGGCGAACTTCGGAAGCGCTGTGATGGCGACTCCTGAAATCAAAGTGGATTCCGAGGCGCGGACGATCTCGTTCACCTGGAACGCCGAGGCTTTCGACAATCCTGAAACCATCAGCGGCATGAAGATCTACGCCGCGACCTACGACTACGACGGCATGAGCAGCGCGAACCGTCTCCTTTCGGCGAAGAGCGAAGACTTCGCGTTCGGCGGCGGCGACTTCGCCAAGGATCCGCTGATCATGGACTCCATCGGCCCGGTGCTTATTCCCTGATATTGTCCTGACTATTGCTGATCCGGTCAGGCGCGATGATCATCGCCCTGGCCGGGCATCAGCGATTCATAGGGATGGCCCGACAGCCGCTCGCAGATTTCTTTGGTCTCCGCTGCGGCGTCTTCCTTCCGGCCGCCTTTCTCGAGGCGGCCGATTTCTTCCATACATAATCCGATGCGTTTTTTTGTTTATCGCCAGACGCATCGACGCGACAATGCCGAGCGCGATGCATACCATTGGAGTGGCGATAAAAAATAATTTCATCAATCCAAGTGTCTTCGCAGTCTGAACGACGGTTTCCGGGCCCGTTGCCGGTCGATACTCGATCAGCGTAAGCACCAGACCTAGCGTTGGCAGCACCAGCAAGCCCTGTATCAGCTTGCGGATCAGGGTCATGGCCCCGGCGTAGGTTCCTGCTCTCCTCTTTCCGGTGATTAATGTATCAACGTCGGTTACAAAAGGAAGGATAGACCAGGGAATGGAAACTGCTGCCGAAAGTCCTGCGCCGATCAGAGCGCAATTAAGTAGAATTACCGTATTGGAAGTTTCTGGCGTATGAAATGCAAAAACTCCCATGCCGACAAACCAGACGGCGAATCCGGTAATGAGCGCGGTTCCGTGACTTTTCCTGTTCGCGAGTGCGACATAGGCCGGAAGCATTACCATCTCGCAGACGATCATCACCGCAAGCCCGGTCGAAAGAATGCCGGGCTTCTGAAGGACATCGTTCAGGTAGAACTTGAGCCAGGCCATGACGACGTCCATGCTGGTGTAGGCGGCGATGTACATCAGTATGTGAACGCGGAACGAGCGGTTCCGGAAGATGGTTCCGAAGTTGCGGAATACCGCAAGCGGGCCTGTTTCTTCGTCTTCGGCCGCCGCGCGGGAAGGAAGCTCCCATGTGCCGAAGAACACGAAAATCCAGGGAAGTGCGTACAGAACGGCAAACACAAGCCCCATCGCGAGGTGCCCTGCGGCCGGATCCGCCGACGACTTGATGATACGTTCGGCAAAGATCGCGACTATCATGGTTGCGAGGACGGAGAAAACCATGCGGGTGCCGGAAAGCCTGTTCCGTTCTGCAAAGTCTTCCGTCATTTCCGCGCACAGGGCGGAGTAGGGCACCATCGTCATTGTCGTAACGGTATAGAAAAGAAGATAGGCGATAAAGTAGAAGGCGAAGGTCGCGAGCTGACCCTGGAACGGGGAGGGAACCCACAGAAGGGCAAAGGTCGCGAATACCGGTACGATCGCGACAAGGAAATAAACGCGCCTCCTTCCGAACCGGGATTTCGTTCTGTCCGAAATGTATCCCATCAAGGGATCGGAGACGGCATCCCAAACCTTGCCGAGCCCCGGGATGAGTCCTGCGAGGAAGGGCGAAAGACCCGCGACATTGATGAAAAAATACATGCTGAAGGTGCTGATCAGGAAGAATGCCCCTCCGCCATACATGTCGCCGACTCCGTAGGCGATGCAGTTTGCGATGCCGACTTTTCGTTTTACGTTCATTATTCAAACTCCTTGCGAATGGTTTCGAACAGTGTTTCCCATGCCGAGTCCTTGCGAACCAGAACCGGGGGATAGCCGAACGGCGCCGGTTCTGTGCGCCATCCCTTGCTCCGCGCTTTGCCGTCGAAGAGTCCGATCCATCCGTCCTCCGGTATGTAGACTTTCCGCGTTTTTCGTCCTTTTTTCAGTACCGGCGCGGCGAGTATGCAGCTGCCGAACAGATACTGATCGTCGATTGATGCCGCGGTTTGGTCTTCTGGATAGGCGAGAGACAGATGACGGACCGGAGGCTTCCCTTCGCGGATATATTCGGTCAGAACTGCTTTTCTGTAGGGCGCAAGAGCGGCGTAGATTTTCGCCATCCTCGCGAAATGGGCGAGGGTTTCCCCGTCCGAATTGAACTGCCAGTTCGTGTCCGGCCTGTTCGACTCGTGGGTTCGCATGACGGGCGTGAAAGCCGCCTGTTCCGCCCAGCGCATGAATACTTCCTTTGTTCTTTTTATATAGCCGACTGAAGTATAGCCTCCTATGTCGGAATGCGATATGCCGACGCCGGAGAAGCCGAGCGAAAGGGCTGACGTGACCACCGTCGGCAGTCCGTCTGTCTTGCTGAAGTCGACCATCTGGTCTCCGGCCCAGAACGCCGGAACCGATTTCGCGCTTCCCGAGTACCCCGAACGGCAGAAAAAGAATATCTCGTTTTCAAGCCCGGCCTCCCGTATCGCCTCCGCGTTCGCGCGCGCCCAGAGAACCGGGTATTCGTTGTGCAGGAGTTCGGAGGCCTTTCCCGAAGCGGAGACGGCGCCGGGCGGAAGCCATTCCCCGAAGTCGGCCATCCAGCCGGACAGCCCCGCTCCGATCATGTATTCCTTGATGACGCTCTTGATCCATTCGAAGGCTTCCGGATTGGCAAGGTCGACCAGCGCGGCCGGAAAAGTTGTAACCGTGATCATTGCTTCGCTGCCGCCTTCGTTCCGCACAAGGTAGCCTTTTTCGGATGCTTCCCGGTAGAGCTCCCTTTCTGTCGCCAGGAAGGGATTTATATAGCCGAGGAACCGGACTCCCGATTCCCGGAGCTTGCGTATGGTTTCGCTCAGCGCGGGATAGAGCTTGTCGTCCGCCTTCCAGTTCCACCACAGCTGCTTTCCGAAGCTGGTGATTCTCCTTCCCTCCCAGTCCTGCGCCCATACGGCGGCGACCGGAACTCCCGCTTTATTCGCGTCCTCGAGTTTTTTCAGGACTGCTTCCGTTCCGCCCTGCGCGCCGAGCACGACTCCGCCGTGCACCCATTCCGGAAGCGGCGGCTGCCGTCCGACGCAGCCGCCGAGGGCGGAAACCGCGTCGGAAAGCGATTCTTCCGCGCCGATATGGATTGCGTTCGGAATCTGCCAGAATTCGAGCCGGGTTGTCCTTGCCGCGGTGAAATCGAAGATCGAATAGGCGGTGGATTCGCTGTGGAGCCAGAGCCCTGAACTTGCGACGAATGAAGGTTGGCTGTAATAGGTTGTGTGCCAGGAGCCTCCCGCTCCGTCCGCAGTGACGTTCGCAAGGAATGTCAGAAGGTCGTGTCCCCGGCCGATTCCCTGTTCCTGTATCCAGATGGGAATACTGCGGCCCTTGAGGTTGAGGACGCTGTACTGTTCGCCGCAGCCGTAGATGCGCTCGGTTCGGTTCGATGCGAGCCGCAGAATCAGGCGATTCGCGTTATTGCTGTATTCGTGGAAGGAGAGGATCAGTCGGCCGGACTTCTCCGTGATTTTCATCGTTGCGGCTCCGGGAAAGCGGATCAGGACGGAATCCTGAATCCGGTCAGCGGAATAGCGGGTTGCCTTTTGAATAGTGCGCCGCGTATCCCGTATGCGGTACACGCCGCCGCCGACTTTATAGCTTCCTGTGCCGCTTCCGATTTCGATCATCGGGCTGCGCGGACTGTGGTTCGCAATCGTTCTTCCGTTCCAGCGGAGCTCGAACGAATTTCCTTTCAGGTTTTCTACGAGTTCAATCATGTAAAGCGTTCCTGTCTCTTTTAATTATTCGGTCAAGCCGGAGTCTGTAACTATACTGTTTGCGGAATATGCGATGCGTTCGGCAAGGGTGGAGAAGAGCTCCGTCCAGGATGATCCTTCGCGCCAGAAAAGCGGGATTTCGCCGATGGGGGCCGAAACTGTTGCCGGGCCTTTCTCAAACTTCTTCCCTGTCCATACGTGGGTCCAGACTCCGTCGGGAACCAGCAGAGTGCGCTCCGTTTCTCCTTCGCGCACAACGGGTGCGACGAGAAGATCGCGGCCCAGCAGATATTCATCCTTGACATCGGCGTAGGCAGGGTCCTCGTAATGGAGGACGAGGGGTCGCATGACCGGAATTCCGCTTTCGGCGTTTTCCGCGACAGCGTGCTTCCGGTAGTCCTTTAGCGCGCGGAAGAGAGCGGTCGAGCGGGCAAGTCCGTCGAGCGTTTCGTCGT
>SHOL01000137.1:0-2702 GCA_004294945.1 Treponema sp.
GCCCCGGCTTCGCAGGGGGTCCCGGCTTCGCAACTATTGCAGAGGGTCACAGCAAGGTTGCCGAACTGGCCGCCCTCCTCCGCTATCCCGATTTTACCCGGATGGATGCGCTTTTCCGTTCGGAAGCAGAAAACCGGTACCGATCGGATACGGAGGTTTCGGGAAACCTCGAAGCCTTTTTCTGGATGATACGGAAGGAACTCCGACTGACAGAAGAAGAAGCTGAACGCTATAAAACCGACATGATCGAAAGCGGCGACACCCTGAGCAGTACTCTGGTACGCTCGCTCGACGCGCATGAACGGAACACACTCTTTGCCCGGTATATCGAAAAACGCCTGCCGGCAGATATTCCGTTTGAACGAATCCACCCTGACGACGGCACGGACGAAACGTGGCTTTTCTTCGGACAGGCGGCGCTTGACTGGAAAAACAAAAAATCATTCCCGACAATTGCGGACAAACTTGCAGGGCGCGGCTGCGACCGCTCGCCCGGGAATCTGGTGCTCCTTTTTGCCGATCCGATCGGCAAGGCAGGATTTTTTACCGATTACCACGCGCTTGTTTTCGGCGAATCGTCAATAGCTCTGTACGAAGGGCTGACGGATATCCTTCCCCGCTATGCAAAAGAAGCGCTCTACGCGGAACTTTTGTTTGCGGATGGCTCGTTTACCATCGGCAAGCGTACAATCAGCGGAAGAAGCGACCTTGCATCGATACTGGAAGGCTTTGCCGCGGCATACACTTCCGAGTTCTACAACCGAGACCGGGCGCTCGAACTCGTTTCGGAAAATTTGAAAACTGAAGCGCTTCGCACGCTCGCACGGAGCAAACGGCCAGCCCCGGTAGCATCAGACTCGCGGTAGAACGGGGGCAAAACCGCTAACGGCGAAAGAGGAAAGCGATGAAACAGGATATCGCGGAGTATTTTGTACGGTTCGACAAGAACTTACAAAAACGGTTCGCGAGGGTTCGGGAGACTTTACTGGATAACGCAAGCATCGCCGACGAAAGCATCAGAGAACAGATACCTTCGATCCTGTGGGACGAAAACTCATCCATTTCGCGGCCTTCAAAAGACGCAGCCAGAGAGGGGGTAGCGGAAGCTTGTTTACCTCCGGGGCCGGGGCACCGGAGGTGAACAAGGTGCAGCGAGGGGGAGACTTCCCCCCCCCTTCAAGAATTCCTAGCTGTCCTTGACCTGGGATTTTTTGACTTCGTAGCCAAGGGCGGTTACGGCTTTTTCCACGTCCGAAACGGCGATTTTTTCGGCGTCAAAGTCGAACTTGAGCTTGCTGGCGTTGAACAGGACTTCTACGCTTGACGGGTCGACTCCTGCGACGGATTTGGCCGCTTTTTCGATTTTTAGCACGCACGAGGGGCAGGTTAGGGTTTCAAGTTGTACGACTGCTTTTGCCATGTGATACCTCCATAGTTACCGGGCGTTTGACCCGGTCTGTGTGTCGATTTTGTACCGGAGAAGCCGCATGCCGTTCAGGATGACGACAAGGATGCTTGCTTCGTGTACAAACATTCCGATAGACATATTCATCCAGTCGCTGAAGATCAGGCTGGAGATGAGCAAGACGACGACGCCGATTGCGATGCCGATGTTTTGCCGCATATTGCGCGCCGTCGCTCTGACAAGACCGAGCGCGTGGGGCAGACGGCCGAAGTCCGAATTCATGAGGACAACATCCGAGGTTTCGATCGCGACGTCGGTGCCACCGCCCATGGCGATTCCGATATGCGCGAGCGCCAGCGAGGGACTGTCGTTTACGCCGTCGCCGACAAAGGCAACGATGTGACCCTTTTTTTTCAGGTCGGCTATGTAGGCAGATTTGTCTTCGGGGAGCATGTGGCCGTGCGCTTCCGTCAGACCCAGCTCTCCGGCGACGAGGTCTACTGTTTTCTGGGTGTCGCCAGAAAGTACGACCAGATTCCGGATGCCGAGCTTCTTCAGCTTCTGGAGGTCGTGGCGAACGCCGGGGCGGATGGTGTCCCGGATGCCGAAGAGTGCGCGCAGGCGTCCGTCTACGGCTGCAAGTACGAGCGAGTTGCCGTTCAGGGTGAACGATTCGATGTCGGCGAGGGCCGCGTGATCGAGGGGAACGCCTTCGCTTTCCATGAGGCGGGCGTTTCCGACCGCGATGCGCCGTCCGTCCACGGTTGCCGTTATGCCCTGCCCTTTTGCGACCGATGTTTTTTCCACGCCGAGAAGCGGGATGTCGCCCAGATGTTCGACAATCGCTTTGGCCAGCGGATGGTCGGATTCGGTTTCCACGCTTGCAAGCGCGCTCCGCACGAAATCTGCGGATGCCGTATTCGGGGCGCCTCTGATTTTTTCCCCGGCGTCGTAGTATGCAACGTCGGCGACCCGGGTCTTGCCGGTTGTCAGGGTGCCGGTCTTGTCGAATACGATGGTGTCTACTCTGCTGAAATCGTGGATAACTTCGCTTCCTTTGAGCAGGACGCCGGCACGGGCTCCGTTGCCGATGCCGGCCACATTCGATACCGGAACGCCGATGACCAGTGCGCCCGGGCAGCCCAGGACCAGGATCGTGATAGAGAGTTCGATGTTTCGGGTGAAAGCCCACACGACAACGGCAAGGAGGAGTACGGCAGGGGTGTAGTACTTGGAAAACCGGTCTATGAAGCGTTCTGCCTCTGATTTGGAATCCTGGGCTTCTTCGACCAGTTCG
>SHOL01000137.1:2712-6705 GCA_004294945.1 Treponema sp.
GTCTTCGCCGACGCGCTCGGCAACGATCTGCAGGGTTCCGTCTTCCAGAATCGTGCCGGCATATACCGCCGATCCTTCTTTTTTTCCGGCAGGCAGGGACTCGCCGTTTATGCTCGCTTCGTTGACGTGGCCTTCGCCGCTTGATACGGTGCCGTCCACGGGAACCCTGGCGCCGGTTTTTACCTGCAGGATATCGCCCACGTCGACTTCCTCCACCGGAACTTCTTTGAAGCTGCCGTCGCCCATGCGCTTCAGTGCGCTTTCCGGAGCCATTTCGGTAAGTTCCTTGATGGCAGATCGGGTTTTGGTCAGGGTACGCTGTTCGAGGTAGGCTCCAAACAGGAATAAAAAGGTAACAATAGCCGATTCTTCAAAATTCCGGAGCGCGAAAGCACCTGCAACTGCGATGGTTACCAGTACATCGATGCTGACAATCTTGAGTCGGAGCGATTGGTACGCTTGAATCGCGACCGGCAGAAAGCACAGGACGGATGCGACGGCAAGCGCATATTCGGCGAGAGTTTCGTTTTTCAGGGCGAATGCGCTGAAGAATCCCAGGGCGATGAGCGAGCCGCCGAGCACCATCAGGTGATTTTTACGTTTCAGGATGATTTGTTGCATGTTCTGCTTCCTTATCCGGCGCCATTGGCGGCACCATTGGCGGTCTGGTGCGACGCGGTGTACGCGGCGTCGAGTTCCGCAAGCATGGTATACACTGCCTCGTAGGATTCGCAGACATCGGAGGGAACGGTGTACTTTCCGGTGAGGGTGCGCAGGCGTTTAAACTGTCCGCCAAGATCGGCTTTGTCGGCGCCCGCTTTATTTACTTCCGCGGCAAGCTCATCGAATACGGCACGAACCTGGTGGAATTCCGGGTGGCTGCCGCCGTGCACTCGCGCTACTACCGGCACGTATTGGGACAGGGTAGCAAGATTTTTCTGAATCGCCTGAATAAAGGATGTGTCTGTCGACATGTGAAAGCCTCCTTGTAGGGCACCGCTTGGGTGATGCTCCGTACGTATAATATAGTCATTCGGGAGGCCGAATTGTGTTGCATGTGCAACAAACAGGAGAAATAAAGTGATATAGGGAACATTATTTCCCGAATATGGTTGCCTTGCCGGTGGTGCGCCCGCCGCGCCAATTACCCTGCAGCACGGTGAAGGAGACGTTCTGAGACGTGTTTCCTGAAAGGGAGACGCGCGTGAGGTCGTAGACGCCGCGTTGATAGTCGGCCGTGAGGCCGTCGTCTTCGTAGAAATCGAAGAAGCCGGACGCTCCAGCATACGCTTCGAATTCGACTGCAGAGAAGTCGAGGCCGGCGGTGCTGGAGACTTTTTCGATGAGGTTCGCTGCGTACACGGGGATGACGGCGCCGGCGCGGACATACATCGGGATGAGGTCGAGCGGGGCCCGGGCGATAAAGCTTGTACCGCCTGTGACGGGCTCTTTGGTGTGCCAGTCGTACCAGAGACCGTCGGGAAGGTAGACGATGCGTTCGTTTTTTCCCTGATGAACGACGGGGGCGACGAGGATGGAGGGGCCGAACATGAATTGGTCTGCAAGGTGGCGGGTATTGGGGTCGAAGGGAAAGTCGAAAATCAGGGGGCGAAGGACGGGCATGCCGTCGAGACTGGCGCGGCGCATTTCGCTATAGAGGTACGGAAGGAGGCGGTAGCGGAGGCGGATGGCGTCGCGGGCGATGCGTTCGGTTTCGGGACTGAAGGACCAGCATTCGTGGTCGATGGTGCCGGCGGCCGAATGGGCGCGGAAGAAGGGAGAGAAGCAGGCGGCCTGCATCCAGCGGGCAAAGAGTTCGCCCGAGGCATTGCCCTGGAAGCCGCCTGCGTCGCCGCCGCAAAAGGGGACGCCGGAAAGGCCGAAGTTGAGGAGCATGGGCAAGCCCGAGGCGAGGTGCTCCCACCAGCTGTGGTTGTCGCCGGTCCAGACGGCGGAATGGCGCTGGATGCCCGCGTAGCCTGCGCGGGTGACGAGGAAGGGCCGGTCGTTGGGTTTGAGTGCGGCAAACGCTTCCTGGGTGGCGCGGGCCATGTCGAAGCCGTAGGCGTTGTGGGCTTCGGCGAAGGATTCGGGAAAACCGTCGCCTGAGGTCATGACAAAGCCGGGAACCGTGCCGAGGCTGCGGTCGCCGCCAGTGTCGGGGGAAAAGTCGCTCGGTTCGTTCATGTCGTTCCAGATGCCGTCGACGCCGGGATCGAAGAGGGCGCGGTGGTTTTCGGCCCACCAGGAGCGGGTATCGGCGGAGGAAAAATCGGGATAGGCGGATTCGCCGGGCCAGACGCGCCCGTGGTAGATTTCTCCGGAGGGGAGTTTGCAAAAGGCGTCGCGTTTGCAGCCTTCGAGGTAGACCTTGTAGCGGGAGTCGCGCTTGACGCCCGGGTCGACGATGGTGACAACGCGGAAGCCCATATCGTGCAGCCGTCCGATGAGCGCGGCAGGGTCGGGGAAATGTTCGCCCGACCAGGTGAAGACGCGGTAGCCTTCCATATAATCGATGTCGAGATAGATGACGTCGCAGGGGATGTGCTTTTCGCGGAAGGTTTTTGCGAGTTCGAGGACGCGGGAAGCCGGGGTGTAGCTCCAGCGGCACTGTTGGAAGCCGAGCGCCCAGATTGGGGGCAGCTTCATGGTGCCGGTGAGCGCGACGTAGGAGGAAAGAACGGCGGCAAGCGGGGTTTGCTGGCCGCGGGCGGGCGGACTGCCCGCGGGGGGTTGGCTGGTTGCGGATGCTGGTGAATCGCCCGCATGTTCTGGCATCCCCCCCGCAATCGTCTGGCCGCCCGCGCGGGGTTCGCCGAGTTGGCTGGTTGCTGCGGGATTGCCAGTCGCGGGAATTGCGCTGCTCCCCGCGGGGGGTTGGATGCCCGCATGCGCACCTGCAAAAGCTGCAGGCATGCTTGCCCTGCCGTCGAACACATACAAATCGAAAAATGATGAATCCGCAGTCAGTTCAAGCACCTCGGGATTCGTAAAACCAACATCGAACCAACTTGAGGCAGTGCAGTCGAGAAACAGCCCCGAGGCCGATGCTCCGTCGAAGCGGATCATGAACGGAATTGACTGGTACAGAGGATCAGCGTCCGGACGGTGGAGCGATTCGTCGGTATTCCACATACGGTACATTCTGCCCCGCTTGTCGAGCCAGCCGGTCTTTTCTCCAAGACCATACACACTCTCTCCCGCAGGAAGCGAAAACGGTATGCGAAGCATGCGGGCCCCTCCTCCGCAACCGATCGAGCCAGCAGGACCAGCTTTTTGCTCCTCAGCAGAACCGCCGGAAGAACCGCTTGCAGACACCCAAACATCCCGCATCCCTGCAAGGCTTTCCAGAAGAAGACCAGACGAACCATATACCGAAACCGAACCGGTAGAGGGATCGACTTTCAGCTTGAACGTGCGCATCTCGAACGTATGTGACCCGCTTTCGCTGACTTGTGCATAAACCGGCTCCGCAACCACAGCACGCGAAGGCCGTAAGCCCTTCGCGGTTACGGGTAAAGAGTCGGCAGAAGCGGGAAGAGATACAGACGAACAGGAAGAGCCGGAGCGCCACAACAGCCGGAGCGTCCCCGCAGCGGGAGACAGCGCTTCCAAAGAACCTTCCTGGAAACGGAAAACAACTGAATTTGAATATGCGAGAACTTCACGAACGGGACCACGGATTGCCATATCAATATCCTTAAGGCTCTTTCAAAACTCGGAAAGTTTTGAAAGAGCAACCTTAGATGTACATGGAAAAAAATCACAAGTCGTTATATTATAAAGACTTGTTGTTGAACTCCAAGAGCTTCATGCAAAAGTAACCGACTCTTGAAATCGGCTCTGGTGAAAACACATACAGCTGCGTTTTACAAGTGCCTCAACTTAAATCTGACTGAAACAAGTCTAAACCGGTTTAGTCGGATTTGCAATCACCTTTTTTCGAGTGCGTGCAAAACCCGCCCAGGGGTGCGCCTGCCTGCACCCGCACCC
>SHOL01000007.1:0-26978 GCA_004294945.1 Treponema sp.
CCCGACACCCCCGACATCCCCGACATCCCCGACATCGGTTCTGGCGCAGGCGTGAGCGTTGACGTCGACGAGCCGGTTCTCACCGGATGTGCTGCTTACGACGAGCTTGATGAAGCAGGACAGGCTGAAGTACTTTCAGGCATCGGTACCATACTAAAGTCTGTTGCACCGTTTTTCCTTTTGTGCGACAGACGGGATATCGGTATTGCCACCAGAGTACGGGATCCGCACTTTGGCCGACCAGCCCTGTATATCTACGATTCAGCTCCCGGCGGTTCTGGGCTTTCAGAAGCGCTCGCCGGCACATTATCTTCGGTTTTTGCAGCCTCTAGCGAACAAACTGCCCGATGCGATTGCGAAACAGGTTGCCCGTCCTGCATCGGAGTAGATTCTACCGGTGCCGAAATCAAACGGGCAGCAGTCGACCTGCTTGTGCACCTTGCAGGGAGTCCTGCATGAATGGCGCAGGCGCCGGAAGCGGCAGAACGGGAAGGCGGGGAGGGCTCGCATCCCGGCTGAGCCGAATCCGCGGGAGGGAAGCACCAGGCGCACCAGCACCTGGCGGAATTGTGCCCGGCGCACCAGCAACAAGCGCACCAGCAACAAGCACACCAACACCAGGCACACCAACACCAGGCGCACCAACACAAAGTGCACCACCCGCCGGCGCAGAGCTGCCGGGCTGGGTTCGGACAGCCGAAAATGTACTCGAACGATGCACCCGAATACGGGCTGCCGACACTGCACAGCCCCTGTCAGGATGGCTGCATCTGTTGTTTCCGTCCTGCTGCGAACAGTTGGAACAGTACCGGAATTCCGACGGCAATTTTTCTGAATTGAAAAGCAAACTTGTCTTTTTCGATCTGGAAACGACAGGGCTTTCACACGGAGCAGGCACTGTTGCCTTCATGGCATCTCTTGCACGGTATATCGACACCGAACCAGCACCAGGTCTGGAAATTACCCAACTGCTTCTGTCCGATTATCCCGGTGAATTCGACTTTCTTTCCCGGTTTGCGTCTCTTGTCGGCGAAGACAGCCCGGTTTTCGTATCATTCAATGGCCGCTGTTTCGACAGCCAGATCCTCATGACGCGGTACCTGATGCAGGGAATGCGCCCGCGCTTTCTCGGACCCGGAACACTGCACCTGGATCTTCTTTTTCCGTCGCGCCGCTTGTGGAAGCGCGAACTGGGGTCCTGCACCTTATCCGCAATAGAAACAGGCAAACTCGCTCTCCACAGAGAAAACGACCTTCCCGGCAGCCAAGCGCCGGATGCATGGTTCGAATGGATCAGGGGAGAAGCCTCCTCTCGCATCCTGCAGGTTGGCGAGCACAATCTCCAGGACTGTATTACCCTTGCACAGCTTCTGGAACGTCTGGATCTTGAAATTTCCCGAGGCAGCGGACGGGCTGGACTTGTCCGGGCACTGGACCTTCGTTCACAGAAACGATACGCAGAAGCCGAACGCTTCCTTTCGCCGCTTGCCAGTTCAGGCGATCCTCTTGCCCAAAAAATCCTTGCAATCGATCTTGAGCATCGGCTTGGAAATCCGGAAAAAGCGCTTGTCATTGCACAATCGCTTGGCGACCTGAAGCGTACAGAACGGCTAACAAGAAAAATAGAGCGACTGTTTTGAAGCACAATCACGACTATCCCGACCTTCCGGTTGTACACCATCTGGAGCGCATTGCCTCGTCATTGAAAAATTCCCCAACGCGCTATCTGGTTCTGACCGCAGAAACCGCCGCCGGAAAATCCACTGTAGTTCCCCGCTATTTGCTCGGACATTTTCCCGGTAAAATTGCCATGCTGGAGCCACGCCGGCTTGCAGCCTACGCTATTGCAGATCGAATCGCTTCATCCCTTGGCGAAAAACCGGGAAATACCGTAGGCTACCGGATGCGCTTTGACACCCGGGTCGGAGATGCAACACATCTGGAGCTTATGACCGAAGCCGTTCTGGTACGCATGATGCAGGAAGATCCTTTTTTGACCGGGTATTCTCTGGTAATTCTGGACGAGTTTCATGAGCGTTCAGTACAGGCAGACCTCGCGCTCGCGCTTCTCCGGGAAGTCATGACCCTCAGGGACGACCTGTATGTTCTAATAATGTCTGCCACTCTGGATACCGAGCGGCTTTCGTTCCAACTGCAGGCACCGGTCGTAACAGTTCCGGGCCGCCAGCATCCGGTTGAAATCCGCTATGCTCCGCCTGCTCCCGGCACCCCTGTTCACCTTGCAGCCGCTTCCGCCGTGCGCAGCGTTCTTTCTTCGGCCGGATCAAGCCCCGATCATCCAGGATCGATACTGGTATTCCTTCCGGGAATCTCCGAAATTCGAAAAACCCGATCTGCACTGTCCGATATCGGTACTGTTTTCATACTGCACAGTTCTGTCCCGTTCGAGGAACAGAAGGAAGTGCTGTCGGCCCTGCCGGATGGCGATCACAATCACCGGATAATTCTATCCTCTTCTATAGCTGAAACGAGCCTTACCGTTCCGGGTGTCACGTGCGTCATAGATTCAGGGCTTTCACGTGTTTCGAGATTCGATCCCCGTATCGGAATGACCAGACTCGTAACAGAAATAGAAAGCGGCTTTTCGGCAGGTCAACGCACCGGAAGAGCAGGCCGGACTGCGCCGGGGCTTTGTGTCAGGCTTTGGGCCGAACATGAACTTCGGCTCCAGGAGAGTCCGCCGGAAATCTGCCGCTGCGATCTGATCCCTCTGGTGCTTGAATGCGCGCTGTGGGGCGTCAGGGATGCTCAGCGTCTCAAATGGCTCGACCAGCCGAATCCCGGCGCCTGGAATTCGGCCCGGGATTTCCTGACGTCGATCGGAGCCCTTGACGTTTCGGGAGCGGTTACCGCAACAGGAAAATCCATTGCGCGTCTGGGCGTGCATCCGCGCATTGCAGCCGCAGCTCTGGCAGGTGCGCCGGAGCTCGCCGTCCGCCATAGCGTAACACTGGAATCTCCTGCCGACCAGGAAAGAATCAGGCAGGATCTAAAGCGCAGGCTTGCGGAGGCAGGGATTAGTCCCGGCAGAAACGTGCCTGCACAGACTGAATCGCCTGAATTGCTGCTTGCGGGCTTTCCGGACCGTCTGGCCCGCCATCAGGAAGACGGAAAATACCGGCTTCCGTCAGGCCGTACCGCAGTTCTTGCTAAAACAGCACGGGACACTAATGCACGCTTTCCTGAATGGATTGTTGCAACTGATGTCGACGGCGGTGAGCGGGAAGGCCTCATCAGGTTTTTTGAAGTCCTGGATTCTACAAAAGCTGAAGCATGGCTTTCCGGGCGCACAGAATCCCGGAGAACGGTAAAGCTTGCCGGTCAGGGGGCTCTGAACAGCCGTAAAGCGGTTTTGCACGAAACCGAACTGTACGGGAAGATCGTCATACGCGAACGGTTTGGCAAGCCTGAAGCGGGCGAAACCGCCAAAGCGGTGTGCGAGGCACTACAAAATGAGGGCACGGATATTCTTCCCTGGAATGCAGCTTCAAGAAATTTTTTTGCACGGGTGTGTTTCAGGTTGTCGCGGACTGCTCATGCCGACACCGGAACGCTCCTTGTCAATCCGGAAGACTGGATTGTTCCGTTCCTGCCCCCCGACGGGATATTGACCGAAGAAGTTTTTCTGGAATCTCTCAGGTGGAAATTCGACGGTCAGGCCGTAGACCGGGATGTGCCGAATCATATCAAGCTTGTCAACGGAATTTCCCGTCCGCTTTCCTGGGAAGAGATCACCCCCGGCAAGGGCCCTGAACCGGTACTGGAAACAAGAATCCAGGATCTGTACGGATGCGCATCGACTCCCTGTATACTGGGAGAACCGGTTTTGGTCAGACTTCTTTCTCCGGCGCGCCGGCCTGTGCAGATTACACGGGACTTGGCCGGATTCTGGAAAACCGGCTGGATAGAAGTCCGGAAGGAAATGAAAGGCCGGTATCCCCGGCACAACTGGCCGGAAAACCCGCTAGCGCCTCAACTATCTCCACAATAATCCCCCGCAAACCGCAATAAAGGACTAAGTTCCGTCAGGCAGCATTCCGATACTGTATACAAGGAGTACACTCATGGTACGAGGATGGTATACAGGCGCAAGCGGAATGAATGCCCAGCAGACACGGCTGGATGCGATTTCTAACAATCTTGCAAACGTGGATACAACCAGTTACAAGCGGGACATCAGCGTCAGCAAAAATTTCCCGGAACTGCTCCTCAGGCGCCTTTCTGACGACGGCGTGTACAAAAATCCTTTCGGATCGGCGGATGCCGCACCGATTATCGGAAAAATCGGCCTGGGCGTAGAGCTGAACGAACTGTTTACCGATTTTCAGCAGGGTTCATTCAAACCGACATCCAGCAAAGCGGATTTTGCCCTTGAAGGCAAAGGGTTTTTTGCTGTGGAAACGCCGAACGGAGAACGATACACCCGAAACGGTAATTTTACTGTAGGCGTCGAAGGCTATCTGATGAGCAAGGAAGGCTATCCGGTACTCGGAGAAAACGGCCGGATTTTTCTTCAGGACACCGATTTCACGGTCAACAAAAACGGGGAAATCTGGACCCGTCCGATATCCGATTCCGATGCAGATCAGGTGCTTCTCGACAGGCTCAAACTGGTAACGTTCGAAAACGACCGCTTTATCACCAAAGAAGGCTCAAGTCTGTATAAGGATTCTCCGGTTTCCGGACCTGCCATACCGGCAGAAGGAAAGACCCGGCCTATCGTCAGCCAAGGTTTTGTAGAAGCTTCCAATGTGAACGTGGTTACAGAAATGGTACAAATGATAGAAGTAAATCGCGCGTATGAAGCGAATCAAAAAACCGTACAGGCGGAAGACACCATGATGGCCAAACTCTGGGGCGAAACAGTCCGCGTCAAATAACTGATACAGGAGAGAAATAGATGGTAAGAAGTTTGTGGACAGCAGCAACCGGAATGAACGGCCAGCAGGCGAATATCGATACAGTGTCGAACAATCTTTCAAACGTCAATACAACCGGTTTCAAAAAGCAGCGGGTTGAATTCGAGGATCTCCTCTATCAGACTGTAAAAACGGCTGGAACCCCCGCAACAGAAGACACTATCACTCCGGTCGGTGTTCAGATGGGCCACGGCGTTAAGGTCGCTTCTACGCTCAGAATGTTCGATCAGGGATCATTGCAAAATACCGGAAACATAAGCGATATAGCCATTCAGGGCGAAGGATTTTTTCGCGTTCTTCAGTATGACGGAACCTACGCATACACCCGCGACGGCTCCTTTAAGATAGACGCAGAGCGGCAGCTGGTTACGTCCAACGGACTGAAAGTACTTCCCGAAATCACTTTTCCCGAAGGATACCGCCAGGATACGATCAACATCAGTCAGGACGGAAGGGTAACGGTTCGGGTCGACGATCTGGACGATCCTGTAGAAGTTGGACAGGTTGAACTGTTCCGTTTTCAAAATCCGGCAGGACTTTCCGCAACCGGAGAAAATCTGTTCAGGCAGACACCCGCTTCGGGACGATCGATCGCAGGCAGGCCGGGTTTCGAAGGCTTTGGCAAATCGATACACAAATTTCTTGAAATGTCGAATGTGTCGACAGTGAGCGAAATGGTGAACATGATCGTAGCTCAACGAGCCTATGAATTCAACTCAAAAGCGATTCAGACCAGCGACAGTATGCTGGGAACCGCAGCAAGCCTGAAAAGGTAGTAGCCTGATATGACTATCGCATTGAATGCATCAGTGTCCGCTTCTGCGCCTCTGTCGGGTTCGTTCGGCCTTCTGGCGGGTAATGCCAAAGCGGCAGAAACCGAACGGAAATTTTCTGCCCTGATCGACGGGATTCAGGCCGGACTCGATACCAAAGCCGGTACCGGCACCGATATCGACACTGGTAGTGCATCACCGGCAATCGCGATTGATCCCCGCCTCCCGGGCGATTATATCAGTTCTTTCCACATTGACGATCCTTCAGACGCAGACAGAAATAGCGCTGCACAAGGCGCTGCGGCAAACGCAGGCATGAACGGTATAATAGACAAATCCAGCAAATTATACGAACAATCCCTGGAACTTGAATCCTATGTTGTAAAAATGATGCTGTCTTCCATGAGAAATACGGTCCAGAAAAGCGGACTATCCGGTGAAAATGATTTTGCCTCCAAAATGTATGAAGACATGCTCTACGACGAGCTGGCACGCGATATGACCAAAAATGCGGGCTTTGGTCTAGCCGACCAAATATATCTGCAGCTTTCCAGGTAGTTAATTTTAACTTTTCATGGTATAATTTTAACAATATTTTCCAGTAAAAGAGGTGTATCATGAATCCCGCATATGCAGTGAATGCTTTTCTCGGGCGTCATAACTTTATGGCTTCAGGGGCAGATGTCAATACCGTAATCAATACAATACTATACGATATAGAAGAAGGTTTGCTAAAAGATCCTCTGACACCCCCGGAGCAGGGACCGTCCCTGGATATGATTCCTACCTGGGCTGTTCCACCCGCAAGTTCTCCAAAGAGCAAATCTGTCATTGTGATCGACGCCGGCGGAACAAATTTCAGGTCATGTCTGGTTACGTTCGACGAAAACGGAACCCCTTCGATCAGCGACATGAAAAAAACCGCCATGCCCGCTACAGATCGTGAATACTCAAAAAAGGAATTTTTTGACACAATCGCATCCTTCCTTGACCACCTCAAAGACAAGGCAAGCAGAATCGGTTTCTGCTTTTCCTATGCAATGTCCATAACACCGGACGGGGACGGCAAGGTTATTCAATTTTCCAAAGAAATCAAGGCAAAGGAAGTAATCGGCTCACTGGTCGGCGCAAACCTGTCAGAAGCACTCGTTGCCCGCGGATGGAAAAAACCTGAAAAGATAGTTCTCCTGAATGATACCACAGCCGCCCTTCTTGCCGGAGCCTCTGCCGCAACAAACGGAAAGGCGTACGATTCCTACGTCGGCTTCATTTTGGGAACAGGCATGAATGCCGCCTACATCGAATCCGGAAACATCGGAAAAATCAAATCGTCGAGTGTTCCTGTTCCAGCGTCGCAGATTGTCGTGTGCGAATCCGGTAAATGCAACAAGATACCCAGAAGCGACTTCGATATTGCCTTTGACAAGACAACCAATTCGCCCGGACTGTACGGATACGAAAAAATGTGTTCCGGTGCTTACCTTGGCCCTGTAGCACGCCTCGCACTCATTGCTGCTGCGGATGAAGGCTTTCTGAGTCCGGCCGTTGCAAAGGAATTCCAGGCTCTTGCATCGCTGGAACTAAAAGACATGGATCAGTTTTTTTACGGACCCTACAGAACTGATACCAAAATCGGTTCCATCCTGGCCCATGGCACAGAATTCGACCGAGAGTTTGTCTTCCGTCTTCTCGATGCATTTGTGGAACGTTGTGCGCGCCTTGCAGCGGCAAATGTCGGCGCCGTAATCGTAAAAAGCGGTAAGGGACTGAATCCGGTTAAACCGGTCAGCGTTCTGTGCGAAGGGACGACCTTCCTCAAGACCCATAATCTGCGGGAGCGGGTAACCGGGTATCTTAACGCTGTGCTGACCGAGCAACGCGGCATCTGGTACGAAATCGTCACTATGGATAATGCCGTAACACTCGGGTCAGCGGTCGCCGGCCTCATCTGACAATGATTTTCCTGGCGGTTGTCCTTCTTCTGATTCTCTCTTTTGTAGCCTTTCTCATTTCCGAGAAAGGCAGAGGAACCAAGAATTTCCTGAAATTTTTAGTTACCGGTCTCGATACCGGGTTTTCATTGCGGCAAATAGCACTCCTCGGAAAAGTCGGAAAATCGGCCGGTCTGGACGATGTGTCCTCTCTGTATTGGTCGCTTCCTTCTCTTGATAGATGCACCGCGGAAATCATCCGTCAAAGCAAATTGAACGGCACAGAGAACAATCCTGAAACCCAAAAACTCCTTTCAGATTTGTATAAGTACCGTACATCCGTCGAGCTCGAACAGTCGAAAAAAAAACGAGGACTGGAATCGACCAGAGATATCAATCCCGGACAACGAATTCGAATCGTCCTGAAAGGGGCGGGCATTTACGTGTCCCGAATTCTCAGAAATAACGGCACGACTCTGATGATCGATTTTCCGTCCGCACCCGCAGGTTCTCCGATGCAAAGCCCTACGTCGATCCCCTGGCTTGGAAAGGAAATTACGGTATACTTCTGGAGAAAAGAAGACGCGGGGTATGAATTTGAAACGACTGTTGTGCCTGTTCCTCAAAATCAAAAAGAACCAGAACATGCGGCTGTTCTTTTTATTGCGCATTCAAGAACTCTTCTGCGGACTCAAAAACGGAAATCAGTGAGGGCTAAGTGTAACCTGTACGCGCAATTATACATTGTACCATCAGAACGGGAGCTCGATACCGATATCGAACCGGAAGCTGGAATGAAATGCTTGCTGGAAGATCTCTCGGAAGACGGTGCCATGATCCTGATCGGCGGCAAAGCGGTCAGAAATATGAAGATCAAGCTCCAGTTCATGCTTCACGATGTGTGCGTAGTAATGTCCGGATTTTCCAGAGGAGTCGAATACAATCCAACGACTCATCAGTCGCGGATACACTTTGAATGCGGGAATCTTAACCCCAGAATGAAAAATGCGATACTTGCATTTGTATACAATGTATTGCCGGAAGAAGAAAAAAAGCAATTCGACGCAATACGTCTGTCGGAGCAGGACGGTCAGGATGAATCCGGCACTGCATCTGCTACTGCCGAGTCGGCAGAAACAGAAGAATTGCCGGAACTGCCCGATTTTGCCATGCAATGACGGATATTCCCGGAGGATACCGATGAAAAAAATTACTGCTGTCTTATTGTCTGCAGGTATTCAGTTGATCTTGTCAGCTCAATCTGCAGATCCTGTAATTCTTTCCTATCAACGGAATTTTATCAGAGCCAGTATCAGTACAAAACTGGAATTGCTGAATGATGCTTCAAGAATCACCAATATCAATATGACTCCGCTGTACATCGATGCTCTCAAATTCGTTGCCTCAAATTATCCGATTCTTGACAACGATTCTCAATTGATGGATATCGCCGTAATAGCGTCATCAAAATCAACAGGATATCAGGATTTTTCGATTCTTCCGGTCATTAAGGAAGTGTTTACTCTTGTCCCGGAAACTCGCGTCAGGATAGCCTGTATCTCTGCATTTTCCGTGCTGGGCAAACAGGATTCATCTGCCAGTATCTGGCTTGCTTCATGGCTCCAAGACTCTGCTGGAAAGGCTGTCAAAGGCGAATCTTATGATCCCAAGGTGCTTTCTGCAGGAGCGGCTGCCTTGGGCACTATAGGAGCAATCGAATCATTCGATACGCTGTTTAGACTCTCGAACCTGTCACTGGACTCCAGTGTGACATCGGCTGCGTCGAATGCAATCAATGAACTGTCGGATGGGTATACCGCAAAAATCCTGGCCATTATCGGTCAGAAAAATATAAAAGAAGCGTATATGGCTTTTTCTTTGGCGATGAAGCGATCGGATTTGCAGCCCGCAGACAAGGGGGCAATTGCTGCAGAAGCGTTTGCTCTTGGAGTAGACAGCCTGTCCACGAGCGAAACGGCAAAAAACTCTGAACGGATCAGTCTGATCAATGAATCTATGAAGGTACTTACCGAGCTTTCTTGGTCAAATGCTTCTCCGGTTGTCGTAAAGTACTTCTATCAGGTGCAGAGCGACTACAAGAACGGTAAAACGGAGCTTGGAGCAATGATTCCTGTTGTCCGTTGCATGGGAGCAATGGGTTCATCAGATTCGGCACAGGCACTGTCGATATTCCTCGGTCTGCTCAATTCCGAAACCGAACAGAAAAAGACATATAACGAACAGCTTATGCTGGCCGTTATCCAGTCGCTGGGAGACCTTGGCGATAAAACCGCTTTTGACTATCTGTTATATGTTGGCTATCTGGACTATCCCGAAACGGTAAAAAAGGCCTCTCGCGATGCACTCGCGAGGCTTCAATGGTAAAAGGCAAAACAACACTTTCTCCTCTTGTTACAGCTGCAATTTCAGCCCTTGCATTATTCTATCCGTTGGTGTTTGTAGAATTTCCGCGGACTCAAGCACTCCACCTTTTTGTAGTTTTGTCAGTTTTTTTTTCTTTTGCTGTCGCCCTTCGCTCTTTTCTACTGCTGTATGATGCAGCTTCCGGGATCGTGCATATTCAGTGTCTGGCTGCCGGATTGCTTGTCGGATGGACTTCCTGGCTTCTGTTTTTCGGAGCCGCAAGAGCACCTATAACCTTGGCCCCTTTACCGGAAGTGGAGCGTATTATGGGCGTCTTGGCCTCGGATCCCGTTCCGTACGGAGAAGACCTGTATCGAACCGATGTCCTCACCCGTGATGTTTCCGGTCCGGACGGAGCCAGGTTTTCCTGCAATGGTCGACTCACCGTGCTTGTTCCAAAAAGAACAGTCGAATGTATGTACCCGGGGAAAATTTCCGGAACATCTGCCGCGCGCATTTTTCTCTGTTCAGGAACTGCCGCATCTTTTGAAGGCCGGTTCCTTGGTGCTTCCAGCGGGGGTATACCGGTATTCAAGGCCGAATCCGCAAGTACTGAATCCTCACCGGATAAAATGGATAACCGGATTTGCCGTTTCAGAGGATTTCTCCGCCTTTCGCTCATGCGCGCGCTCTATTCATGGAAGGATGCAGGAGGCTTTCTGCTGGCACTGACCAGCGGAGACAAGGCATATCTTGAACATTCGCTTTCGGAGAACTTCAAGAAAACAGGCTTGTCCCATATTTTAGCCTTGTCCGGAATGCATCTGTCGCTGATCGGATTGCTAGTGTCCAAAGCCGGCACCAGGGCCGGAGGCATTCGACTGAGCCGTGCTCTGGTATCGACCGTTGCGGTTGCTTTTGTGTGGTTTGCCGGTGTATCCCCTTCGCTCAACAGGGCATTGATAATGCTGCTTATTGCTTCTTACTGTTCGTCAACCGGCATCTTTCCCTCCACAATAGCTCTTCTTGCAGCCTCTGCGCTGGTCCAGATGCTTGTTTTTCCAGCCGATGCGACTACACTTGCGTTTATGCTCACCTATGGAGCTCTTGCCGGTATTCTTCTTTCCGGGACACATCTATCCCGTCTGTTCGACAAGCGCATTCCGGCAATTGTCAGAAACGATTTGTCCTCGTCAATAGGCGCACAGCTGATGACTGCGCCCATTCTGGCCTGCACAACAGCGCTTCTTTCTCCGGTAGGAATTATCGCCTCGGTGATTGTGAGCCCTCTTGCCAATTTATTCATGGTAGCAGGCTCTTTTCTTGCTGTTGTCGGCTCCCTGTGTCCGGCCGTATCTCAACTTGCAGGCTCAATAGCCGGCGTGTTATACAAACTGATTTATATCTGCGTCGATTTTTTTGCATACTGCAACCCATTGCCAATCGTCAATCGCAAAGCTACAATAGCAGCCGTACTGTTGCCGGTTGCGGCAATGTGTATGATTATGTATGCGTACAAAAAATCAGGAAACTGGAGGACTTCAGATGATTGCTTTGCCGGACTATGATTCCCCGACATCTTTGAAAACATTTCTGGACAGCAGGGATATGGCGATGCAAAAAAAGTTCGGTCAGAATTTCCTGATTAACCGCCAGAGCAGAACACGGTTAATAGATGCGCTCGAACTGCAAACCGGCAATAGCGTCTGGGAAATCGGTCCTGGACTTGGAGCAATGACCGCCGCCTTGATAGAGAAGGGCGTCCGGCTGACCGCATTCGAAATCGACAGAGGTTTTTGCGCAGCGCTCAGAGATTTTTTTTCGGGATACGATACTTTTCGCCTTGTCGAAGGTGATGTTCTCAAAAAATGGCCCGAGTTCGCATCAGAATCGATACCGGATCGGCTGTTCGGGAATTTGCCGTATAATATCGCTGCCGCCATTATCGGTGATATGATTTCCCGGGGGGTCAGATTCAATCGTGTTGTTGTCACTGTCCAAAAGGAAGTCGCGCTCAGGATGGCTGCAAAACCCGATACTGAAGATTACTCCTCTTTTTCCGTATTGTGCCAATGGGCGTATGACGTGTCTCCTTTGATGGACCTTTCAGGCGGTTGTTTCTGGCCGCAGCCGAATGTTACTTCCCGGGCTGTAGTCATGAACAAAAAAGAAGAATGGCCCATGTGCGCCGATCCCGTTCAGTTTCAATCCATTCTCAGAGGATTATTTTCTTCCCGCAGGAAGACGGTTCGCAATAATTTTAATGCCTGGCTAACCCTCTCCCCAATTCCCGAAAAAAAAGGCTTGGCCGGCAATCGTTCGGCTGTCGAAGAACTTGCCCGATCGATATTGTCCGATGCATCCATAGACCAGGGCTGCCGAGCGGAAACACTCGCACTCGGCGATTTTCTCAGACTTTCAGACACGGTAAGCACTCTATGAGTATTCGGGATAATCTTGAATTGATTCGCGAAGAGATTGCGCGTACAGAAGCCCTTGCAGGCCGTCCGGCCGGCAGTGTCACACTGGTAGCGGTCAGCAAATTTCATCCAGTTTCGTCTGTTCTGGAAGCTGTAAAAGCCGGACAGACTGTGTTCGGAGAAAACCGGGTGCAGGAAGCGGTTCCCAAATTTCAGGAAGTGTTATCGAACAGCCCCGAAATATCACTCCATTTAATCGGCTCCCTGCAAAGAAATAAAGTAAGGCAGATTGTTCCCCTGGCAGCGTGCATTGAATCTGTGGACAGGATTGAACTCCTTCGAGAAATTGGAAAACATACTACCGCTTCCGTGAAGCATATGTCGATACTTTTTGAAATCCGTACCGGCGAGGAATCCAAGTCCGGGTATACTTCGGAAGACGACCTTTTCCGAAGCCTTGATCTTCTCTGCGAGTATCCCTTTGTTCATTGCCGCGGTTTAATGACTCTGGCTCCGCAGACAGACAACGAAAGCACTATCGCTGGGTCGTTTTCGTATATGCGGCGTCTTGGAGAAGCGTGTTCAGTACGGTATCCCGAACTCGATTTCAGTGTTTTATCAATGGGTATGTCTTCAGACTATAAAATAGCAATACGGGAAGGTTCCACTGAAGTCCGGATCGGCACCGCAATCTTTGGAGAGCGAAGATGATTTGCACGCTTTTTGGCCGCAAAAAAATACTGGCACTGCTTCTCCTGGCCTCTTTCGCCTGTACGATGTTTCCCCAAACCGGTTCGGATCCCGGTACTTTGACTCCGGCTCCTTACGGCCCGGCAGAGTTTGCTCCCTGGCAGCTTGACCTCAGACGATCGGAAATTATCGCGCTCGGATCATTGCCTTTTGTCACCTTCATGGCATCTATCGGGTACGATATGTATCGGTACTTCGATCACGACTTCGATAACGGATATTTACCCTGGCCCTTTAAAAAAAAGGACATTGCCATTCCGCTGTCAGAGCGCGAACAGATAAACATCCTGTGCATGTCGGCCGGAATTTCAGTCAGTTTTGCGGCAATCGATTTTGCCATCAATACAATCAGGCGTTCGCAAACGCACGCACCGTCGAACAGCACCACACATACTACAGGGGCAATACGGGTTGTACCTGTTTTACCGGAAGACAGTGGAGAAAACGAACTGCAGTGAACCGTATCGAATTTGTGATACCCCCTGATTGTAACGAAAATCCCAGACTGGACCAGTATTGCAGTGCCTGGATATCCGGCATGACGCGTTCAAGACTGAAAAACAGCGTCTCTGTGGTCACCGTAAACGGAAAAACTGCAAAACTGTCGCGTCTGCTCAAACCGGGAGATCGTGTTGCGCTGGACTGGACAGACCCGGAGCCCGACGACATTTTCGCAGAAAACATCCCCCTCGACATACTGTACGAGGACAATAACGTGACTGTCATAAACAAAAAGCAGGGAATGGTAACTCATCCGGCAGCCGGAAACTGGACAGGAACCTTGGTGAATGCGCTCCTATGGCACTGGAAGACAGCTGTCCTGATGCATGCAACTGACCCGGCGCTTGCAACTGACCCGGCGCTTGCAACTGACCCCGCGTTACCTAACCATCGGCCCGGAATCGTCCACCGCCTCGACAAGGACACTTCCGGGGTGATCATTACCGCACGAAATCCGGAAACGGAAGCATGGCTTCAATCCCGTTTCAAAAAAAGAAAAGTCCGAAAAGTGTACGCAGCAATCCTTTCCGGAGTTCCCCGAACCCGTTCCGGAACGGTAGAAGTGAACCTTGTACGTGATCCACGCAATCGGAAAAAGTTTACCTGGACCGGCGACGCTTCCCGGGGGAAACATTCCAAAACAGCATGGTATGTCCTTAAAACCTTCGGCCCGTACTCGCTTGTCCTTTTCCGCCTGTATACCGGCAGAACGCACCAGCTGCGCGTTCACTCAAAGTTCCTTGGCTGTCCCATTCTAGGTGATCCGGTATACGGAAAAAAGGATACGGTATTTTCGGATGCGACGCTCATGCTTCACGCAAAGAGCCTGACCATCCACATCCCGGGCAGGAGAGAACGGGCAAGATTCGACGCGCCTATTCCCCTGCGCTTCAAAAAAGTAATCCGGAAATTGCGGGAAATGTACAGATGAATCGGGAGCCGCGCATTGTCAGGGAATCGGATACATGGGCACTCGTCTGGAAACCCCACGACATGCCGACCGCACCGCTGGTGTGCAACGAAACAGGAACACTCCTTGAATGGTTTTTGCAGCGCTTCCCGGAAGCATCGGCCGTTCGCGGAAAAAAAGCTATCGAACACGGTCTTGTGCATCGTCTGGACACCGGTACCGAAGGCTTGGTTCTCATCGCCAAAACCCAAAACGCCTTTGATTTTTTCGACAACGCACAAAAAGCCTCGGCGATAACCAAGACCTACAGAGCCCTCTGCAGCCGCACCCCCGATGCAGCAATCGGCCCTGATTCCAGAGTGCCTGTCCGAATAGAAAGCAGATTCCGTCCGTGGGGTCCGGGCGGAAGGGAAGTCAAAGCCCTGTTCCCGAATGACCGCGGATACGCCGACGCGAAACACAATTATTGCACTCTTGTTTGTTCAATAAGACACATTAAAATTGATGCGGGAACGTTCTATGGTATCACCTGTCAACTCGATCGGGGGGCGCGCCACCAGGTTCGATGTCATCTTTCCCAGATGGGATATCCGATTATCGGCGACAGCTTATATAACGCGGAACGTTTTGACGTACCGCTCCAGCTGTGCGCTAACGGGATAGATTTTCCCGATCCTGATTCGGATTCGCGAGTATCCGTTTTGCTTCAGCAACCAGATAGAATGAGCCTGTAACAAGCAGGGGAAGCTGCTTGTGTGCAGCTTCTTCAGCTGCATTCAAAAGCGCTATTTTGTAGTCTTCCTCAAACTGCAGGTGCGTTCCTGGCTTTTCCCCGAACGTTGCGTTAAATGCCTTCACTGCACGCAGAAAGTCTCCCGGTTTTTTGTTTCCAGGAACGGTAACTGTAATGGAAGAAAAATCTTGTGCGCAGATACGGGACATAGTTTCTACATCCTTGTCCGCAGCGCAGGCAAATACCAGACAGGCTTCTCCCGGATACAGCGTCTTGAAGGTTTCTATTGTGTACGACAGGCTCATCGGAGTGTGCGCTCCGTCAAGAATTACGGCCGGATCACGGGCAATCGTTTCAAACCTGCCGGGAAGCCACACCTTGGACAGGGCTTCTTCGATTGCGTCTTCCGTCAGAGCCGGGAATAGCGTCTTTGCCGCATAGGATGCAAGAGCCGCATTCTCGGCCTGAATGACCGTCGGCATTTTCAGCAGGGTGTGTATCGGACGCGAAAAAGAAGGACCGCCGGGATGCTTATCAAAAGTAAATTCCAGATCCAGACCATGTATGCCCGGTTCAGCTTTGGTGATCTTCATCAGTTGCCCAACGGAAAACAGCGGCGAACCAAGACTTTCTGCTTTTGTCTCGATTACAGCCATCGCATCAGCTTTCTGCCGGGCGACGAAAACAGGCCTGCCTTCCTTGATTATTCCTGCCTTTTCGCCGGCAATTGAAGAAATTGTGTTGCCCAGGTATTCGGTATGCTCCAGCTCGACGGGAGTAATAATACTGGCATCGGAGTGGATTACATTCGTTGCGTCAAGCCGTCCACCGAGTCCCGTTTCCAGTATAGCCCAGGGCAGGCCTGCCTCTTTGAAAACTGTAAACGCAAAGAGCGTAACCAGCTCAAACCAGCTCGGATCTGCGTTTCCGGGTATGCTTCCGGGGATTATGGAATCGACGAGGGGAACAAGGATATCGGCAGCTTTACCGTAGATTTCGTCCTGGAACGGAATTCCGGATCTGGTTATGCGCTCGGAAAAGTCAACCAGATGAGGTGAAGTGTACAAACCTGCAGGATAGCCGGCCTGTTCGACAAGAGCCGCCATCATGGTCGACACAGACCCTTTGCCTTTCGATCCTGCTACATGTATAGACCTGAATGCGGATTCGGGATGCTTGAAGCGTGTAACCAGAAATTGCATTGCATCAAGAGAAAATGAATTTTTTTTGCGTATTTTCTCATAATCGAGAAAATTTTCGAGCCAGTCGCAAAAAAGTTCTGTCTGTCTTGAAGATTTCACAGGCGGAAGTATGCCCTAAAAACAACTTGCGGTAAAGTACCTCTTTAGGTATTATAGATTTATGAACGATCTTCTATTGCCTGAAAACCTTAACGGTTTCAGGATTCATATGGTCGGTATTAAGGGCACCGGTATGGCAGCCTTTGCCGAACTTCTTGTTTCACGGGGAGCTGTGTTAACGGGAAGCGATGTGCCTGAAATTTTTTATACGGACAGTATTCTTTCCGCCCTGAAAATCCCGGTATATACGTCTTTCAACGCACGCAATCTTGGATCGGATATACAGCTGGTGATCCATTCTTCTGCATATAAAAAAGACGAAAATCCGGAACTGAAAGCGGCTGCGCAAAGACAGATTCCCGTTTTGCTGTATACAGAGGCTCTTGGAGAGTTTTCGCAAAGAAGTTTTTCGTGCGGCATCGCCGGAGTCCACGGAAAAACCACCACCACAGGCATTGCCGGAACGCTCGTAAAAAACCTGCCTCTGGACTGTTCGGTACTTGCCGGAAGCGTTATATCCAGCTTCGACAATCATTGTACCCTCATCGGGGGAAACAAGTATTTCATCGCCGAAACCTGCGAATATCAGCGTCATTTCATGTCTTTCAGACCGAAAAAAATACTGCTGACCAGCATCGAAAGCGATCATCAGGATTATTATCCGACGTATGAATCGATATTGTCTGCCTTTATGCAGTATATTGATTTGCTTCCACAGTTCGGCGAGCTCATCTACTGTGCCGACGATCCCGGTGCCAGAGAAGCTGCAAAAATGATGTTTTCCAGCCGTCCCGATATCATATTTACCGGATATGGAGTGGAAGCAACCGGCGATTATCAATTGGAGATAAAAGGAATTCGCAACGAACGCCTTGTGTTTGCACTCAAGGGCTTTCCGGGCGATTTCAGGATGCGCATTCCCGGCAGGCATAATGCAAGAAATGCGGCAGGAGCAATCGCTCTCGCTGTCAGCCTTCTCCGCGAAGAAGGAATTACGCCCGATTTTCCTTTGATCGGGAAAATTCGCGAAGCGCTTGAAAGTTTTACCGGCTCCAGAAGGCGCACTGAAATACGGGGAGAAGCAGCCGGTGTTCTTGTAATCGACGACTATGGCCATCATCCGACAGCTATTCGCACAACCCTCGAAGGGCTCAAAGAATTTTATCCGGGCAGAAGGCTTGTGGTGGATTTTATGTCTCATACTTACACAAGAACATCAGCACTTCTGGAAGAATTCGCATCGTCATTCTCATCGGCGGACGAAGTAATTCTTCACAAAATTTATGCTTCGGCGCGGGAAACATATTCCGGCAACGTTACCGGCAGAACCCTGTTCGAAGCGACAAAAGCAAAACATAAAAACGCACATTATTTCGAGGAAGTCCTTGACGCCCGCCCGTATTTGAACGAAACGATCAAACCCGGCGACCTGTTCGTCACCATGGGTGCAGGGGATAACTGGCACCTTGGAGATGCAGTACTCGAAGACCGGAGAAACAGACTATGAAAAGCATGACCGGCTACGCCTGGAACGAAGAAACCCGGGACGATATTACCGTATCGGTAGAATTGAAAAGCTATAATTCACGATTTCTTGATCTTTCTGTGAATCAGCCGTATTGGCTGGGAAGGCTTGAAACACGAATCCGCGATTACGCTTCGGCCCGAATTCAGCGGGGAAAAGTTGAATTGATCCTACGGGTTCGGGAACGCTCTGCAAACCTTCAGGTTACACCGGATTCGGAAGCAGCCCGTGCGTACTATGAAGCTGTCAGAGAAATAGCAGTCTCGCTCGGTTTGTCGGAAAACATTCCTCTCTCGTTGATTACAGCCCAGGAAGGCGTCCTGAAATCGGAAAGAGTCCTGGATATAGAAGAATACTGGAAACGAATCGAACCAGTGCTCGAAAAGGCGTTCTCCGATTTCGAGGATTCCAGAATAACGGAAGGGTCAATGCTTCGAAAAGATATCGAAGCGATGATCGCGCGAATCGAGACGGATGTTTCGATTATTTCCGGATTCGTCCCGTCCATGGAACAAATGTTCAAGGAATCGATCAGGAACAGATTTACCGAAATTTTGGGCAATCAGATAGACGAACAGCGCGTGTTGCAGGAAACAGCTGCTCTTCTGGTAAAGTATACCATCAATGAAGAGCTGGTCCGTCTTGGAGCACATCTTGCTTCGCTCAAAAAAGAATTAGCAGAAAACCCCTCGCCTGGCCGAAAAGCTGATTTTATCTGCCAGGAAATCAACAGGGAAGTGAATACAATCGGTTCAAAAAACCAGATTATCGAGGTTGGTCAGGCTGTGATCGATGCAAAAGACGCACTGGAAAATATACGCGAACAGATGCGCAATATTGAATAATATGGGAGAAATATGAAAGCACGCTACTATGTTCCTGAAGGCAGAGATGTACGCATTGCAATATCAGGCAGGTCAGGCTGCGGCAATACGACAGTTTCCAGAATGCTTGCCGAAACGCTGGACATTGCGTTTATCAACTACACATTCAGATCGCTCTCGCAGGAGCTGGGCCTTCCCCTTGGCGACATCATCGAAAAGGCAAAAAACGACTTCAGCTATGACCGCATGGTCGATACGAATCAAGTTGCACTGGCAGAAAAATCTTCCTGTGTTCTCGGCTCCCGTCTTGCCATCTGGATGCTCAAAAATGCAAACCTCAAAGTGTATCTGACCGCCTCCGAAGAAACCCGGGCAGCCAGAATTATGAACCGAGAAGGCGGAAATCTTGAGGAAATCAGCAGATTTACCGCACTCAGAGATTCGGAAGATACGCGAAGATATAAAGAGTTGTACAATATCGACAACACTGATTTATCCTGCGCGGATATGGTGATTGATACCGAAACGAACAAGCCGGAAGATATTGTACAGATTATTCTTGAAGAACTTGAACGAAGAGGCCTTATTGGAAAAGAGAATCCTTGATCCGGAAACTGTCCAATCCTTTCAGACTGCAATACTTGAAAATTACCATGCATCCGGCAGATCCTTTCCCTGGCGCACAACCCGCAATCCGTATCATATTCTTGTCTCCGAGATGATGCTTCAGCAGACACAAACGGAGCGGGTAGTACCCAAATATACCCGTTGGCTCGAAGTATTTCCCGATGCCCGAACACTATCGCAAGCTTCTCTTCAGGATGTGTACAAAGAGTGGATGGGGCTGGGTTATAACAGGCGGGCACGCTATTTGCAGGAAACGTGCAGAATAATTACCGAAACATACAACGGCGCAATCCCGAGCGATCCGGAACAACTCGATGCCTTACCCGGCATCGGACCCTATACAGCGCGGGCAATTTCTACCTTTGCATTCGGCTTGCCCAATGTGTTTATAGAAACAAATATCCGCTCTGTGTATATATTTTTTTTCTATCCCGAGGTGCAAGAAGTCACCGACAAGGAAATACTCGAACTGATCGAGCAAACACAATATCTTCCCGATCCCCGTACATGGTATTATGCCCTTATGGATTACGGAGCGGTCTTGAAAAAGAAAACCGCGAATCCCAACAGAAAAAGCGCACATTATCAGACACAAAGCCGCTTTGAAGGATCCAACCGCCAAGCCAGAGGCGCAGTACTAAAGTACCTCGGAATCCACGGCGACGCGGCTGTATCGGTCATAGCCGACCATTCCGGGATTCCGGCCGAACGTCTGGACATTGCGGTAAAAGGACTGGTCCATGAAGGTTTCGTGGCTGAATCCGACGGAATATACCGGATTTCCCGATAATCCTTCTTGTTTTTCGCTTCCCTCAATACCTTCCTGCAATACCATCCCGGAATATCATGCAGGTGCGATTTTTCCGGGAACCGGCACCGGGTATTGACACAATCAGCTAATATTTGGTATACATACTTATCCGACACAACTTTCGGACCAAGCCACAATAGAGCGGATGTCGTATAACGGCTATTACCCCAGCCTTCCAAGCTGGAGACGAGGGTTCGACTCCCTTCATCCGCTCTATTGTGGTTTTTTTATTCCTTACCACTTGTAAATACGAAAACCTATAGCATTACAAAAAATAAACCCGTATAAATGATTATATCCTGCACGCAATTGATTGCCCATGACCAAAATATACCTTTAGTCTCTATAATAGATTTTGAAAGCAGCCAACCTAAAAATCCTGCCAATAATACGCCAATAATACGCCAAGAATGCCGCCGGGAGTGCCAAAGTAGTGGACGGAACCAAAAATAAAGGCAGAGATTGCGCAAATACCCTTTTTGGGAAGTATTTCGTCAAGTGCAACAACAACACCGAACCTGGTAATCATCTCTTCGGTAAAAGAATTCATCAAAGCAAACAGGAATATAAACGGAATATATGCAAGATTGTCATGGTTTACAGAATTATTCCGTATAACCTGAAAGAAAATGACAATCCCTGTGACAAGACTAATCAATACAGTAAAATTTAGACCGATGTGTATCCAGTTTTCATGTTCTTTGGGATACAAGCCAATAATTTTTTTAAGTTTCTGCCCTGGCATTAATTTTGCCAAGAGAAAAATATTTCCTGAAACTTGTACGTCTACTCAGAAATAGCAGGAAAATCAGCAGTGCAGCAAGTGCCAGAGTAACTACCTGGTAAATCAGAATAGAATTTATATATTCGTTGCTAATCACGGTAATGACAGACTGTTTTTTTACCAAATTGTTTATTGCCGGCAATGAATATGTGCAAAGAACAATAATTCCCACAAGAATAATCGAAACAAGCGTACCATTTTTACGTGCTTCTACATTCATAGAGCCCTCCATGCAGTACATAGTTGTCCGTGCCGGACAGTTCGGAATGCAATCAATATTGGTATAAAGATAGCATGAAGTTTTTTAAGCAGGCTACCGAAATATTTCACCGTAATACGAGCCTGGTCCCACAGAGCGTGCTATACAGAGCGTGTCCCACAGAGTGTACTGCGGTTGCTGATTTCGGCCAGGAATGCCCCCCTTTTTCTGTTCATTGACATCTGTATAGCCTGATGCTAAAATTATACAGATAGAGAACACCTCTAAACCTTCAGTACTTTGGTGGTAATCGATTATGCTTGAAACTATTTTCCCGGATTCGGTTCTTGACGCTTCCGGCTTTTATTTTTGCGTCCTGGATCTGAAGGGAACTATACTTTCGATTAATGCCAGTTTTGCCCGCATTATCGGGGACACAAGCCGCCACAGCCTTGTTGGCAGCAACGCCCAGGCGCTGGCAAATGCAAGTCCGGAAACCGCAAGTCTGTTCACTGCAATCCTTACTGATACAACAGAAGAGAACGTCAAACGCACGATTATTCACCCTGTTCACAGAAATTCCGAGAAAACGCTCTATATACACTTTGAGATTATTTTTGCTTCATCCGCACAATACGGTAAATGTATCTGTGTCTCCGGTTGCGATATCTCCGAACATATCAACTCCCGTCAGAAGGCAGAGCAGATAGAACGGGAAAAGAACCAGTTCCTTATCAGGATGGGGCATGAACTCAAAACGCCGCTAAATACGGTTCTTGGTTACGCGCAATTATTACACGGACTTGACAATCTTTCTCCGGTCGCAAAGGAATATGTTGCTACTATTATAGAAAATGAAAACACCCTGCTGCACTTGCTGAACAATATTTTCGAACTGACAAAATATGAATCTGGTCAGACAACACCGGTTCTTTCCCGTACAAATACCAGAAAACTTTTTCAGGAAAATTTGTCGGCCTGGAAGGAATTGTATGCCAATAAAATGCTTTCGCTGGAACTGGAATTTAAGGGAGACATACCGGAATCCATTGAAACAGATACAGACAAGGTAAACCACATTCTGTCCAATATTCTGGCAAATTCGTTCAAATTTACCCGGAAGGGCGGTGCAACAGTAACGGTATCTTACAACAGTCTCTTGACTATAGATATAGAAGATACTGGAATCGGAATGGACACAACGGATCAAAACGATATCTTCAATTCCATACCGTATTCGACCATGCCTGTAGAACAATTATCAGGAACCGGATTGGGGCTTGCTGTCGCCAGGATTTTTTCGCGAATGCTTGGCGGCGATGCAGTTCTGGTGCGGTCTTCGCCCGACAATGGTTCGCACTTCAGAATAACCCTCAAGGCGACACCAATTCTGGCAGAAAAGACGAACAAGATTACAGTTAGCGATTATGCTTCTATAACCGGTATCAGCAAGCCCTGCAAGGTGCTGCTCGTTGACGACGTAGATATCAATCTGGCAATGCTCGAAATCTTTCTTGCGCCGGCCGGTTTTTCTGTATGCATTGCTTCAGACGGCAACGAAGCAGTTGAAAAATACAAGAGCTTTCAACCGGATATTGTGTTTATGGACCTGATAATGCCGGAAAAAGACGGCTTTGAAGCCACCAGGGAAATTAAGGAGATTGCTCCGTCCATTCCGGTTATTGCGCTTACTGCAAGCATAGCCGATAAAGTCAAGGAACAGGCTTTAGAGGCTGGAGTAAGCGGCTTTATGAGCAAACCGTTCGTACCGGAACGGTTCTTTGAAATCATAGCCGATCACACCGGAATAGAGTACCTGTATACCTGAACTGCGATTAGTATTCCAGCCCGATACCGATAAACAGCTCTTTGATATCGTCTCCGTCCCGGACTGCGCGCGCACTAAAATTAAAATCATTGGAGATTAGTTCGGCAATATCGAAGCCAAGACTGATACGCCCGTAGATGCTGCGCATTTTCATGGGAAAAACAATTACTTCAAGACCTGCAGCGTACCACCCATCTTTTGGATTAAAATATCTGCCGGTTTTTTGATCGTGAACCAGAGAAATATCCAGGAATGGAGACGCATGCATGTCGAAACTGACAAATCGGGTCCATTTGACGCCGGTAATTTCCGGAAAATTCACATGCATTATTTTTACCGGAAAATCGATATTGAACGACACTGCAGTATCTGTTTCTATACGGTCGTCGAGAATCCCTCGCAACACAGATCCCCGGTCTTCGGATACCGCCTCTCTGAAATTATAAAATCCCTTGATTCTCGACGATACGCCGAAGAAATCGTAAGCGCTGTAATACGCTTTAATTGTTGTGTCTATCGTAGTGCCAACAGGATCACGGGTATATCCGTTCCAGGACCAGCTGTTGCCGACATCGAATGAAAATCCCCGTCTGAAATTACCGTACCAGTCGACGCGCCCCACTGAAACGGAATGACCCCAGCTGTAGGCAGGCCCTCGCAGATCGGGATGATCTATTCCGTCGGGATCAAGATTCATTGTGACCGAAGCATACGGAGACCAGATCAGATCGCCAAAAAAATCAAACGTGTATACCACAAAAGGCATATAGCCCTGGAAGGTTGTCGCAAAATAAACAGGATCATCGGAGTACATTTCTGTCGAATTTCTGTCGTTGATATGCAAGGATTCATCCAAACCAATAACGAGCGACGCAATTGAAAACGGAATAGAGATGTCGGTGCCCATCTTAAAAGTGTACTCGGGTACCTCGCCGATGGGGATTGTCATATTAAAATCATTTTTTAGATTCATGTCGTAACCGGCAACAGAAAAGGGGATTGAAAAATCAAAATTTGTCGCAAACTGTGATTCTCCTTGTGTATCCAGCTCGTAGATTACGTCGGCATTCATCACATGCATCGAACCAAGAAAGTTATAGTCCTTCAGCTTTAACTTGAACTGGAATCCGTCGTTAGAATCATATTTGGGATATGGAAGTCCAATGATGTTCCAGGTATCGACTGTTTTAATGGTGAGTAAAACCGGAACCAAAAAATCTGACCCGGGTACTCCGAAATCTGTAACAATTTCTACTGATTCCAGAACGCGCTGGTTTTCGAGCCTCTTTATCAGATCTCCGATATACTCGGTCAGATCTGCCATATCCTGGAAAATTGTATTTGTATCTACAGGGACAGCCTGTCGCAGCGGATACTCCCTGGTGATGCCATCTATCTGATATGACACATCCGTAATCTGATATCCAGCCACTTCCTGTGCGGAAATCAGAAAGGAACATACGACTGCCATGCAGGACAGTATACATAGTTTTTTTGTCAAAATGCGCTCCACAATCAGTCTATATACGTTATAACATCGAGGTTCCAGCGTTTGGGACGCGGAACGCCTTTTACATAGATTTCACCCTTTCCGGGTGCAAAGAGTTTTAGTCTGGTAAACGGTGCGGAAAACAGCAACTTCTTTACCGTAATCCCGAATGCATCCTCAAATTGCAACGGCGACATTTTCCTGAACCCAAAATGCGTATCGTATTTTGCAGTCCCGATTTCTATATAGGTTTCCGCCGGTTCTGAAAGAAAGATGTCCAGATCGTTCTGATTCTTATTCAGGACAGCCCCGGTTTCAAAATACCGTATCTTTTCGACCGCAAGAATCGCCAGAACCCTGGACCCGCCCAGATTGAATCTGGATTCCAGTTTCCGAAGCAATTCTCCGTCAATAGAAACTCTGCACTGCACCGGATTCAGATACCTAAAAGCGCAGTCGATTACCTCGAACACGTTGATATGAATGTCCGCAGCAAGACTAATCAGCTTTTCGGTTTCGGATTCATTCAGACTGTAGACGGTACCGGGAACCAGAGGCAGGGTATCAAAAAAAGCGAATATATGCGGTACCGCCTTGTCCGCGCCAAGCCTCGAATCGCCTGCAGCAGGAAGAACAGCACACAGGAACATACCTATCAAGGCACAACGACTGAAGAACTTCATCATCGAGCGCCTTTTCCGGTCAGGACAACGCCTATTGTCCGCATCACGAGCCAAATGTCGAGCCATAATGTCCAGTTCTGGATATAGTACGAATCGAAGGTAACGCGTTCAGCATAATCTGTATCGGATCGACCTGAAACCTGCCACATTCCGGAAAGTCCCGGTTTTACCGAAAAAATGTAGTCAAAATTATCACCATACTTTACGATTTCGCCGGCAGTAACCGGCCTCGGACCGATGAAGCTCATATCGTTCACCAGAATGTTAAAAAGTTGCGGAAGCTCATCCAGGCTGGTCTTCCGCAAAAATCTGCCGATGGGAGTAATACGTGGATCTTTCCTCAGTTTATGGGATTGTTCCCATTCTTTCCGCAGCGCAGGGTCGGAAGCAAGGATATCTGCCAATTTTTTATCTGCATTAATGACCATCGAACGGAATTTCCAGACCCTGATCTTTTTACCGTTTTTTCCGATTCGTTCGTGGCCATAGAAAACCGGGCCGGGAGACGACATCTTGATCAGCAGGGAAATTATCAGCATCAAGGGAATCACAAATATCGAACCGAGCAAAAGCAGCATCAGATCGAGCGCGCGCTTGGCGGCCAGATTATAGAACTTTGTCAGATTATGCGTAGTCGCAAATGCAAGAACACCGTTGACATCGCGTATGTGCATCGACACGGTATTCATAAAACTCATTTTAGGAATTATGATATTGTACCGGAAGTTGGATAAGGTCGTCAGTAGCAACCGCTGGTACTGAAGATTCGGTTCGGCATCGGGTACAATAATAGCCATCTTGATATGCAAAACCGAATTGAGCTGCTTGCTTTCCTCTATCGAATGCAGGATCGGAATATTGCGGTAATAGTCCATATCGGTATTGTGCACGTCGACAATAGCAACCGGAATATATCCGGTTCTGGTATTATCCACAAGATTATCAATAATTTTTTGAATGGTTCGGCAATCGCCATAGACTACAGCCGGAATTCCCCACCATCGCTGCCGGGAAAAAATATAGTTCCGGGTAAAAACTCTGCTCAGCGGCAGCACAAAAACAGAAAAAAAGAAAGCTACAATAAACGCAATCGCTATATAGCTCCGCCCTTCTGTCTCTACAACAATAGAGAGGGCAATGCCGCCGAACATAAAGGCGTTCGCAAGGAAAAAACTCCTGAGCTGCTCGCTGGGAACCAGCAAAATGCCGGGATACAGCTTGAATATATTGTACATCAGAAAGAAAAAGGGGAGATACGTCCAATAGTTTACGAACGACTTAAAATTGATCAGATGAATATCTACCGCGTTGACAACAAAGAAGCCCGCTCCAATGCAGAGCATAATTGCAAACAAATCGGACACAATAAAGGCGCAGGCTGTCAAAAAAGAGCTTGTCCTTCGATACCGGGATTTGAACCAGGGTAAATACTCTGTAATAGTCATGTTGATCCCCCGAATGTTGCCAAGGTTTCCAGATACGCTTCCAGTACAAGCGAATCGCTGAACCTTTTTTCTGCAAGACAACGAGATTCGCATCCCATGGCCTTTTTTTGTTTGTCTGTCAGCGTAATAAAGTGCAGCAT
>SHOL01000007.1:26988-35192 GCA_004294945.1 Treponema sp.
CCTCCGGAATCACCCGGTATCCGTTTAAACCGTGTTCCACTGGTTCTCTGGTTCCCGGACTGTCTGCAGCAATCAGCGGCTTACCGCAGGCGGCAGCTTCGAGCAATGCCCGCGGAACGCCTTCGCGATACCATGAAGGAAGCACAACGCAATCTGCTTCCTCAAGATATGAGCGCACATCCTGTACCTTACCACAATACTCCACAAGACCGGAAGTTACAGCCCGGGAAAGTTCGCTGTCCGGTATAAATACGGGATTATCTTTCTCGAGCTCGCCAATTATAATAAAACGTGTTCCCGGGTACAAGTGTACAACACGTTGCGCTGCCTGAATGTACACCCGTATCCCCTTGGTTATCAGCAGCCGGCCGCTGAACAGAAAAACAGGGGGAACACCGCTGTCCTTGTAGCAATACGCATCGTTTTTGGCATATTTGGCCAGATCAACTCCCGAACCGGGCAGCAACCGGGTGCGAGACATATGCGCGACAAGCCCGTTTTCCCGGAAAAACAACGAATCATCGGAATTCTGGAAAAAAACCCACGCTTTTCCGGATCTGAACGCCACCTTGTACAGCTCATACACCAGCTTTTTTATGACGCCTTTTTTTTCGGCTACTACTCCCAAACCGGTTATATTGCTGATGGACGGTATACCCAAAAGATTAGCTGCCAGAGTACCCCAAATATTGGGCTTGTTATTAATATGCAGCACCGCCTGCGGTTTGATTCGGGAATACAAGCCCAGATACCGCATAAACAGCAAAAAGTCCTGAAAGACATTCGTACTGTCGCTTTTCATCGGCAAGGCGATAAACGGAATACCTGTAGACTCCGTAATGCGCATCGCATGTTCGTCGGGAGCTGCGCAGGCGGTGACCTCCCAGCCATCGTTCTTCAACGCCGAAAGTAGCCGTGTTCTGGACAAAAGATTCCATGCGGTATTTGCAGATATAACCAGTTTTTTCGGTGCATCACTCATGCGTCTCGGCTCCAACAATATGAACCGTCTGTCTGAGCGTAGTAAACAAAAATCCGCCGGTATACACTGCCGCATACCCAACCAGAACCACAGGCAGAAAACCGGCCAGAAGACCTGCCAGATAGAGAACCGGCAAATACCCGGTGATTCCGATTTCTTCGCTGAATCGTTTTTCCTTTCCGGGCTTCGGCATAATACCTGCCGCATATTCCGCGTTCTTCTTTGAATGAAAAAACAACCGCATCAGGATATTTGAACATGAAGCGATGCCTGCGACAATGAGCCATGTGACGTCTCCCCAGGGGAGCGCGCCCCGCACAGATCCGGGCAAAAAAGAGGAGGGGAAGTACCAGCAGGAAAAACCGAGAGCCGCTATCTGCGTAGCGTAGGCGAAGTATCCCCCGATTGCGTCAGCCCACCCGCCATACACTGTTTTTTTCCCGACCGTGCGGGCCATATTGCCGTCGGCGCAATCAAGAACTGCAAATACCAGAAACAATACCACCGCGGCAACATGCAAGAAATAGACAGGTGTCAGTGCAAACAGAAAGGCAAGCGCGCAGCAGACCCCACCCAGCGCGGTTACAGCATTGGGAGTCCAGCCGGCAGCCAGAAAGAGCCAGGAAACCGGATATGAAAGAGGCCTGAACACAAAACGGGTCAGTGTTCCGTCCCCCTTTTTCTTTTCCCGGGTAAGCGAACCAAGAACATCCCGATATGCGTATTTCATTGCGTTATCTCCTTCATGATCGCCGAAAACCGGTCCTGTGCCGAATCAAGATCCGCCCGGTATTTTGCGCCTGCCGCCCTGACAATCTTCAGCCGGGCGTCATGGTTTTCCAGATAGAACGAAGCTTTTTGCTCAAGATCCGAAGCATCCCAGTCGAACGGCACATACGTTTCCTCCGGAATAAAAATATCCGGCCAGGTTTCCAGATGAGACATATCGGGCTTCAAAAGAAGCGAACCTGCATAAATCGCTTCAAAATCGCGCAGACAGAGTTCGCCCCAGCCAAACGGGCTCAACACAATCTTCGAATGTGCCGTTTCACGGTTGAATTGTCCTTGCGGAACCATACCCGTAAGAAATGACGTATTGGCTAAAATCCTGTCCAGAATCATTTTTCTTTGCCAGTTTATCGACGGACGGGAAATGAGACCGAACCTCGCATGTACGGGGTACAAACCCTTGTTTCGCGCTGCTGCGGCTTCGGGATCGAATCTCAACGCGGAATAGAAACATCGCGCTGCAGCAACTCCTGCAAGACGCGAAACGACAACTCCCGCACGCTGGCGCATCTGGTTTCTGGGATAATTGCCCAGCCCGATATTCCAGGAAAGCTTAATTTTGGCCACTTCCGCCGGATCGGAACAGACTGTCCGCGGTCGGGCATCCGGATCAATCACTCCGTACGTTGTATGATAATAGTCGGAGTACAGTTCCTTTCCGTACAGTTGCCGGCTATAGAGGCTTCTGTCGCGGAAAATCGCCTTGGTATAAAAATGATCAACAAACGGAAGCACTTCCAGCCGCGGGATGCCCCCGCCTGCGTCATCGTGGAAAAAGGCTATTATTTTGTACTTGGCGCGCAGTTGTTCGAGCAGGACAGTATCTACTGTATCCGGCTTGATAAACTGCCGCATCATGATCAGTATTTCGTTCCGGTCATGGGCAAGGCACCACCGGGGATCGTCGGTATACCGGAAACGGTACCGGGTATCCGTATTCCGCAAAAAGGGAGAAAGCGAGTAAAAACAGGCAATGCGGTCGGTGAGCGTCAGTACGGTAATATTGAACATAGAATGAAGCTATTATATACTTTTTGTCATGCCTCGTACAGACAAACAGCTTCGAATAGCCATCATGAGCAAGCCGCTCGACAACTGGACCAGCGGATCGGGACACCACCTGGACGAGATGGTCAAACATATTCTGGATCTTGACGATCCTGCACTTAATCTGACGCTGGTCCATTATACAAAAAGCGAAAACCCCGTGTATCAGCGCGCCCCCGAACTGATAATTCCGCGCAATCCGTTTGCGGCAAGCAGAGTGGTCGCTCGGCAGGGCTTCGATATTATCCACTACGCTCCGCTTTCGGTGCATGCCCCCGTCTGGGGCGTTGCGGCAAAAAAAACTGCAACCGTACACGGTATCGAGGAAGTTTTGTTTCCGGAAGGATATTCGCTTGTGCAGCGCATTCACGAGACCAAAATACAGCCGGTGTACATGCGCGCTATGGACGGCATAGCGACAGTGTCGGAAACGTCCAAACACTATTTTGCCAAGGTATACCGGGTACCGGCTGACAAGATTGTGGTGACCTACAACGCGCTTTCCGGCGATTACCGAACACTTGAAGATACCTGTCCTGGACTGAACGATCCGCCCGTTCCCGATACTCCTTTCGTGCTCCACATCAGCCGGTATTCCAAGCGGAAAAATCCCGCCTGCATTTTAAACGGCTTTGCAGAGTATGTCAGGAGAACAGGAGATGACTGCGTTCTGGTATGCGCCGGAAAGGGGTGGGATTCCGACGAAGTTCGTGCGGCTGCCGCACAGGCAGGCATAGCGGACCGGTATGTCGCCCCGGGCTTTATCGATACGGAGACAGCCGTCAGACTTTTGAACCGCGCGTCGGTCTTTTTGTTTCCTTCGTTTGCCGAAGGTTTCGGCATGCCGAATATTGAAGCAATGGCGTGCGGATGTCCGGTAATCACCAGCTCGATATTCGCCATACCGGAAGTTGTCGGAGACGCCGCTGTGCTTTTAAAGGATCCCCGGGATTACGGCGAATGCGCGGAAGCTATTGCAAAAGTGCTGAAAAACGACTGTTTTCGCGACAAACTTGTGCAAAGAGGATACAGGCAAATTACCCGGTACGACTGGAGCGAAAGCGCAAAAAAACTGGTCGATTTATGGAAACGCATCGGCGGTAAAGAATAAAAAAAAGCCCGGCACACCGCAGGGTGTGCCGGGCTTTCAGCCGAATCAACTGTGTGTTGCGCATATCGAGAATCGAAGTTCGGGAAGCCGTGTCTGCGCCCAGCCTGGCGCGCGGGACTGTCGCCCCTGCTTCAGGATGTACTGCTTCGGTCCGTAAGTTCTTGATACCATGTTTTCATTTCCGCTGCAAGAATTGCCGTATCGTAGCGGGAACAGACAAACTTCCGGCCCTCGGCGCCCATTTTCCGCGCATCGGCTTCGTGAGTAAACAGGTACAGGATTTTTTTGGCGAGCGCTGGGGAATCCTTTTCCGGAACAAGAAAACCGGAAACACCGTCCAGAACACCGTCGGGAATTCCGTTGTGAAGGGTCGACACCACCGGAATGCCGCAACACTGCGCCTCCTGCAGCACGAGCCCCTGACCTTCCATGTCGCCGTCGGGTGCTGTAACACTGGGGAGTACAAAGACAGCCGACTGCGAATACAGCGATCGAACTTTGTCGGCATCGCAGAGCCCTTCAAAGCGCACGGAGCCTTCAATGCCTAGTTCGCGCGACAGACGTTCAAGCGGTTCGCGGAGATGGCCGTCGCCGGCAATATGCCAGACGGTATCGGGAAATTGTTCCAAAATAGAAGGCATTGCGCGGAGCAGAAATTCGTGGCCCTTTTTTTCTACAAGGCGTCCTACCGTAAGAATCGAATGCGGACGGACATTGGTTCGATCAACCGCGGCGTAATCGGCGGGAATCAGCCCGACCGGATGAATCCTGATAAGAGCCGAAGAGCATCCGTTCGCCGCAACCTTGCCGCCGGTAAATGCAGTATTCACGGTTACAAGATTTGCAGTCCGGTACACTTCGCGATACACGTCTGCTCCATGTCGCGACGGATAGGTGTTGATGTCGGAGCCATGAAAGGTTGTCAGAAACGACCCGCAGAATCTACACGCCTTGAGATATGCGCCGGCGAGTCCGTTCATGCCGAAATGGCAGTGGACCACATCGAAATATCTGCCGGTGAAAGCAGAACCGAACCAGAGCAGCTTCAGATTTTTTGCAAATACGCGGTATCTTCCGATGTCCAGCGCGCGCAGAGCCGCACCGGCATTTTGAGCGAACAGCGAAAAGAATTTTCCGGGAGCCTGTAACAGCCGCTGTTTCATAGAACGGGGGATGTTCAGATACACGGTACGCGCATCAAGGCCGCTTGCTGTATATTCGGGATGAGCCAGCGCATCCTGAGACCGATGGGCTGCGAAGACCGTAACGTCGACACCTGCATTCATGAGCCCGATGGCTGCATTCAATAGAAATTTTTCCGAGATTTCCGGAAACGAATTGACGATGATCGCAACACGCATGGGGTGTTCCGGTTTTGCCATCAGCGGATACTGTGCAGGTACTGTTCAAGCACTCCGCAGAACCGTTTCATTTCTGCCGGCTTGATGTCGCCGATATTCGCGATGCGGAACGTGTTCGCGTCCGAAAGCTTTCCCGGATAAATGGTGAACTGGTGCTTGCGCGCGAGATCGTGCAGGGCATCAAAGGAATACGACGGTGTCGACGGTTCGACGATTGCCGTAATCAGATGAGACTGATGCGCTTCGGGAACGAGCATTTCGAGTCCCAGTTTCTTGACTGTCTGCACCAGTTCTTTCCAGCAGGCTGTGTACCGTTCGTACCGGCCTTCAATCGTTTCGATTTTGGTTTCTATGATCGCCTGCCGGAGCGCGTACAGCGCCTGTACCGGAGGGGTAAAGCGGGTCTGCTTCGTTTTGCGGAAGTATTCGTACTGGTCCCACAGGTTAAGATAGTAGTTACGCATGGGATAGAGGCGCGTTTTTTCCAGGGCTTCCTTCCGGCAGAATACAAAGGCGACCCCTGCCATGCCCTGAATATTCTTGTTGGAAGTTGACGCCATAAAATCGATGCAGTCGCGGTCCATATCTATCGTAATCGCTGCAAAAGCGCTGACCGCGTCAACGATGGTGGTGATTCCATGCGCATGGCAGAAACGGCACAGTTCGGGAACCGGATTGAGCAGGCCGGTGGTCGTTTCGTGATACACAATGGCAAAATGTGTAAACGCGCCGTCGATCAGTTTTTTTTGCACTGCAGCAACGTCGAGCGGGAGGTAGCCGCTTGAAGAATGCACTTCAAAATCGAGTTTATACACGGACGCGATTTTCGCAAACCGAGCGCCGTATGCGCCGTTGTCGACGATCAAAAGCTTTGCACCGTCGGGAATACAGGAAGAGATCATCACCTCGTCGGCTGCAGTTCCCGAACCGCCGAACAGGACAGTTTCTATTCTGCCGGGTGCACCGGCCATCAGCGAAAGTTCAGAAGCGACCCATTCCATTACCTGGCCGAATTCTTTTTCGCGCGGGCAGATATCTGCGCACACCTGCGCCATCTTGACGCTGTCGGTGGTGGTTGCAGGACCGGGATTCAGGAGCACCTCGCGCCTGACCGAACGGACTTTTTCGTTTTCAACGATGAGCGGGTAGACGGTTGAGGAAGCCATTTCAAGATGGCTTTCGTCGTCGATTTCCCGCCAGGCGTAATGCTCTATTTTTTCGACATGAATTTTCGAAGCGGCGTCCGGCGAGGCGGAACTCACTGCGGACATCGCAGTTTCGTATTCCATTTTCGGCTGATCTTTCTGATGGTCCAGGCAATAGGCAACCATGGAATCGAGCGTTTTTTTTGCAAGCTTCGTAATGCCGACGAGTTCACCGTCTATGCGCGTAAGCGTTGAGCTATTTTTTGAATGGCGAACCAAATAGCCGTTGTCATCGGTCTGAAGGTATACTTCATCGCCTGATTTCGTGGGACCGGAGGCCAAAATAACGTTTGTTTCAACTGAGTTGACAAGTACGGACAAACCGATGGAATCGTAAATCAGATCGGATTCAAGCAGGAGAAAATCTCCATGAACCAGCGGGGCGCAGCAGGCGAGTGTGCCCATACTCCCCGTTTCGGCATAACGGTCGTTGCGGGCGAGCTTGATGCACTGGTACTTTTCTGCAAGCCGTTCATACCATTCGCTGCAATGCCCGGTCCCAATAATTATTTCCTCGACTCCCGCCGCAAAAAGCTTCTGTACCGACCATTCGACGATCGCCTTTCCGCCAATTTCGATAAACCCTTTTGGCATTGCTTCCGTTCTGCCCTTGAGCCGGGATCCGAGCCCGCCGGCCATTATGACTGCCTGTCGTATCATTTGATGAACTCCATAAACGCATTCTTGTTTTCTGCCGGAGACTCTTTCGGCCTGCCAAGATCTTTCCGGGCTCCCTTTTTTGTCCGAACCTCGATCAGCACCGGGCCGTTCAACCTTTCTGCAAGCGCTTCCTGCAGTTCAGATTTGGACGACACTGTCCGGCAGGATGCGTACCCTGCGGCGCGAGCGATAGAAGGGATGTCGATGCCAAGCGCAACGGTCGGCTGTCCGCCTACAGAATCGTGGGCGCCGTTGTTGAGTACAATATGCCGGAAGTTGCGCGGCTTGCGGGTACCGATCGTAGCCAGTGCACCCATGTGCATCAGAAATGCACCGTCGCCGTCTACGCAAGTCACCTGCCGTTCCGGCTTGTTCAGCGCAATCGATAAAGCAATTTGGGAAGCATGGCCCATGGAGCCGACTGTCAGAAAATCCTTCTCGTGCCCCATGCCGTTCTTTTCGCGCAGCTCGTAGAGCTCGCGTGAAGCCATACCGGTGGTCGATACGAACATCTCGCGCTCGCCGGCCGCCTTCATGACGATTTCTATTGCCTCTTCGCGGAAAAGCTCCGCGTCGACTTTGTCATTTTTTACCAGCGTATAGGGAGCAAAGGTATCTTTCCGCACCACAAACGCATACGGCAGTGCGCTTGCAGAAATAGAGGCAAAGGCGCGTTCCACCTGAGATTCGAGCTCGTCGGGATTGTCGGTCAGAATGGCGTACGGGATGCCCATTGCATCGAGGAGGGGCAGGGTGGCCTTTCCCTGCTTTTTATGCTGCGGTTCGTCATGGATGCCGGGTTCTCCGCGCCAGCCGATCACAAGCACAAGCGGAATGGAGTATACATCGGGATCGATGAGCGACAACAGCGGATTTACCGCATTACCCAGGCCGGAGTTCTGCATATATACCAGCGGAGTCTTTCCTGTAGCAAGATGGTATCCTGCGGCAAGACCGACGGCCGAACCTTCGTTCGCCGCAATAATATGCGAGTCTTCGGACGCTGTGTCGGTAATGTATGCACAGAAGTTTTTTAAAAGCGAATCGGG
>SHOL01000138.1 GCA_004294945.1 Treponema sp.
ACGCCGCAGCGGTTCAGCGCCCTCCTTGAAATCTACGCATACACCGGCGGAGCCCACGGCTCCACGACACTCGTTCCCATCAACGTTGACATCCCGTCCGGCACCGAAATTCTCCTTTCGGACCTGTGGAAAACCTCGCAAGGCGGCGTCGCAGCGGAACCCAAAACTCACGCGGAGCCTAATGCTCGTGCGGAAAGCGACTGGGCCGGCTGGAACGAATGGCTCCGCGCTTTGTCCGAAACGGCACGCCCCCTGCTTGCAGCGGAACTGAAACGTACTTCGGGCGCTTCTCCGGACGCAGACTGGCTTGAAGAAGGCACACTGCCCGCAGCAGCCAATTTCAGGATTTTTACGCTTAAAGGCGACACCCTTATCTTCAGGTTTGCGCAGTATCAGGTTGCCCCGTATTCTTCGGGGATGCCGGAAATAACGATACCGCTGGAAGCCGTGCGCCAGCTGGCGCGATCCAGGAAAACAGGAGCACCGCAATGAAAAAATTGCTTGCGCTGGTATGCATTGCAGCAATCGGAGCATCAGTTTTCGCCGAAGAGCCGGTCAACGTCTACTTTGATGCGAACCGGCTGATAGAAGAAGATCTGTTCGGCAACTGGCACGAACTAACCGAGACAGCTCGCTTTTTGAGCCCTGCCCAGAAAAACACTCTGTATACGGCCCATAAAAAAGACGCCGTTATCCCCTTCCTCGCCAACTGGTTCGTCGGCTTCGGAGTCGGCTCCGCCTTGCAGGGAGACATCACGGGATTCACGACGGTGCTGCTGTTGGACGTCGCCGGAACCGCATTCTTCGTATACGGTTTCCAGCCGATATTCCAGTTTTCGAATGGGCCCGACCCTTCAGATACCGAAGAATACCTCGCCTACTCGGACGAAATGAACCGGCGCATGAACCGGAACATCCCGTTTCTTTTGGCCGGCTGCGGCTTCTTCCTTGCAAGCGGCATCTTCTCTCTGGTGCGGCCCTGGACGTACGCAGCATCCTGGAATTCAGCCCTCGATTCGGCGCTGAATTCCGGAGCGGATCCCGCAGTATCATTTTTTCCGCTCTCTGACGGACAATCCCTGGGCTTCGGCGTCAGAATAGACCTGTAGCCGGCGGCTCCCCCTTTCTTTTCCCGCACCGGTTTGTTAGAATATTTGTTGTATGCAGAAACAATTGACGCAAACCCAGCTGGTGCGGGCAATGCGGATCAGCATCTTTTCGGGCGCCTCGTCGGTTGTCTGGCAGCTGGTCTGCTCGATTCAGCCGCTTTTCAACGTATTCTTCCAGAACTACCTCGGCGCGAGCGCAGCCCAGCTCGGGCTCCTTGTGACCATAATCCAGTTTATGGGCATCTTCCAGATTCTCGGCATCTTCCTCTACGGCTGGATCGGCCGGAAAAAACCGATTTTCATGATCGGCCATGTGGTACACCGTGCGCTCACGGCAATCATTGCCTTTATCGCCTTTTATGTCGCGCGCGGAGGCGATTCGCAGCGCGGTATCGTCATCATCATCGTCGCGATGGGTCTTTCCTGGGCCTTTGCGAACGCCACGAGCGCCTGCTGGTGGGGCTGGGTTGCCGACATCTTTCCGGAATCCATGCGCGGCAGCTTTTTTATGCGCCGCTCGTCCGTTATCCAGATCGTCAATATTATCTGGTTTTTTATTGCCAGCACCCTTCTGGACATCTTCCCCCGGAGTTCAGCTCTCACCGTGTACGGGGTCATCTGCTCAGTAGGTGCTGTCGCAGGTCTTCTGGATATTGTAAGTCAGATAGTCACGCCCGAACCGCTTCCCGATTCAAAGCCCATATTTGACGCATCTACGATGTTCGAACCGCTGCATAACCGTTCGTTTGTGGGTTTCGCCGCAGCAATCGGGTTCGCCATTTTTTCGATGAACCTCGTTGGACCCTTCCAGTCGCCCTGGATTGTCAATCCGGACAGGATCGGGGCGCCGAACACCTGGCTCGGCATTATGCAGATGCTTTCGCAGTTTTTGTGGGTGCTGTGCGCCCCGTTCTGGGGAACCATCATGGATCGCTGGGGCCGAAAGCCCGTCGTCATTGCCGGTACGCTCCTTGTTATCGGATGGACCGGTTACCTCGTGCTGACGCCCGGAAACTACTTTATCATTTTACCGCTGATCGCCGTGGTTTCGGGTATTCTGTCTCCAGCTTTCTGGGAAGGTTCGAACCAGATGATGCTTTCGCTCGCCCCGGAAAAAAACCGGGTAGCCTATGTCGCTTGGTATCTCGCAATCGTCGGTCTCGTTTCCGCGCCCGGTTCGCTTGTCGGGGGACTTTTGTCGGACGCCCTCGCGGGATTCTCGGTTGTCCTCGGGCCGGTTACCTTCGCCAATTTTCACGTCATCCAGCTCGCCTCGATTGTGTTATGCGTACTGTGCGCCTTCCTGGTAAGCCGCGTCAATGAAGGTTCGGAAAAGCCCTTCGGCTTTGTAATCAGCCAGATTACGAATCCGCAAATCATCCGGACGTTCCAAAACCTTGATTCGCTCGGACGCTCCGGTTCTGCCGAAACCAAAACCGATATTCTGCGTACCTTCGACGGAAAGTCAGCCGAACTCGCTATCCGCGACATTATCGAAAAGCTCGATGATCCGGACACCGCCGTCCAGGAAGAAGCCGCCCGCGCGCTCGGCCGCATCCCGTCGCCTCATTCCGCCGAAGCGCTTATCCTGCGGCTGCTGGATCCGGATTCCGACATCAGGATTTCCGCCGCGCGCGCCCTGGGGAAACTCGGAGACCGCCGCGCGGTCGGCGCACTGGTGGGCTGCCTGTGGGAACCGAACGAAGAGCTTCAGAAAGCCTGCGTCGAGGCGCTTGCCGATATCGGAGACGAAGAATCTATTGGGCATGTGCTCGCTTTTCTTCGGGAAAACCGGAGCGAGCGGCTCAAGCAGGTGACCTCATCGGCGGCTGCACGGCTGGGTATTTTCGAAGCTGCGGGAGATATTTTCCCCAACCTGCTGGCCGCCCGAACCAAAACCGCCCGCCGGCAGTTTGCGATATCGCTTGCGAATCTGTTGGGAAAACCGGACGAATTCTACCAGTATGTTACCGGCTCGGGGCCGGTGCTTCAAAAACGCCATCAAAAGCTCTTTGACCGGTTTGAGGCAAACATGCTTGAAGTGCGGCTGCGCAAGGACCGGAAAAAAAAACCGCAGCAAAATCGACGAACTGGTATCCCTTCGAAAGGCGCTCGAAGAAGACCGGAACCGGGATGCGCTCGCCCTGCTCGACTCCTTCTGCGCGCGGCTTTTCGATGATCTCTTCGGCGAATACGCCCAGCCCGAAGTTCTTTGCAGAATTGACCAGAAGCTCGGCGTATTCTCGCGCATTGTGCGCGAATCGGCAGTGATGCTTACCGGCAAAAGCCGGGCGGTTGCACCGGCAGGCACTGTCGAGCCGTCCGTGAAGTCAGACACCGATGCGGAGGATGCGGCTCGGATCGTCGTGCTGCTTGGTATATACTTTCTTTCTGTCTATTAAGCCGATCGCCTGAAAAACGGATGTTTTTTTCAGGCGATCGGCTGCTTTCGCTCCGCCGGGATCGACAGGCATCAGAATTAAAAATTCATTGACGCATTCGGTAATCGATACGATACTGGATGCTATGATTACCATAGAAAGTTTTGAAGATAAACCGAACCTCCAGGAAGAATTTGCGTACCGGCAAATCGGCTCCATCACTATCCAGGTCGACCCGATCGATGCGAGCACTTCCCTTGAATTCGTGATGGATTACTTTAAGAAAAATCCTGCTCATGCTGCAATTCCCATAGAACGCAACGGGGTAATGATTGGTATTCTGGACCGCTCCCAGGTTGAAAAAATGACTGAATCGGCTTGGGGGCGATTCTGGCAAAAAGACCTCGATGCCTATATCACGTCGCCGCTTTTGACGCTTCGCGCGGACGACTATATAGAAAAAAATATTACGAAGGTGACTGAACTCAATACCGAAAAAGGGGCGCGTTTTTTTGCGGTGTTTTATCGCAAGAGTTTTTTTGGCATTGTGGGTTTGCGCGAAATGCTTACGCGAGTTACCGAACTGCGGAACCGGGATATGGAAAAAGCCCGTATCGTTCAGCAGAATCTGCTTGCGCGCGATGTGAGCAAAAAACATCCGCGCTACTCCATTATCACCTGGAACCGCATGGCCAACGAAGTCGGCGGCGATTTTTTTAAGGAATTCGACGTTGAGGGCCAGAACCGGCATATTATCGGATGCTTCGACGTTTCCGGAAAGAATGTTGCGGCCTCGCTTTCGACCATGGCAATCGGTTCTTTTTTTACCGCATTGAAGTATTTTGATCTTGGCGACCGTTTTGGCGAAAAGACGACGATTCTGATGGACAAGTATATTGACAATCTTACGCCGTCGGACATGTTCATCACTGCGGCGCTCTGTTATGTCGATTTAACCAGCAACGAGGTTCTGATCCAGAACTGCGGGCACACGACTATTTATATTTTCGTTCCCGGGGAAAACAATAAGGTTGTGGGGAAAGCACTGAACCCGAATCTGCCGCCGCTCGGCATGGGAATTATTGAAACGGAAGAGCAGACCAGCTATCGGGTTCCGATCGTGAGCGGTCTGCGGATTGTGCTGTATACAGACGGACTGACGGACATGGTGACGTCCGACGGAGTCCGTTTTGAGGACGACAAGACGCGTGATCTGATTGCCAGCGTGCATACCAAGTCGGAAGCAGATACCGCGGAAGCCTATACAAAGGCGATTGATTCCTGGATTCACGAGGCAATGCTGCCGGACGATATTACCATTATGGATATCCGCTTCCGCTGACGCTCCTTTGGATACCGGCAGGGCGCACGCCGGTAGGGCGCACGCCGGCAAAGCTGTTCATGCACGCCGGCGGTGTGCTATAGTGCTGTAGTTATGGAACGTACAGACGCGCAAGCCCTCCGCCAGGCGGGCAAACTTTTTAAAAAAGCAGTGTGGGGTCCGCGGAACCCTGTAAAACACGTCAGGCAGAACTATGACGCCCTTTTGGGCGTCCATATTCTACCGAATAATATAGACCGGAAAGAAATCGATGTCGGGCCGATTGAAGCCGACCTTCTGATACCGGAGATCGCGGCGGACAAGCGCATAATTTTATATGCTCACGGCGGCGGATTTGTGTCGGGATCGCGGTTTTCGGCACGAAGCCTGTGCGCATCGCTTGCTCATGAATCGGCTTCGCGCGTACTTGTTCCGGAATACCGTCTTGCTCCGGAACATCCCTTTCCCACACCGCTTGAAGATATGTATCATGCGTACGAGTATCTGATCCGTGAGCGGTATCCTTCATCCCGTATTCTGCTTGCAGGCGACGGAGCCGGAGCAAACCTGGCGCTTGCACTGGCGCACAACCTGATTTCGCGCGGTCTCCCCAGACCGGCAGCGCTTCTGCTGCTTTCGCCCTGGACAGACTTGACGTGCGAACATGCCGGCCTTTCAGTGCGAAAAAATGCTGATCCGATACACACAAAGGACATGCTTGTGGGTCTGGCGCACCAATATACGTTCCAGTCCAATTTTACGAACCCCCAGGTTTCGCCCTGGTTTGCCGATTATTCGAATTTCCTGCCGATGTATATTCAATGCGGCAGCGAAGAAATACTCCTGGACGATGCAAAGCGTCTGACATCCAGGGCCGAAAGCGCCGGGAACACGGTGGTGCTCGATATTGAGCCGGGTATGTGGCATCTTTTTCAGGCAATCGATTCTCTTTCGCCCAAAGCGCACATTGCAGTGCAGCGTATTGGCCACTGGGTGCGCAAGGCGGATTTTTAATGGAACTGGTCGCACCCGCGGGAAACATCGAAAAACTGCTGTATGCCTGGGAATACGGCGCCGATTCGGCATATATCGGGCTGAAGAAGTTTTCCCTCCGCGTTAAGGCGGACAATTTTTACGGTGAAGAACACAGCGAAATCGCACGTTTAAAAGAAGAATACCGCATGCGCGGCAAGCCGAAGAAGCTTCTGTGTGCGCTGAACATTTCGTTCCATAATCGCGATATCGCGAATTTCCTGGCAGAAAAAGACTATTTCGCTCAATACCCGATCGACGCTTTTATTGTCCAGGATATCGGTATGGTGCGCGTTCTCCAGCGGGAATTTCCACAGATTCCGCTCCACCTGAGCACCCAGGCAAACTGCGTAAACTCGGAGGCGGCGAAAATGTACCGGGATCTCGGTTTTAAGCGCGTTGTGCTTGGCCGGGAAGCGGGACTCGCGGAAATCCGCGAAATAAAAGACGCGGCGCCGGAACTGGAAATAGAGTGCTTTGCGCACGGTGCCATGTGCATCGCGTATTCGGGCCGGTGCCTGATGAGTGCGTACCTGACCGGAAGAAGCGCCAATTCGGGTTTTTGCAGCCACTCGTGCCGCTGGGACTGGCGGCTTCTTGCCGATGAGCTGAAAACCGGCGAACGCGAATATCTGGTTGAAGAGCGCGAACGGCCCGGAGAATTTTTTCCGGTGGTCGAAACAGACGATTTTACCGCGCTTTTTTCCTCGAAAGACCTGTGCATGATTGACTACGTCCGGGAAATGAAAAATGCCGGAGTCGATGCGCTCAAGAT
>SHOL01000139.1 GCA_004294945.1 Treponema sp.
CGGTTGAGCCGGTTGAGCCGATTTCCCAGACAGAACAGGCTGTTGCAGAACCGGCTGTTGCAGAACCGGCAGCGCCTGCGGAACCCGTTTTTACGCGTATCGCCTTCGGGGAACAGCTTTCCGCACTTATTGCCGACGGCCGCTTCGACGAGGCGATCGCCCTGTTCGACACTGTTCCGGAGAATGAAGCCGGAGAACTTTCGATGCGCATGCTCCGGCTTTCGGTGCTGATATCGGCGGGAAGAACAGAACAGAGCGCGGCACTTGCGAACGCCCTTGAAAAGGAGCATCCGAACAACCCGGAAATCGCCTACATCCAGGCAATGCTCGCCACGGCACGAAACGATATGCTCGGCCGGACGAAATACCTGAATCAGGTTTTGAAGAACAATCCCGGGCACAGCCTCGCGATGGTCGGTCTTGGACTCGATCTTTTGGGGAAAAAGAACTACACCCAGGCAAAAAAATGGCTTTTAAAGGCTGTTGCATCCGATCCTTCCAATACAGACGCGCTTCTGGGCCTTGCCAAAACCTACTATATGGAAAACGAACTGGCAAAAGCTGGCGACGCGCTCAACCTGGCCATCGAAAAAGAACCGGGCTACAGCAGCCTTTGGGCGGAACGCGCACGCATCAAATCCGAATCGGACGACCTTCCGGGAGCACTCAAGGACATTGCGGTGGCAGTATCGCTCGACGATGGCGTATACGGCCATTGGATCGACTACGGAAACTACCTGATTTCAGCCGCACAAAAGCAGGAAGCGCGAAATGCATTTACAAAAGCAATAGAAATCGATCCTGAACACTACCTCGCCTATATTTACCGCGCGGGACTCAACGACGACCTGGAGAATTACGAAGAAGCGATCGACGATTACCGTACCATTTGCAGAGTGTACCCGCAGTATTTTTATGCGGCGGAGAGCTTGGGCATATTGCTCTGGGGAAAAAAAGACTGGGCCGGCAGCCAGGCAGCGTTCAAACAGGCATTGTATTACAGCCCGAAAAACATATCGTACGCCCTGATGGCCACGATTTGCCTGTATAAGGACGACAAAAAGGATGAGGCGAAAAAGTTCATGTCGCAATACCTTACCACCCTGAACCGCACATCGACCGAGTACTTCCTGTGCCGGCTCTTTGTAGATCTTGCCGGCGATGCAGACGTACTGAACCGCATTATGAAGGAAAAAGACGTGAACAAACGGAACCGCATGCTGTTCTACTCCGCAACATACTACGACCTGTTCCAGAGCCGGAACATTGCACAAAAATACTACCTTGAGGTGCTTTCCATCCGTGCTCCGACCTTCTTCGAGTTCCGCCTGAGCGAATGGGCAATCCGGGACATGAACAATGCGGCCGACCCACAGGTTCGCGACAGCCAGCAAAGCTGACAGCGATGGAAGGCCGTTTTGACGCACTGATATCTGTCCTCGACCGAAACACGCCGGTACTCGTGCAAACACACGATTTTCCCGACCATGACGCAGTCGGCGCGGCATGCGGCCTGTCCGCCCTGCTCCGAATCAAGGGATACCTGAGTCTGGTGACCTTCGGGGGAATGATTCAGAGCATCTCGCTCGGAGAAATGATCGAACGGCTCGAAATCCCCTTTGTCCCGTTCGACGCGGCCTGCGCCGACGGCAGATATCAGACCGTTGTTGTCGATGGCTCCCCAGCAAGCGGCACTGTCCGCACAGTGGCAGGAGAACTGATCGGCGTCATAGATCACCACCCATCCCGCAAAAAAAACAAATGCCCGTTTATCGATGTCAGGACCGACACCGGCTCCTGCTCGTCGATTGTCTGGACGTACTGGCGGGAATGCGGCCTTGAACCGGACCGGACCACGGCAACCGCCCTGCTTGCAGGAATTCAGCTCGATACCGACTTTTTATCGCGGAAAGTAAGCGAGACGGATCTTGATGCGCACCGCGCACTGTACTTCCTGGGAAACCCCAAGCTGGCCGGAGATGTAGTGCGCACCGCGCTCAGCGTCGCACAGCTTGCGGATATCGGACGCGCATTTTCTGACGTAACCGTCCAGGGTACGGTCCTGCTTGCGGAAGTTCGCGGGGAGTATTCGTCGGAACTTCTTTCCGTGCTGGCCGATTTTCTGCTTCGCTTGCAGGAAGTCACCTTCATTGCGGTACTGGCAGCAGGCGGCGAAACGTTTCGGATTTCGGCGCGAACACGAGATGACGAACTGGATGCGGGATACGTACTTCATAAAGCACTGAAAGGAATCGGAACGGGCGGAGGACATCCGCACATGGCAGGCGGCGTGATCCGCGCCGCAGACTATCCGGGATCTGACGGGTTTATACGCAGAATTATCGAGAGCATCGACTACAACAGGAGAAAGAATGAAGCAGACAGTCAGACGGATTGAAGCAAACGGACGGGAAATTATCCTTGTCGGAACCGCGCATATTTCCAAAGAAAGTATCGAAGAAGCAGCGACCGTCATTCGGACGGAACACCCGGACCGGGTGTGCATCGAGCTGGACGAAGGCCGGCTTCAGTCGCTCAACAACGAAAAGGGCTGGCAGGAACTCGACATTGTCAAGGTGCTCAAGGAAGGCAAGGGATTCCTCCTGCTTGCAAACCTCGTACTTGCATCCTTCCAGAAAAAAATGGGCCAGGATATCGGTATCAAGCCCGGCGATGAAATGAAGGAAGCAATCCGCGTATCGGCTGAAGAAGGCATCCCGACCTCGATGGTCGACCGGCCAATCCATGTAACCCTCAGGCGAGCCTGGGCAAAAAACGGGTTGTGGGGCAAATCGAAACTCCTCGCCCTGCTGGTTTCCAGCGCCTTATCGAACGAAGAAATGAAAAGCGAAGACATCGAGAACCTGAAGGATCAGAGCGCGATGGACGGCATGATGGAGGAACTGGCGAAATACCTTCCCAAGATCAAGGAAGTGCTGATCGATGAGCGGGACCGCTACCTTGCAAGCCATATATGGCAAGCCGAAGGCACCAAGCTGGTTGCCATACTCGGAGCCGGACACCTTCCCGGCACAGAAGCATACATCCGGGAACTCGCCGCAGGCACACAAAACCCTGACACGACAGACATCTCGACGGTGCCGCCGAAAACCATCGGCGGAAAAATCGCCGGCTGGACTTTTCCCGCCATACTCCTGTTACTGTTCGCTGCGGGCTTTTTTACCGGAGGCGCAGTAACCTCGATCGACATGCTGATTCGCTGGCTTCTGTGGAACGGAACGCTCGCCGCCATCGGCACCGCTGTGGCGCTCGGACATCCGCTCGCAATCGTCACCGCCTTTGTCGGAGCCCCGATCGCAACCATCAACCCGTTTATCGGCGTCGGCCTTTTTTCCGGCCTTGTACAGGCGCTGCTGCGCAAACCGCAGGTGCGCGACATGGAGCACCTCGCCCAGCACGTGACAACCATCCGCGGCTTTTACCGGAACCGAATTTCGCACGTGCTTTTGGTGTTTTTCCTTTCGAGCCTCGGCGGAGCAATCGGCAATTTCATCGCGGTTCCCGCACTGATCGGCAGCCTCTTGTAAGCTCGCCGGCTTGCCGGTTCGCCAGCAGGTCAGCTTGCCGGTCCGCCGCTTCGCGGACGGATCAGCGTTCGCCCCTCGCAGAGCTCCCGTCCGAGCGGCTGCGAGAAAGGCCCGTTCGCTCTTCGTCGATTGTTCGGCCTCTTTTTCCTTGTTATTCCGTATCTGCTCTGCTATAATTGTTTGCGTAAACATTTCAAGGAGTACACATGAAAATCAAGGAAATATACGAAACCGGAAAAGATTCCGGACTCAGGCTCGGCCGGCTTCCCGCTCGAAGCAGAATCTCGCATGCCGCCTGGGCGCCGGTTTCCGTGACCATAGACCCGACAAAAACGTTCCAGACGGTGGAAGGCTTCGGGGGCGCGCTCACCGAATCGGCAGCGTACGTGCTCGGGACACTCGACAAGACCGACCGCAATCGCGTGCTCGAGGCGTATTTCGATCCAGAGAACGGCATCGGCTACACCCTCGCCCGCACACACATAAACAGCTGCGACTTTTCGTTGGGCAACTGGGCGTGCATCGAACAAAAGGACGAATCTCTCGAAAGCTTTTCGATGGAACGGACCGACCGCTGGATTACGCCGCTCGTCCGCGACGCACTGACCGCTTCCGGAGGACGCATGCACCTGATGCTTACGTCCTGGAGCCCGCCTGCCTGGATGAAGGACAACAACGACATGAACAACGGAGGCCGGCTCCTCGACGGGTATGAAAACCTGTGGGCCCGCTACATGGTTCGCTTCATGAAGGAAATGCGCTCGCGCGGCGTTCCCCTGTGGTGCGTCAGCGTCCAGAACGAGCCGGAAGCGACACAAACCTGGGATTCGTGCCGGTGGACGGCAGAGGCGGAAGGCCGTTTCGCCTGCGAACACCTGGGCCCCGAGATGGAAAAAGAAGGCTTCGGCAGCGTGCCGATTCTGGTATGGGACCACAACCGCGACCGGCTGTTCGAGCGCATGCAGGAATGCATGAACCATCCCGGTGCGGACAAATACATCGGGGGAGCGGCCTTCCACTGGTATTCGGGCGACCAGTACGACTGCGTCGCGCGCACCGCGGAAAAATGGCCGGACAAAATGCTTGTCTTCACCGAAGGCTGCATCGAAGGCGGCGCGCGGCCCGGCGCCTGGTTCCCGGGAGAGCGGTACGCGCACAACATAATCAACGATCTGAATGCGGGATGCACCGCCTGGGTGGACTGGAACATTGCGCTCGACATAGAAGGCGGCCCGAATCACGCGGGCAATTTCTGCGACGCACCGGTGCTGGTCGACACCGAGCGGGGAACGTTCACCTTCCAGAGCTCGTACTGGTACTTGGGGCATTTCTCGAAATTCATCAAACCCGGTGCCATCAGGCTTGGAAGTTCGATCGAATCGGGCATGACGCCGGCGACGGTGGACGGCAGACTCGGAAACGCGTTCGAAGCCTGCGCCTTCCGCAACCCGGACGGCACAACTGCCGTCGTATTGTGCAACCGGACCGAGGCTGATATGATATACGGACTCGACGCCGGTGCGGACGACGGCAGACAGCTGCTCTTTTGTCCCCCCCGATCAATCCAGACTGTCCTGATAGAATAGCGGAGCCCTCGAAAAAGCAGTCTTTCGGGGTCTGCCCAAACGCGGCGTAAACAGCAGACAGGAGCGCATCCGATGGCAACCCAAAAAGACGTAGCAAAGAAGGCGGGCGTTTCGTTCATCACCGTTTCCCGCGTCATAAACAACGAAGGCAACGTCAAGGAAGCAACCCGCAAAAAAGTGGAAGACGCCATCCGGGAACTCGGCTATTTTCCCAGCTTTGCCGGCAAGGCCCTGAACAGCGGACGGAACAACACCATCGGCATCATGACGCCGATACGCTTTAACGAAGGAATCGAAAACACCTACCTGATGAGCCTCCTGAAAGGCATCGAGCGCGCCTGCCGCGAAAACGGCCAGGACATACTCCTTTCACCAATGGTCGAAGACAGCGGAAGCTTCGACTACCTGAGACCCTACCGCCAGCGCAAAGTAGACGGACTCATCTACGTCGGCCTCCAGTCGCTTTCCGGCAGCATGATCGATGAAATCAACGACCTATTGATCCCCTGCATCGTTATCGCCGACCGACCCGGACACAAGAGAATTTCATGGATAGACACAGACAACGAACGGGCGGGATACGAAACGACCAAACAAATCTGGAAGCGGGGACATCGCGTCATTGCGTTTCATGGGCTTGAACCGGCAATTCATAATGCGAATATCGCCGATCGCGAAGCAGGTTTCCGCCGTGCTTTTCGCGAGCTTGCCGGAACGGAACCTGACGAACGGCTTTTTATCAGGTCGGGCTACGACGGAGAATCCATCCGCAAAAGCATACACGCCCTGTTCAATCCTGCATGCCGATACCGGGGGACTCCCGAACCGACCGCCGTGTTCTGCTCCACCGACAACCGCGCGATCGCCGTCGTGCAGGAACTGGCTTCGCTCGGTCTTACGGTGCCCGGCGACGTATCGATCGTCGGCTTCGACGGCTTTGCCCGGTTTTACCACTCCTCCCCCACGATCGCCACGAACGCGCAGCCGCTTCCGGAAATGGGAGAGCTTGCTGTCCGGATATTGCTGGAGCACATTACAAACCGGAACCTGCCGCGCCGGGAGGTTGTCATGACCGTACCGTTCGTCGACGGAGAAAGCCTGGGCAACTTGGGAACCCCGGGAGGACGCGCATGAACACAGAACTGTTTGGAGCCGAAGGTGCCGCCCGCGCAGGAAATCTTGTGCGCTCCGGCGCGCTCGCCGTATTTCCGACCGAAACGGTGTACGGTCTCGGGGCCGACGCCTTTAATCCGGCTGCCTGCAAGCGCATCTTCGAGGCGAAGGGCCGTCCGCAGGACAACCCGCTCATTACGCACATCTACGACCGGTCTCAGGTCGACCTCCTCGCGCGCGAGCTTCCGCCCGGCGCCAAGATTCTGATGGATGCCTTTTGGCCAGGCCCGCTGACGCTCGTGCTGCCGAAAAAACCGGCAGTAAGCGACGTTGTTAC
>SHOL01000140.1 GCA_004294945.1 Treponema sp.
ATTTCAAAAATCAGTGATTTTTGTAATTGCAACAAATAATGTATGTGGAGTTCAAAAGTAACCGCCTTTTGAAATCGGCTCGAATGTGCGTTTTTTTTTCGGTGAAAGGCTTTTCGCGGCAGACCGGACCGGGTTCTGCGCTTGCGGCCACTCCGGCGTGAATGGTATCCTTCACTTACTTTTTCCACTACATGTAAAGGAGATTTTCACACATGGAGAAGTTTTTCAAACTGAAAGAGCATGGCACGACTGTTCGGACCGAGCTCATCGCTGGTCTGACGACCTTTTTGACTATGGCGTATATTCTTGCGGTCAATCCCGGCATTCTGGGAGACTCCGGAATGGCGCGGGGGGCGGTTTTTACTGCGACTGCGCTGGCTGCGGCACTCGCCTCCATTCTGATGGGCGTGCTTGCAAACCTTCCCGTTGCACTCGCGCCCGGTATGGGGTTGAATGCGTTTTTTACCTACACGGTCGTTCTGGGCATGGGCTACTCCTGGCAGACAGCCCTTACCGCGGTTTTTCTTGAAGGTATCCTGTTCATACTGCTTTCGGTCGTTAACGTACGCGAAGCAATTATCGATTCCGTGCCGGCCAACCTGAAAAAAGCGGTTGCGGTTGGCATCGGGCTTTTTATTACGCTGATCGGACTCAAGGGCGCAGGCATTATTGTCGCGAATCCCGCGACGCTCGTGAGCCTCGGAACGGTGACTGAAGGTTCGGCCCTTCTCGCTGCCGTCGGTATTCTGATAACTGCAGCCCTCTATGCGCTGAAAGTCCCCGGTTCAATCCTGATCGGTATTTTCGCGACGACGATTATCGGTATTCCGATGGGCATTACGGTTCCCGCAGGCGGGTGGAGCAGTTGGTCGCCGGTCAGCATGCCGGATGCGCCGCTGTTTATGAAATTCGATTTTTCCAACGTGCTTACGCTGAAGTTCTTCACGGTTTTCATTTCGTTCCTCTTTGTCGACATTTTTGACACGGTTGGAACACTGGTCGGGGTTACTCAGCAGGCCGGGCTCGTCGGTAGGGACGGAAAAATTCCCCGGGTCAAGCAGGCTCTGCTTTCCGATGCGGTTGGTACGGTCGCTGGAGCTATGCTCGGAACGTCAACGGTTACAAGTTATGTGGAAAGCACAGCGGGCGTGGCATCTGGCGGACGTACCGGACTTACTGCGGTCAGTACGGGCGTGCTTTTCCTTCTTGCGCTCGTGTTTTCACCGTTATTCCTGTTGATTCCGGCGGCGGCAACCGCTCCGGCTCTTGTTGTCGTCGGCTTTTTGATGATGCAGGCAGTTGTGGGCATCAACTTTACCGATCCCACCGAAGGGCTTCCCGCATTCATCACGATTGTCATGATGCCCTTTGCCTACAGCATCGCCGAAGGTATTGTGTACGGTGTGCTTTCGTATGTTGTACTCAAAACCCTTACCGGAAAGGCAAAAAGCATACCGGTATTTACCTGGATTCTGTTCGCGGTCTTTATACTCCGCTTCTTTATCGCCTGATCTTTCATCAAGTAGCGGGACGTGGTATCATGCATGCATGAATGCCGCTTCCCGCCTTCAGTGGATATGCATCCTCGCCGCACTGGTACTGGCATCGGCCGGTGCACAGGAACATTCTGGCACGGCGGCAATTCAGCCGGCGGCAATTCAGCCGGCGGCAGTTCAGCCGGCGGCAGTTCAGCCGGCGGCAATTCAGCCGGCGGCAATTCAGCCGGCGGCAATTCGTGTTGAAACCGTACCCACAGACAGCCCGGTCCTGCTTTCCGTATCCGGTACTGTTCCGAAAACCAGAGTATATCTGGACGGAATTGAGGCCGGGACAATTCCCTTTGAAACACGAAACCTGGAACCGGGCTTTCGGCACCTTTCTTTTGTCAAAGAAGGATACCGCCCCCGTTCGCTTACCGTTGAAATCCAGCCCTATACCAGAACAGAAATTTATGTTCCGCTCGAACCTCTTTCCGGAATACTGGAAATTGCCGGAATTGAACCCGGGACTCTCGTAACCGTCGACGGTGAAGCAGAACCGTTTTCCATAACCGGGTTCCGCCCGCGTCCAGCCCGCGTCAATCCCCGAAATCCCGGCCAGTTCGGTACCGTACGCTTTGAGTTTCTGGCCAGCGGTCCCGGAGAAATACGGCTGGCAATTTTCGATCCAGCTGGAATGCTTGTAGCCGAACAACAATTCGCCGTGTTCATGTCCCGCACGCAGACAGTGCAATGGGATCCTGAGGGATTTCCGGACGGGCTGTATCGGGCAGAAATTTCCGGCAACGGTATTCCCCCGCTGGAAACCTTTTTCGAACTGCGCAGCGGCGAACGCAACATGCTTGCCGGGTTATTCCGCGGCACTGAATCAGACGGACCGGTTCCCGCCGCAGCTGCAGCAGACCGGGGCAATTTTACAATGCAGAGCGCAGTCAGCTGGAACGGAACAGGAGTTGTTACATCTGTTGGCGCAGTGTATGGCATTTCGTACAGCATTGAAGCCGGTACAGAGCTCGCAGTCATCCCGTTCCCGATCGAACACGGCAATCAACAACCGAATGCATCGTTCGATTTTTCTCTATCAGTAAAAAAATCGGTTCACGAAGGCGTATTTCCTGTGTCCATCATCGCGTCCTGGTCGGCTTCATCGACGCCCGGGATAAAGACCGGCTTTTCCGGCAGGTACGGAGCCCGTGTTGGCATTGCGGCGGGAGCAGGGTTTACTGCATTCGATTTTGCGCTATACTCGGGAGTGACAGCTGGAAATGCGCAGGGATTTTTTCCGGATGCCGAAGCATCTGCAGGCAGCGGTTGTTCGTTCGCCCTCCAATCCGGTCCGGTTCGTACCTCGATCTGGGCGTATGCGGAATCCGGAATCCTTGCCGGAGATTTTTTCGACGGAACGCAGTCCTGTGCGGGTGCATCTGCCTGCATCCTAATTCCGGATAGCAGTATACTGTTCGGAGCCGATGCGGGCTTGATCCGGAAAAACGAAGGATCGACTGCGTTTGTTTCGTCGATGCGCTTCGGAATCATTTTCTGAACGGAGTGGAAAAATGACGGTTTACCATGCAATTCTGCTTGCGGGATACGCGCTTAATGCCTTGATGATTATTTTTCTCCTTTTTTTCGAGGAAAACAATTCCGTCCACCGGTTTACCTGGATTCTGCTTCTCGGGTTTCTACCGCTTGTAGGCGTGCTCTGCTATATACTTTTTTCCGGAAATTTTTTCACCAGAACAAAGCGCATGCTCCGGGCAAACCAGAAGGCTAACAACCATTTTGCCAAAACAATCGAAACACAGGAACGGAACCTGGAAACAATCATGCAATCAGGACGAAGCGAAGTACTGGAAGACTACGGTTCGCTCATCAGGATGAACATGCGATACGGCCGCAGCCCGCTCCTCTCTAAAAACAGCGTACGTCTTTTCAGGACCGGTGAAGAAAAATTCCAGGCGTTGTTTGCAGAGATTCAAAGAGCAAAAGAATCCGTGCATCTTTCCTACTTTATAATCAACAACGATGAAACAGGGAAAGAACTTATCCGCATTCTTGCCGTAAAAGCTTCGGAGGGCGTAACGGTCAGATTTCTGTACGACCATGTCGGATCGCTTTTCACGTCGAGAAAACTGTTCAAGCCGCTCATTCGCGCCGGAGGAAAAGTGAGCAGATTTTTCCCGCTTTCCTTGATCAACCCGTTTTCCATCAACTATCGGAACCACCGGAAAATTGTCGTAATAGACGGTATGTGCGGGTACTTTGGCGGTATGAATGTCGGGGACGAATATGCGAACCGGAATAATGCACGGAACTACTTCTGGAGAGACTTGCATGTACGCATCACCGGACCGGCCGTACGGATGCTGCAGAAGCAGTTTCTGGTCGACTGGTATACGTCGACAATCGATGAATCGTCCCTCCTGGAAAAACTGCCGATCGAATCATTCTTTCCCGAATCTGCCGGACACCTCATCAACGAAGAGGTACCGTTCCCCCCGGACGGAGAAACCCGGAACGTCGCAATGCAGGTTGTAACAGCCGGTCCTGACGACAACCGCAACGATGAAATACGGGATGCGATGATCCACATGATCACGCGAGCGAAGAAATCTGTCTATATTGAATCTCCCTACTTTACACCCGACGAATCATTCAGAATGGCACTCAAAATTGCAGCCCTTTCCGGTATTGATGTGCAGATTATCGTCCCGGGACAATGGGACAAATGGTATTGCAGGCTGGCTGCGATGCCGTATGTCAGCGAACTGATGTCCTATGGAGTACGGTTCTGGTTCTACAACGGTTTTATCCATTCAAAAATGCTGGTTATCGACAACATCATCTCCACGATCGGATCGACGAACATGGACACCCGGAGCTTTTCGCTGCACTTCGAACTTAACGCATTCTTCTACTCCGACGAATTCGGACAGCGATGCGGCCGCATATTTATGGAGAACCGCGCCGAATCCAGAGAAGTCACCGAAGATTTTTTCCGCTCGGCATCGATCTTCAGGAAAGGGCTCTGGAATTTCTTCAAACTCTTTGCGCCCTTAATGTAACTACAAGGTGCACAACACCGAAAGCCCGCACAAACAGTAAGCGGAACGAGTGTCCCGGCTTGATATGCGCCGGCCTTTCCGCTATCATTCCGGTAAAGACACGTAGTTCCGCCAGTGTACCTGCGATGCCTTGACGTTTCCGTACGCCAGCTACCGCTTTCGTCGTTCGGAGACGCGTACCGTTTACCCGTATACAGGAGATCTCTATGAAACTATCAGCCCTTCAAACCGCGCGCTACGCGTATGCGCCAAAACTTCCCGCCGTTCTTGCAGCAAAAATCGAATCAATCGTCATTCAGGAAGGAAAACCCACCCAGGCTTTCGCCGATGCAGCAAAGCTCAAGGAGCTTTTCAAGAACACCTACGGAAAGCCGCTGGTTACCTTTGAAAAAGGCAAGAACAAGAACGCAGGCAAACAGCTTCGTGTCGGTGTGATTCTTTCAGGCGGACAGGCTCCCGGCGGGCACAACGTAATCGCCGGTCTGTACGACGGGCTCAAGAAAGGCAACAGCGCATCCAAACTTTTCGGTTTCGAGGGAGGCCCTTCTGGACTCATCGAAGGCACGTATCTGGAAATCAAAGACAGGCTGATGAATGAATACCGCAACACCGGCGGGTTCGACATCATCGGATCCGGACGAACCAAAATTGAAACTCCCGAGCAGATCGCCGCCTCCATGGCCACTGCGAAAAAAATGAAGCTCGACGCAATCGTTATTATCGGCGGAGACGATTCCAACACCAATGCGGCTCTTCTTGCCGAACATTTTATCACTGCCGGGATGTCGACCCAAGTAATCGGAGTTCCCAAAACAATCGACGGCGACCTCAAGAACGAGATGATCGAAACCTCCTTCGGTTTTGACACTGCCTGCAAAACATATTCTGAAGTAATCGGAAATATCGAACGCGACGCAAACAGCGCAAAAAAATACTGGCACTTTATCAAGCTCATGGGACGCTCGGCAAGTCATATTGCCCTTGAATGCGCTCTCCAGACTCAGCCAAATATCTGCCTGATTTCCGAAGAAATCGAAGCGAAGAAGATGACTCTCCGTAAAATTACGGACGAAATCGCAACAATCGTTGCAAAACGCGCAGCAAACGGCGAGAACTTCGGCGTTGCGCTTATCCCCGAAGGTCTCGTCGAGTTCGTGCCTGAAATGAAAACGCTCATAGCCGAACTCAACGACCTGATGGCGAAAAATGCTGCCGAGTTTGCCAAGCTTGAAGATTTCGAAGCACAGAAAGAATGGCTTGCCAAACATCTTACCAAAGCATCAGCAGATACGTTTAAAACACTTCCCGACGGAATCGCTGCGCAGTTCCTCAAGGATCGCGACCCCCACGGAAACGTCCAGGTATCGCTCATCGAAACCGAGAAGCTTCTTTCGACCCTTGTCGAAGCAAAGCTGAAGGACATGAAAAAAGCCGGAACCTACAACGGCAAGTTCAGCGCCCTGCACCACTTCTTCGGATACGAAGGCCGCTGCGCATTCCCGTCGAATTTTGACGCCGACTACTGCTACTCGCTCGGATTCACTGCATTCCTTTTGATTGCAGGCGGACTGACCGGCTACCTGTCTTCGGTGCGCAACCTCACCGCCCCGGCAAAAGAATGGATTGCAGGCGGGGTGCCCCTTACTATGATGATGAATATGGAGCAGCGACACGGTTCGCTCAAGCCCGTTATCCGCAAAGCGCTCGTCGAACTTGACGGCAAACCTTTCAAGGAATTCGCCAAGAATCGCGACGAATGGGCGATCAAGACTTCGTTCACCTTCCCCGGCGCAATCCAGTACTACGGACCCGACGAAGTGTGCAACCAGCCCACGAAAACACTCCAGCTGGAGCGCAAACCGATGAAGGCCGCTGCAAAATCTGCAAAATCTGCAAAATCTGCAAAATCTGCAAAAGCGGCACCGAAAGCTGCAAAAGCGGTAAAAGCACCGAAAATTGCAAAAGCCGCGCCTGCAGAGAAAGCGGTACAAGTTCCTGCAACAACCAAAAC
>SHOL01000141.1 GCA_004294945.1 Treponema sp.
ATTATGCGCTGGTCGGTTTGGGGGATGCAGCCCGAAAGAGAAACCGTTTCCGGGAAGCAGTGGATTATTATACGAACTGCCTTTCGTTTCATCCGGGAAACAACTATGCGCTGTTCGGTCTCGCAGACTGTTACAAGGCTCTGAATCAGTATGCTAAGGCAATCGAAATATGGGAACAGTATTTGCAGCACGATGACCGGAATATCACTGTACTGACACGAGTAGCCGATGCATACAGAAAAATCCGGGATTTCAAGCAATCGAAAATATTGTACTTGCGCGTTCTCGATATGGAAGAAAATAATCCCTATGCGCTCATTGGACTTGGACATCTCCATTACGATTTTAAAGAATATAGGGACGCATTGTATTACTGGCAAAAAATGCTGGAGATGAACGATGATGCGGTTGATATTCGCGTACTGACCTCTATTGGCAACTGTCACCGCAAGCTGAAGACGTTCGAACAGGGAATTTACTACTTCCAGAGAGCGCTCCGCATGGACGAAGACAATTTTTATGCTCTGTTCGGACTTGCCGACTGCTACCGGGGTATGAACCAGCAGTTCCGATCGGTTGAGTACTGGAACAAGATTCTTGAAAAAGATCCGAACAATAAGGTGATTCTGACCCGCGCGGGCGATGCGTACCGGAACATGGGAGATTACGAGCTTGCACAGCAGTATTATCAGAGAGCGCTTGATATAGAGTTCGATGTGTACGCCGTACTCGGTCTGGCCATGATCAGCAAGATTCAGGGCAGATTCGATGAAGCCGCAGTCAGTTTGATGAGACTTATCCAGACTGATCCGAAAAACTATCGGCTGTATATCGAACTGGCTGAATGCCAGCTGAACAGCGGCGACAAGCAAAAAGCAATATCGACGTTACAGGATTTTCAGAAACTGGGAATTCGAAACCAGCTTGTGACCGAGATGCTCGATAAACTGCGTCTCTGACGCAAACCGTAAGCGGAAGCCCGTTCAATGCAGGAAAATACTCAATTACAATCTGGTCTGTCAGGGTATCTTCCTGAAGAGCTTGCCTCTGTCCTGGAGCTGGATCATGCATTCCGGGCAAAACAGATTTTTAAATGGATTGCCGACGGTGCCCGGGACTTTGGCGCAATGACAAACTTGCCGCTGAAATACCGGGAACACTTGGCACTCAGCACCACCGTTTTCAGCACACGAGTTGAACAGAAACTGATTGACCCGGATGGAACAGTAAAGCTTCAGATTGCAACGCAGGACGGTTCTGCAGTCGAAACGGTTTTGCTTACCGACTTGTCAGGGCGAAAAACAGCCTGCGTGTCCTGCCAGATCGGCTGTCCGATGGGATGCGCTTTCTGCCAGACCGGGCATATTGGCTTTCGCAGAAATCTTGATGCGGGAGAAATCGTCGAACAGTTTTATCATTTGGAAGATGCAGTCGGAACTCTGGACAATATCGTGTTCATGGGGATGGGCGAACCGATGCTGAATCTTGAAGCAATCCGGAAGACGGTACAGATTCTGACCCATCCAGACGGACGGGGCCTTTCGAGGCGAAGGATAACGCTTTCGACTTCAGGATTATGCGACGGGATTAGAGCGCTTGCAGATGAAGGTCCGGATATTCGTCTGGCGATTTCGCTTACAACTGCGAACGAGAAACTAAGAAGCGAGCTGATGCCGGTCAATAAAACCTGTTCACTTGCCTCATTGCGCACGGAAATCGATTATTTTACAAAAAAAACCGGAAAACGAGTGACGCTTGAGGCAGCTTTAATGTCCGGAGTGAACACATTCCCGGAAAACGCGCGCGAAATTGCCGATTTTTGCAAGGGTCTTAATGTGCACGTTAATCTGATAGCCTGGAATCCGGTTCCTTCACTCCCCTTTGAAACTCCGTCTTCTCGTGAAATACGCACTTTCGTGTCCAACCTTGAAAAACTCGGGGTTCGAGTTACCCTCAGAATGAAACGCGGCGAAACGATCGGCGGGGCATGCGGGCAGCTGGGGCGCAGTGTGAACGACGCTGATGAAGACTAGAATCGCGAATATTGAAAATCGGCTCAGTTTCCAAGAGTTTCCGAGATGCGTTGAGCCTTCCTGCGATTCGAATACAGGCTTACCGAAGAAGCCGGGATCCACCCTCCGTCAAGTTCCAGCCAGTGTACAGGTTTTCCGGCAACTGTGAGAATTTTTACACCCTTCACTTCCTGCACATCACCCCGACGCGCATGGGCTACAGTTATGCCTTTGTCGCCGGGAGCGTCGCGCAGGGAAACGTAGGGATCCAGAATGAGTGCGAACCGGTTGTGTTCCGAGACGACTGGTGTTGCGTCAAATGACAGGTCTGCAACTGTTTCTTGCTTTCGGCACGATGCAAAAGCTGAAAAAATACAGAGACACAGGACAATGTTGCGAGCGGAAACACTCATGAGGGCATCCAGGATTCGATGTAGGGAAAAAGCAGGGTATCAGAATCGACAAAGGGGAGTTTTTGTAACTCGTCAAACGAAAGCCAGGCAGTTTTGACATGCTCGGTCAGGGTAACTGCATCGGTCTGATCGAGTTCGACATGATATGCATGCAGAAGGGATGGACCATTTTTATTGACAAATTCGGTTGTAGCAATATGTTCGTGGATGGTAACTGCAATGCCCATTTCCTCGTGAAATTCACGAATCAAGGCTTGTGCAGGCGATTCTCCGCCGTCAACTTTGCCTCCCGGAAACTCCCAACGGCTTCCCATTTCCCCGCCGGGAAGGCGCAAGCCCACGAGGAAGCGGTTGTTATGGTATACAATCCCCGCAACTGATTCTTTCATGGTGTATCAGAGAAACAACACTGTCGGAAACAGAAAATGCAGGACAGCCCCTACAAGTGCAAGCATTCCGATGTATCTGGAAGAAGAAAGGAGCATCTGCAATCCGGGATGAAGAGCCGTTTTATCGAGGGTCGACCGGTCTTTATAAAACTCAAGGAGGAAGAATGCGCCGGCAGCAAGTCCTGCTAGAGCGGGGAGCAAATCACCAACAACCGGTACATCGCCGCGGACTGGAGTAAGCAGTTTAAAAAAACCGGTGACAGATGCCAGAATACCCAGAACCAGACGAAAGGTGTCGTCCAGAGCCAGGGCAGGCAGCTTCCCTTCCGATTCGCTGTCCATAAAATCCCTGTCGCCGAAAAGCATTACTACACCTGCGACTGCATTGAGAAGAATCGAAAGAAAATAAAACTGAAGCATTCTCAACTCCTGATATTAATAAGCATAGTAAAAAGTTCAGCTACGGTCAACCGTCGCGAGAACTTCCAGAGTGCGGCCATGTACTATAAAAGCAGCTCTGACTGCCTTTATCTGATAATCGGTAAAAACGTTTCTGACAGCAAGAGAACCATCAATCCAGATACCGGTTACTTCTGCATAAGAGACAACACTGTTATCCGCATCCAGCGCCTGGAACTGCACGGTAAATGTATCAGTTCGATCGGGAGAATCCGTGCAATTAAGCGTAACAAAAACTGATTCTCCGTACAGGAAGGCTTTTAATTTTGCCTCGAAAGTGCCGTCACGGACCGAAGCGCTTCCGCCGTCGAGTAACGTCAGCGCAACCACCAAAGCGGAAAGAATGACTATCGCAATAAAGATGCTTCGTGAACCGGGATTTCCTACAAGGCCACGTAAAAAACCTCGATTCTTTGGCAAATAGCCCTGTTCCCACGCATTGCGAACTGATTCCGGAGCATTTTGAAGACGCCGGTCTCTGTTGTAATAAAACTTGAGTTCGGACTGCTGTCTGTCGTCTGAATCCGGCGGGCCTCCATTCATCTGCGAATCTCGCCGATCAGAGAATCTGTTCTCCACCATACAACAGAAGCTTCGTAGTTGGTAGCAAGCAAGGCTGAAATTATACCCTCGGGAGACACCGTAAGGGCATTGTATGCCAGTTCGTCGCTGTGCACCCGCAAGACACGCTTCAGTATTCTCCGGGACTTTGAATCAAGAATTTCGAGCATATATCCTTGATCGATTGGCGTTGTAAGAAAGATCCATCCGCTGGATGATACGCCGAGCAGTTCATAGGGCTTGTTGAAGGTTTCGGTCCCAAGGCTGGTTGAATCGACGCCGGAATAGACTGGCAGTTCTATACGTTCGCTGTACGAGCCCGTTTCGAGATCGAGCGGATACAGGCAGCTTTTATCAAAGGCTATACCGGCATTGGACCCTGTAGCCGTATCAATTACAGTGGCGTAGTAATCGATTTTCAGGTACAAGCGGGGCGATGACTGATCCGGAATAATTTTTTCGAGCGTCGCATAGACTGAATCCCCTTTATCGTAAGGACTCGGCAGGTTTCTGAAACTGACAGGAATTCGGTACAAGAGATATCCTTCCGGACCGAACCAGAATATCTTGACGCCAGCCTGGCTTTTGGTTACGACAACAGTTTCGTTTTTTGCAGTGGAAAACAAGCCGGTTACGGGAGGGAATGGAGTTCCGCCGGGGCCTTCCTGTCCAAGATAATCGGTAAAACGACCATCCGGAGCAAACGCAAGCACCACTTCTTTCAGGACAACGCCAGCTTCACTGTCGTATTCATACCGTTCTTCGGGAACCCTGTCGACAACATACAGTTTTTTCCGGGAGTCCACGGACAAATAGGTTGGATGCCTGAGGGGATACGGAACCGCCTTTCTGGTTGTTGTCGCGCCCGGAGCGGCACTTGCATCGGCAGCTTCCGCATTCGCGCCAGAGGCGGAAGCAAAGGAAGGAACCGGGTTGGAGTCCGGATCATAATACACAGACAGTAGATCTCCGAACGAAGTCAGCTGAAGTATCTTTTGCGATCCGGAATTCGCAATATAAAACATCCCGTCTTTCATGAAAATCTGGCTGTCGGGCCCGGTTTCATTCGAGTCAAGATTGAACAAATCCAGTTCGTCTTCAAAGCGTCCGAATGAAAGCGTGAACAGTTTTTCGCGATCAACACCGGACGGAGGATCTTCAGTGCAGGACGCTAAAAAAACGGAAAGACAAACGATCATACAAAACCCGGCAATCAGTACCATCGACGATTTCTGGAAGGAAGCGAGCTTTTGCATATCGCTATTCAGTTTCATAGAACCTCCGGTAACTCAAGGTAGAATTCATTTTCACGCTTGTCAACACCGGACAGTTTCGGTATCATATACAAATGATATCTGATAAATTTATACGCTTTTTCTTCGGTTCACAGCATGAACGCGATATCAAGGCGCTCCTGCCCCTTCTCCATAAAGTCAATGAAAAAGAAACGTGGGCAGCTTCCCTGAAAGCTGAAGAATTCCCGCAACAGTCGGCAGAATTCAAAAAACTATTCCAGGCAGGTGAAAGCCTCGACGCTTTCCTCCCCGAAGCGTTTGCTCTGGCACGCGAGGCGGCTCGCCGGGTGCTTGGTGAAAGACCCTACGATGTGCAGATTCTCGGATCACTTGTTCTTCACTCCGGAAGAATCGTTGAAATGAAGACGGGTGAAGGAAAAACCCTGATGTGCGTCGCCGCTGCGTATCTTAACAGTCTGACCGGCAAGGGTGTGCATATCGTTACGGTAAACGACTACCTTGCAGAACGCGACGCAGACTGGATGCGTCCGGTTTACGGATATCTGGGCATGACAGTCGGTTCTATCCTTTCAAACATGGACAATGAAGCCAGACGCCTCGCGTATAACTCCGACATCACGTACGGAACGAACAACGAACTCGGTTTTGATTATCTGCGCGACAATATGAAATGGGATCATGGAGAGCGAACACAACGCGAGTTCTACTTTGCCATTGTCGACGAAATCGACTCCATTCTTATAGATGAAGCACGTACTCCACTCATTATTTCGGGAGCGGCGGAAGACGATACCGCAAAGTTCTTTGAAGTCGACAAGCTTATCGGACAGCTTAAGGAAGTTGAAAAGAATCCAGACACCGGAGAGTATCCTGATGAACTGCAGGGTGAAACGGTTGTCGGCGATTATCGGCTGGAAGAAAAAAACCGGAAAGTCTCCTTTACCGACGAAGGTATGAATCATGTCGAGGAAATACTTCAGAAAAAAGGACTGATTACCGGTAGCCTCTTTAATGAAGAAAATTTTGAGTACATTCACTATTTTACCCAGTCGATTCGTGCCCATAAATTGTATCAGATCGACGTTGACTACGTTGTCAAGGACGGACAGGTTCAGATTGTCGACGAGTTTACTGGACGCATCCTGGAAGGCAGGCGCTACTCTGACGGACTGCATCAGGCAATCGAAGCCAAGGAACATATCAGAATCGCCCAACGAAACCGGACGATGGCGACCATTACGTTCCAGAATTTCTTCCGCATGTATGAAAAGCTATCGGGTATGACCGGTACCGCAGATACGGAAGCGGTCGAATTCAATAAAATCTATAAGCTTGATGTTGTTGTTATTCCAACGAACCGGCCAGTTGCCCGAAAAGATGAAGACGATGTCGTGTACCTGAACGAACAGGAAAAGTGGGATGCGCTGTGCGACGAGATTGCCGAAGCGCACAAACGAGGCCAACCGGTATTGGTT
>SHOL01000142.1 GCA_004294945.1 Treponema sp.
GCGCATCGGCATTCGCTGCGTTTTCGGCAGCTTTGTCCGCAGAAAAAAGGGCTTCAGTGTTGTCGGGCCGGGTTCTGACTGCGGCACTTTTTGCCTTCGCTGCCAGCTCGTTGGCGGACCTGGCGAATACTGTAGCTTCTGCAAGTTCTTTTTGATACGGTATCTGTGCTGTTTTCATTTTCACGGTAAGAGCGGCAATGCTGTCAATTGCGTTCTGATACAGAGCTGTTGTCGCTGCGATGTCGTTTTCGATCATAGTATGGTAGTTCAATAGAAGGTACATTCTCTTCCTTTCCAGCTCATTCCGAATCTCTGTAAGTGTATTGACTGCTGCTTCTGTTTCCCTGATCCGATCTTCGTTAACCGCTGTGCTGCTGCGGATTAGCCGCTCGTCGAACGGACTTGTCCATCCTGTTCCCCAGCTTCCCGACGTTGTGGTGTGCGATGTATATATGCGTGTTACAGGAAAAAGCGGGATTTCTATATCGGTGTCCCTGAAATCATACGCTCCAGTGGCAAGATGGACTGGATCGCCGCCGGTCTGGCTTTGTATTTCGTCCCTGGTGATTGCGGCTCTGGTCCGGTTGTCTTTGATGGTGTCGGCTGTTTCTTTATTTTCCAGAGAAAGAGTGTGTGCAGATTTGTCGACCAGATCGACCGCCGTAATTTTGTGTTCTGTTGTGTCGTCGGCCATACTTCTGATTTCGGCAAGCGTTGTTTCGGATACCACCGGAAATTTGACCGCTGTCACATCCAGCGCAATTGTCTCGAGTCCGGGTAGCAGAACAGCGCAGTCCAGCGTTTCGTCAAGACATTCGCCATAGGCTAATAAAGATAGGTTTTCCAATAATTTTGAGCTTTGGATGTCTTCTTTCGCGCGCAGTTCTTTTTTTTCTGCTTCGGTCAAAGAGGACGAGCCGCCCCCTGATGACGTACTGCCCCCGGGTGACGAACTGCCTCCGGGCGGGTTAACTGGTTTTTTTTCGGGTGGTGAATCGTCCCCGGGTGGTGAATCGTCCCCGGGCGGGGAATCGTCCCCGGGTGGTGAATCGTCCCCGGGTGGTGAATCGTCCCCGGGTGGTGAATCGTCCCCGGGCGGCGAATCTCCGTCGGACGGGTCAACCGGTTTTTCTTCGGGCGGTACTCCAGAAGTCGGCACGAATGTTGGCGATATGGTCTGGCCAGGGATTGGTTCTGCGAATAAAGGCCTGGACACTAATCTAAAACAGACGAGGCACAGGAAGAGGACTTCTTTTTTTTTCAGCATTGTACTTCCTTTCAATAAAAGAGCATGTTTAGGAATGAAACCGTTCCGCTGTCGACGGACGGCACCCAGCCGGGAGTGTCTGTAACGAATGGATTTGTCGCCGAGCCGCTGCCGGCGGTATAGGTGGGACTGTGAGATGTGTCAAAAATGCGGCTTGCGCTGATTGTGTTTACAAAGACGCCGATCTGTCTGCGCGTATGCCCGTATTTCCTGGACCAGGAAAGAGGAATTGCCGCGGTAACAGCTGATTTCAGCGCATCGGGATTACCTGAGCCGTGTACCGTTTTCAGGCTGCCTGCCAGACTGGCGACGTCGGCATAAAAATCGCTTTTCATCGAAGGATAGCAGTACGAATCTATCGTAGTAAGAATTGTTCGCCGGATACTGTCCTTCAGTCCGTTTCTTGCTCCTTCCGGTTCGGTCGCACCGACCTGCTGCGCGACAGACCGCGCCCATTCATTGAAGCTCTGTTGCAGTGCTCCGACCCTGCCCAGGTCGATCGCCGAAATGGTCGCATTCTCCATCGACGCGTACGAAATCGCAAACTGGCCCACGATCGCGCCGTACCAGTCGGCCGCGTCCAAATTCGACGAGCACATATCATTCAAAATTCCGGTATAGTTCCATCCGCTCTCCTTCGTCGGACCTTCAGAACCTACAAGAAACCTGACGTCGTTGCGGAGCGGATACGCAACTTCCAAAAGCGCGCCAAAACAGGAGTCAAAGCCGATCACGTCGATTCTGTTGCCGGTTCCTCTTCCTGCCCGCACAGCCTCGGCGAGCGTCCCCACATCCATATACGTTCCGGATGTATCATCGATTGCTACAGCACGAAATGCAGCAGCGGCCGAATCGGCTGCACTGCCTTCGCCGCCCGTGCTGCCCTCGGTTCCAGCGCCGTCGGTTCCAGCGCCCTCGGTTCCTGCGCCTCGCCAGCCGGTGCCGTGGCCCCAGACAGTCAGGGAATACCGCTGCGCCTTCCGCGACGTCAGTCCAAAGCGTATAAAGCGTTCAAGCGTTACAGGATCAGACATGTTCAGTTCGGTCGGCAGGGAAGCAGACAAGCCCAGTTCCGGACAGTCCAGCCGTTTGGATTCAATCAGTGCAGAATTGACTCCCGGGGTATTTCTGATTTCGTACAGCCTCGTGTCGGACCAGTCGCCGTTTCCGTATTTTCTGTCCACCAGGACCAGTACGGTCATCCCTTTGTCCGCAATCCGCACCGCCGCTTCCATTTCGTTAAGGTCATTGAGCGCCTGGCTGTCCAGCGAATTGTCGGCGCACATGTATACCAGATGCGTCCAGGTTGCCGGAACGAATTCCGCGCCGACAGTTATATTGTCTGTAACAATAACAGTTGCATCGCTGTCGGTTCCCGACGTGCCTTCGGTCCAGCGCTTAAATATGTATCCGGCCGCCGGCTGCGCTGTAACATGAACCGTTTCTCCGCTTCCGTATGCGTCTTTCTTTGGCGTAAGTGTAATCGTTCCGTACGCTCCGGCAGAAGTGCGGACGGTATACTGCGGTACAACCGGAATCAGCGTGAATTGAGGGTGTGCGGCAATGTCGCGCGTCATGCTGACGGTCAGTACCGGCTGTGTGCCGCTGACGTCGCCGTACCAGCCGGAAAATTCGTAGCCCGGATCAGGCGTCGCAGTGAGCGTACACAAATCCCCGTACGCATATTCTCCGGATTTATCGGGGGCAACACGTACGGTTCCGCCGGTACCTGTTTTTTCTGTTATCAGGGTATAGCGGGGTTCTTTCGAAAAAACCGGAATTACCCAGATATGGTCGGTTACCCGCGCGACGAGCGGATTCTGCATACTCTGGACGGTTCCGTTCCATCCTGAAAACAGATACCCGGGAGCGGGTGTCGCGGTAATTTTGACAAAGCTGCCTTCCGCATACTGTGCCAGGGGCGGGTCCACTGTACAGGTGCCGTTTGCTGTATAATCGGCCCGGACCGTATACGTCGGTTCAGCCGGTGGCTCGGGTTCCGGTTCCGGCTCAGGCTCGGCAGGAATGCGTTCGAATACCGGGAATATCCATTCATTCTGGTGTATTTCCAGAATAAAGGGGTTTTCTGCACCAGAGACAGTTCCGGCCCAGCCAACGAATCTCCAGCCTGCATCAGGCCTGGCTCTCAGTTTTACGGTATTTCCCGGGGCGTATGCAGCTTTCGCTCCCTCTGCAACTGCGGTGCCTCCTTCCGCGCTGTCCAGTTTGAGCGTCAAGGTGGCCGGATCAGTTTTTTTTCTGAACACCGGAATAAGCCACTCATCTTTTGTAACTCGAAGCAGCAACGGATTATCCGTAGACGAGATCGTACCGCTCCAATAGGCGAACTCGTAGGTATTGGTCGCTTTTCCGTAGATGCGGACAATTTCACCCTCGGCGTACGCATCCTGTACCGGTTCGAACAGGGCGCTTCCATGGTCTACCGGATCAACTTTTATCGTGTACGTCGGCTCTGCCGGCGGCTCGGGTTCAGGCTTCAGCTTGCGGAATACGGGGATAATCCATTCGTCGGCCTGCACGGCAAGGATAAGCGGATTCTCGGTTGCCCGCGCGCTTCCGGCAAGAGTTCCCGCCCAGCCGGTAAACTCGTACCCCGGGTCTGCAGCAGCAGAAAGCGATACCAGGGTTTTCGACGTATATCCTTCCGCAGTTTCCGGTGCAACCCATGCGCTTCCTCCCGCCATCCGGGACACATTAATCGTAAAGCGTTCCGGCTCGCGTACCGGTTCGATCGCCTGGAATACCGGGTGAAACCATTCGTTTTTTTCTGCTTCAAAAATAAGCGGATTGTCGGGACTTTCGCGCGTTCCTTTCCATTCGACGAACGTATACCCGGCTGCCGGTATTGCCGTTGCCGAAAACAGGGTTCCTTTTTCAGTTATTGCAGTAGGCGGTTCGGTGCGTACGCCGCCTCCGGCCGCTGTATCGACACGTATCCGGAATACGGCAGTTGCAGGCGGCGCATCTACAGGCGTAAAAACAGGAATCAGCCATTCGTCTTTTTCGATGGTAAAAACCAGTTTGTCCGACGAACCGGTGCGTGTTCCGCTGAACCCTTCAAACCGGTAGCCCTCATGTGCCTTGGCTTCCGCTTTAACCAGTGTTCCTTTCAGATACGCGGTTTCCGACGGTTCTATTCGTACGATGCCGCCGGGAACACTGTCTACGGAAATTGTGCAGAGTACCGGCTGGATCTCGCTCTCTTTTATCGCAACAATTCGGTCTTCCAGATACGAAACTGAACAAGAAAGCGCAGCCGACACGAACAGGACAAGCACAACAAGTCCGCGCGGGTGAGTACGGGTATCGATGAAAGTCATTTGATTATTCCTTTCGTAATCGTTTCAAGCAGCGAAAACTCGCTGTTGGTCCACTCCGATCCGTCGGCGTACTCGATCGTACATATTTCTAGTCTGTCGATGGCGAAGGGGGTGTCGGGAATCGCGGAAATGTAGGGATCAAGGGGAATCGCAAGGCTTTCTTTCGAGTGTGCGCCGATACGTCCGGAAAACGCGACACCGATTCTGTTGTCTCCAAGGAACGGGTTTTCGCCTGTTTCGGCGTCGTACAGCCGGCATTCGGCGGTCAGCCTGCTAATGTCGCAATCCGAAATATTCAGAAAATCAAAGGTAATGCCCGCGGCATGCCACCAGGGCAGGTTTTCTCCTGTTGCGCATACCGGTGCCGATATGATGAAGGGGTCCTGCTGTGCATCAAAAAATCTGCAAGAATCGAACAGCGCCAACAGGCAAACGCAGGCAATCAGTGTCCTGATTGTTGTATATCGGGTATGGATCGTCATCGGCTTTTTCCTCCGATGCTTGCAGAAATCCGTTCGGCCTGTTCGAGCCAGCAGTCGCCCTCGACAGGGCCTGCTTCCAGATAACAGGCAATGGCATGGTACAGCCGCCAGGGTAGGGTATCCTGTTCGGTATTCGGAAGTGCTGCAAGAAGTCTTTGTGCTTCCGGAATGTTCCTGGCTTCGAGCGCAGTGTCGATCAGAACCCAGGTCGTTTCATACGATGGAATTCTGATGTGCAGTATTTCCGTCTTGTCCGAAAACTGGTATTCCTGTTCAAAATCCAGATGCTTTTCCCCCGATCCCCGAACTGTATGGACTCCGTATACGACTCCGGGCAGGGAAAAACGGCCGTTGATATCCGTGAACGTTTTGACAGACTCATCCACCTGGACGCAGTAGCCTGCAATGGGGCAGTTGTCAAAGTCGTACAGCATACCCTGTAGCTCTCCTTTTTTTCCGCCCGGCCTGAAGGTGCTTACGCAGCCGCACAGAACACAGAGAACGATCGCGCCAAGAGCAAACTGCCCGGCAGTACCCGCCGGCGGCCTTCCGGTACATTTCCGTACTCGCAGTGTGTGTGCGTTCATTCCGCCATCCTTTCACAGACGATTCGTCCGTCCGGCTTTTTGCTGTAATGCACGTACGGCTTGCCGTCGAACCTGATAAGCCCGACCAGCGGCAGCGTCCGCGGCGTTTCGGTTTGACGTACAGGCGTATTCCCGGTATATACGTCGCTTTCGCCTCCGCCTGTTTTGCGCGAAATCCCGAACACCCGTTCTGCGGTTTCGGCAGGTATCCGAAGCGGGACTGCGTCCGGGTTTGCAGAAGAGGCAATACCCAGCTGAACGGAGTACGTGTGCTCTGTCTTGTTTTCCCCCGGGGTGGCTTCAATCGCGCAGGAAATAATGTCTACGGTATTGCTCCATGCCGAATCCGCCAGTTCGGCAAATAAATTCGGCAGCAGGGCGTCCGGAACCTCTCCGATTATCTGTGCCGTGTATCCTTCGCGGATCAACACAGGAGAAATACCCGTGTCGGAACACAGGGCAAGCAGTGTCTCTTCCGCAATGCTTTTTTTTGCAGTATTCTCCCGCAGCTCCGGCGCCCCGGGCAGCGAATAGATGCACTGGAATTGCGGTTTTCCGCGGATAAACGCGGTTTCCGGAATCGACACCGCATCTCGCGGCACTTGAGCGGACAGTCGCAGACGGAATTGTTCAGCGGTGCAGCCGGAAGCCGAAAAAGCGAATACCGCGTGCAAACCCTCGTCTTTCCAGGACAAAGAGCGAATAACCCCTTTCGATTCGCTGATCGCAGAGAAAACTGTTTCAGCTGTCTTGAAAAACGTTGGTATTTCGCCCCTGTTTATGCG
>SHOL01000143.1 GCA_004294945.1 Treponema sp.
TATTGATCCTGCGGTTCTTGCGGCGGATCTTGAACGGGCAATCAGTTCTCTTTCCGGGCCTGGTTTTTTGTCGGTAGCCGGTTTCGGTTCGCTGAAGCGCGGTCCGGAGCTTTTTGAATCGTGCACGGAAGCGCTTGCCGATCTTGAACGGAAACGCGGCCGGACCGAGGTTCGGTTGTGCGAACGGATGCGCGTCATCGAACTGCGGAGGAAAATGGGCTTGAGCGAGATTTCGGAACTGCAGTCCATTCTCGAGGAGTGCTGGAACGAGCTGTCGACTTTTTACGGGTTTATCGGCGCCAGAAGCCGGATGGTCGCCCTTTTTACGCTCCTGGTCGATGACTGCTGCCAGTGTTATCAGAATCACGCTGCAGGTACGCCTCCCTTTGATCCTGCCCTCGATATCCCTGCCCTTGAAACACCCGAAGCCTGGAAAGAGTGGGCTGTTCCGGCTCTTTCCTGGATATGGCACACATCGCGCGTCAGTCGTACCGGTGCCTATCCGGTTCCGCTGATCAAGGCTATTGCGTTCGTCGAGTCGAATTACATGCGTCAAATTCAACTGTCCGATGTTGCAGATGCTGCAGGGGTTTCGGGAGCGTATATCAGCAAGCTTTTTTCGGAGCATGCCGGAGCGAATTTTGTCGATTATCTGACGGTGCTCAGGATAGAGAAAGCGGAAAAAATGTTGCTTTCGGGCGATTTGAGCATCAAGGAGATTGCCGCCGCGGTAGGATATGTCGATCCGAATTATTTTGGGAAGATATTCAGGAAACTGGTCGGTGCATCGCCGTCTCTGTATGCAGGGAGGAAACATGAAGGAAAGCAGGCGTAATGGGGATTGCTCTGTGCCGCTTTGTCCGGGTGCAGTGTTCAAGTGTGCCGCATTGCAGCGCGCTGCGTTGAAACGTACTGCGCTGCTGTGTGCTGCGCTTTTAATTTTTTTCACCGCAACCGGATGTCGGCGTGAAAAAAAAGTCGCCCAGGACGATTCTATTACCATCGGTTTTTCGATAGCGACCGATACGTTTATCCTTGAACGCTGGAACAAGGATATCAAGATTTTTACCGGTGCAGCCCGCGATCTGGGAGCCGAAGTGATTGTCCAGCTTTCTGCCGGAGGCACCAAGGAGCAAATTGCGCAAATCAACTTTATGCTCGACAAGGATATCGATGTGCTGGTGGTTATCGCTCACGACAGCGAAATGCTTTCCGGCGTGGTGAAAAAAGCGAGAGATGCAAAAATCCCCGTAATCGCCTACGATCGTCTTATTATGGGAGTTCAGATCGATGCCTATGTTTCGTTCAACAACCGCGAAGTCGGCCGGCTGTTCGGCAGAGCGTTGTCGCATGCTGTTCCCGAGGGGCGTTATCTGATTGTGAACGGCTCGGTGCACGACAACAACAGCTACGAGGTAAATGCGGGCTTGCACGAAATCCTTGATCCGCTGATCGCTCCAGGCAAGGTGCACATAGTCCGGGAAATCTGGCTTGACGAGTGGAGCTTTGACGAAGCGCTGGAAAAAATCGGTGAAGTGTTTTCTGAAGACGTCGATTTTGATGCGATTTCCTGTGCGAACGACCAGATTGCCGAAGCCGCAATCCAGCTTCTTTCCGAGTATCGGCTTGCCGGAAAAGTTGCTGTTGTTGGACAAGATGCGGATATCGGTGCGTGCCAGAAAGTGGTCGAGGGAACCCAGCTCATGACGGTGTACAAACCGATTGCGAAACTGGCAAACAGTGCTGCTGCCATTGCGGTCGCGCTTGCACGGGGGATGCAAGTTCCGACCGAATTGAGTGCCGACAATAAAAGCGGCTCGATGATTCCCTTCTATATTCAGGAGCCGCAGCCGGTCTACCGTGAAACCATGGATACAACGGTTATTCTTGACGGGTTCCATTCACGGGAGGATGTGTACCGCAATTTTCCCGGACAGGTAAAATAACGATATAAAAATAATCTTGGTGTAGAGGCTTTGTTTGGATACGGTTCGCTTTTTTTACCCGCAATTCTAAAAACTTTCCGGTTTTCGTACTGCTGTACCCGCCGCATAATACAGTATCACTCTCTTATTCGGAGGAAAAGGTATGAAGAAAATAGTAATGACTGCAGTAGCGATCATTATGGCGACCGGTCTTGTGTTTGCGGGCGGTTCCAAGGACAGCGGAAAGACGAAAATCGGTGTTTCGATGCCCACGCAGAGTCTGCAGCGCTGGAACCAGGATGGTGCCAACATGAAGACACAGCTTGAGGCTGCCGGATATGCAGTCGACCTGCAGTATGCGGGCGACAACGACATCCCCACCCAGGTAGCGCAGATTGAAAACATGATTGTCGGCGGCTGCTCGGTTCTTGTTATCGCGGCTATCGACGGTTCGGCCCTGACCGAGGTTCTTAAGGACGCGAAAGCGAAGAAGATACCCGTCATCGCCTACGACCGTCTTATCATGAACAGCGACGCTGTGTCCTACTATGCTACCTTTGATAACTTCAAGGTTGGCGTGATTCAGGGCCAGTTCCTTGCCGACAAGCTCAAACTCGCTTCCGGCGCGGGCCCGTTCAACATGGAGCTCATCACCGGCGACCCCGGCGACAACAACGCAGGGTTCTTCTTTAATGGTGCTCTGTCTATCCTGAAACCCTACATGGACAGCGGCAAAATCGTTGTAAAATCCGGCCAGACCTCGTTCGCCCAGTGCGCGACTCCGTCCTGGTCCACCGAAGAAGCCCAGAAGCGCTTCGAGAACATCATTACGTCTATCGGTTATGGTCCGAACGGTGTAAAGCTTGATGCCGTCATGGCTTCCAACGACTCCACCGCACAGGGTGTTACCAACGCTCTGGTCGGAGCAGGCTACACCAAAGCCAACTTCCCGCTCCTTACCGGACAGGACTGCGACAAGGCTTCCGTCAAGAACATGCTCATGGGTCTCCAGAGCATGAGTATCTTCAAGGATACCCGCACCCTCGCCGCAAAAGTCGTTGAAATGGTCAATGCGATCGCAAAGGGAACTGCCGTTTCCGTCAACGACACCAAGACCTACCAACGGCGTAAAAGTTGTTCCCTCGTTCCTTTGCGACCCGGTGTTCGCAACTTTGGACAACTACAAGGCCCTCCTTATCGACAGCGGTTACTACAAGGAATCGGATATCGCCGTAAAGTGATCTGCATCTATCTTTGACTGCCGCAGACAGACAGGGTACCTGTCTGTCTGCATTTTAATGTCTGCTGGGAGGATACATTGGATAACGCGCTTCTCGAGATGAGAAATATTACCAAGACATTTCCAGGCGTTGTAGCTCTTGATTCGGTGAATCTTGACATTACTGAAGGCGAAATCCATGCGCTTGTCGGCGAAAACGGGGCTGGAAAATCGACTCTTATGAACGTGCTCAGCGGTATCTATCCTCACGGGGAGTATACCGGTGATATTGTGCTGAAGGGGAGTACCTGCAAGTTCAATCACATTAAGGACAGCGAAAACAAAGGAATCGTAATCATTCATCAGGAACTTGCTCTTGTGCCATATCTTTCGATCGGCGAGAACATGTTTCTGGGAAACGAGCGCGGCTCCTATTTCAATATCAATTGGGACGAGGCGTACACAAAAGCGGACTCGCTTCTGAAAATGGTCGGTCTGCACGAGTCATCGCGCACGCTTATCAAGGATATCGGCGTCGGCAAGCAGCAGCTCGTCGAGATCGCCAAGGCGCTTGCGAAGAACGTCAAGCTGCTTATTCTTGACGAACCGACTGCGTCCCTTAACGAGAACGACTCGAAAAAGCTTCTCGACCTGCTCCTCGATTTCAAGAAGCAGGGAATGACTTCCATCATCATCTCTCATAAAATTAACGAAATCTCCTACGTATCGGACCGTATAACCATTATTCGTGACGGCGCCGTTATCCGGACGCTCGATAAAAAGATAAACAAGTTCACCGACGACGAGATCATCAGCGGCATGGTTGGCAGAAGCCTTGTGGACCGGTTCCCGAAGCGCAAGCACAATATCGGCGAAAAGACCTTCGAGGTCAGGAACTGGAACGTGTTCCATCCCCTGTTCGAGGGCCGGAAAGTCGTCGACAATGTCAGCTTCAACTTGCGAAAGGGTGAAGTCGTCGGAATAAGCGGGCTTATGGGTGCGGGCCGAACCGAACTTGCGATGAGCCTGTTCGGAAAGAGCTATGGAATCGACATTTCCGGCGAGATTTACATTAACGGCACACGCGTGCACCTGAACAATGTCAAGGAAGCAATCGACCATAAAATTGCCTATGTTACTGAAGACCGCAAGGGAAACGGGCTTATCCTGTCGACGCCGATTTGCGAAAACACGACGATGGCAAAGATGAGCAAGATAAGCAGGTACAACATCATCGATCGCGATCTTGAAATCAAGGTGGCGGAGGACTTCAAGGTAAAGCTGCGAACCAAATGCACCTCCGTCATGCAGAACACCGGAAACCTTTCCGGGGGCAACCAGCAAAAGGTTTTGCTCTCCAAATGGATGTTCGCTGATCCCGAGATACTCATACTTGATGAACCGACCCGCGGAATCGACGTCGGTGCAAAGTACGAAATCTACTGCATCATCAACCAGCTCGTCGAGGATGGAAAGTCTGTGCTTTTTATCTCGTCAGAAATGCCGGAAATCCTTGGCATGTGCGACCGCATCTACGTAATGGACGAGGGAAAAATTGTCGCGGAGCTCGACCAAAAAGACGCAACACAAGAAACGATAATGACGCATATCCTGCAATCCGGAAAAGGAGTCGAATAAATGATACACATGCTGGAGATAAAGAACACACTGAAAAAGAACACCATGTTCATCGCACTGATCGTCATTATGGTCCTGTTCCAGGCCCTCATCGTATCCTTCAATAAGGGCTCGTTGTTTAATCCTGCGAATATTTCGAACATCATCAGTCAAAATGCGTACGTCGTCATTCTCGCATCGGGAATGCTCCTGTGCATCCTGACGGGTGGAAACATCGATCTTTCAGTCGGATCGATTGTCTGTCTGGTTGGCGCTGTCGCTGGAACGATGATCGTCAACATGGGCATGAATATGTATGTATCAATTGTCGTTTCCCTCCTGATCGGTATTGCAATCGGAGCCTTGCAGGGCTTTTGGATTGCGTACGTCCGCATACCGCCGTTCATTGTGACGCTTGCCGGCATGCTTCTGTGGAGAGGGCTTGCAATGACCATCCTGAACGGTCTGACCATCTCTCCGTTCCCGGAGGAGTACCTGAAGTATTTTACCAGTTTCCTTCCTGGCGACGAAGCCGACCCCCAAGCGATCTTTACCGTGACCATGACTGTCGCTCTCATCGTGTCCGGCATTTTCATCGTCCTTCAGATACTGGACCGGATCAACAAAAAAAGGAAAGGCTACGTTGTTGTGCCGTTCGTGTTCATGGTTATAAAGCTCGTTTTGGTCAGTGCGGTAATCCTTTTGGTGGGTTGGTTTCTTGCCCGGCACAAGGGTATCCCCGTTGTTCTGATTCTTCTTGCCGTGATCGTACTGGTGTACAGCTACTTCACGACAAAAACTGTCCCCGGCCGGCATCTGTACGCGCTCGGTGGAAACGAGAAAGCGGCCAAACTTTCCGGAATCAACACGAACAGGGTACTGTTTTTTGCCTACACCAATATGGGGTTCCTTTCTGCAGTCGCCGCGCTCGTGTGCGTTGCGCGCTTTAACTCTGCCTTCCCCGCAGCGGGAACCAACTATGAACTTGATGCAATCGGTTCCTGCTTTATCGGCGGCGCATCCGCGTACGGCGGAACCGGTACCGTGGGAGGCTCGATCGTCGGTGCAATCTTTATGGGCGTTCTGAACAACGGTATGTCCATTCTTGGAATCGACGCGAACTGGCAGAAATCGGTTAAAGGCATCGTCCTTCTGGCTGCAGTCGTATTCGACCTGGTATTCAAAAAAAGAGCGAAGTCCCGATAAAACGAACGTGGGGGCTGCCGGGTTCCGTCCCGCAGCATCTGTGGGGACGCATTCGTGTGGTGCGGAATACTGGCAAGTTTTTTGCGCCGCCTTTATACTCGACCGTGGAGTGATTACTGCCGGCTCTTCCAATGGAAGCACATACGGTTGTTCCGCTCCGCGGTTTTTTTAAACCCGCATTTGTCTCCAAAGGAAGTTCTTTTTCATGATTTTTACCGTTATCAGCTACATCGCCGCAGCGCTCACCACTGTTTCTTTTGTCCCCCAGGCAGTCAAGACAATCCGAACCCGCGACACTTCGAGCATCTCGCTCGGTATGTATATCATGTTCACCGCAGGTGTCATCCTCTGGATGGTTTACGGCATCGCAACAGCCCAGGCAGCCATCGTCGTCTCCAATGCAATCACCGCAGTTCTCGCCGTCATCATCTTGTCGTTCAAGATTGCCGGTATAACAAGCGGACGGGATAAATAGCTCTATGCGCCCGCGGAC
>SHOL01000323.1 GCA_004294945.1 Treponema sp.
CCTGTTACCCGCTCTACGACTGGCGAGTGGACGACATTTGGACCTATGTCGGAAAGAACGACCTGCCATACAACGTGATCTACGACCGGATGCTCTGGCTTGGAATGTCGCCCTACGAGATGCGGATAAACGAGCCTTACGGCCCGGAGGCGCGGCGGGGGCTGGACAAATTCCACCCTTTGGAGCCGGAGACATGGAGCAAGATTGTCGAGAGGGTTGGCGGCGTGAACTTCGGGAAGATTTCCGGCTTGACGGAGCTCTTCGCCCGAGGCAACCGGATTATTCGCCCGGAGTCGTTCAAGACGTGGAAGGAATACGCCTTCTTCCTGCTGTCCACCTACCCACCGGAGGCGCGGGACCACTACCTGAGGCGCATAAACGTCCTGATCAAGTGGTGGCAGGACAACCGCCCGGAAGAACTGGCTGCGGCCGGGGTGCCGGAAGGGGACATCTACGACGAGCACTCCAATCCGAAAAAGGAAACCTGGCGCACTGTATGCCGAGTGCTTTTGGAAAATGACTTTTTCTGTACGAAGTTGTGTTTCGGCGTGAACAAGCGCGAGAAGGAGAAATTCGACGCGCTAAAGGCGAAGTACAGGGACCTGTAAGGAGGCGAGGAGATGAAAAAGATACTCAAGAAAAGCGGGGAGCTGGAATACTTCCTCATGTCGAGCGCGGACGATCCAAGAGGGTTCTATAGCGAGACCGGACACATCTTCGCGAGCGCGGCTATCCGCAAGGAGCTGGACGGCTACCCGATCAACAATGACGATGAACGGCTATGGATATGCGCCTTCGAGGGAGAGCGGCTGGTCGGCTTCCGCTCCTTCGGCTACAAGAACGACGAGGAGGCGGTCTTTTTTGACTCATGGGTGCATTCCGATTTTCGCGGCAACGGAATTTACAGGACAATGATCGACCTTGCGCTGAAGGAGATTCGCAAGAACGGGCGAACTCACGTCACGGCGATAGCCAACGAAAAATCTCTGCCCATTCTTCTGAAAAAGGGCTTCGAAGAGGTTCGCAAGCGCGGTCGCTTCACTTACCTTCGGCTGGAGATGCCTTACAAGGAGGACGAAAAATGACAGAGCTTCTTCTTTTCCACACGCCCATCGAGGAACTGATCCGCGACGCGAAGGCGCTGGGAGACAGACTGCGCGACATGCCGCTCGCCGAGCGGGTGGAGGCGTTGAATGGTATCAGAAAGGTGCTGCACG
>SHOL01000144.1 GCA_004294945.1 Treponema sp.
ATTTACATCTACATTATGGTACACCTCTAAAAACTGAAGTTTTTAGAGGTGCCCTGAAAAAAAACTAGCACACTTCAAATATCCGTGAAAAGGGGGATCTCGTGCCTGTTTCGCACATAGTCTGCAATCACCCGAAGCGTCCTGCGGGAGAATTCACCGTCGACTTCGATTGTTTCCCGGAAAATCGACTCAGGAAGCTTCAGCAGTTCGCATTCCGTCCTGCACACCGCCGTGAACGGACGTGCGCTGTTCAGCACGCAGGAATACTCGCCGAACACGCTACCATCCCCTATTTCTACAATCCGGTCTTTCTGGTACAGCGCAACCCGCCCGGCAACTATATAGTAGATTTCGCGCGAATCCTCGCCCTTATTGAATACCACTTCGCCAACATCCATCCTGAGCGCATAGCGCCTGCGGAGCGACGGTGCATCCATAAAAAGAGCGCGTTCAACTTTACGCACCGGATTCGGATCGTCTTTAGGCGGCAAGAGATACAATTCCGCCAGCAAAAAACTGTCGAAAAACTGGCACACATACTGATACTGCGCAAAAAAAAGCATAAGCACAAAAAAGAGGTAGACTTCGAGGAGCATAACAATCACATTGCTCAGGATGCCGTACACCAGATTATAGCGGGACATATTAATGAACGATGCAAAAACGAACTGTACAACCGCAAATACTCCGGTGCAGGCAGCCGCAGTAAACAGACTGAGCCGCAGCGGCGGCCTTGTTCTTGGAGTCACAAAATAGACCAGAATCAGAAAAAGGAAGAGAATTGCTGACGGTACAAAGCGGAACAGATTGATACCAATCGTGCGCACTACCGGCTCCAGCAGCGTCCGGGAAATTCCTGCGGCAAAAAACGCCTTTCCGGCAATAACCGTTGCAACCGTCACCGTTACCACCACGATCAGCACAACCTCGCCGGCGATGATCACCAGGTTTTCCTTGACCGGTTTTGCCTTTCCTCTTTTTTTGTATATTCGGCTCATACTTTGCTGGATTGATGCAAAAAATCGCCGGGCCATCCAGAAAATCGACGCACCGACGATAATCTCAAACAGTCCGATCGATTTGAGTGCCAGCACAGACTCGACAAACACATCCAGATTGAAACTGTTCCTGAAGAACGGAAACAGGCCGATAAGCTCCCTGACCGTATCGGGGGATTCGTTGAGAATGCGCAGCAACACCAGCAGTACCATCAGCACGATAGGCAGTACCGACAGAAAAAAACTGTACGCACCGGCTGCGGCATGCATGAAAAGATCGTTAGCGGTAAATGCAGCGCCGGTGAGCCAGGCTTTCTGTAATCGTTCGCGTGAATTGTTCCACAGTTTTCGCATAGCGTAGAGTATACTCCATCGGCCGTGAGGCCGTCATGATTTTTCCTCCCTCTTGCATCACTGCATAAATATGTAATAAACTGGTATATATTTGCACGAAAAGGAGCAGCCTTATGACGAAACTGCGTGGAGCGTTCACCGCCCTCATCACTCCGATGCATGCCGACGAGTCCGTGGACTACGAAGGTTACCGGAAGCTGGTGCGGTTCCAGCTCGAAAGCGGTATTTCGGGTATCGTTCCCCTCGGGACCACCGGCGAGACGCCGACCCTGGACGAAGCCGAAGAAGACAAACTGATTGACATCGCTATGGCCGAGGCAAAAGGAAAAGTGCCGGTCATTCTCGGAGCGGGCAGCAACTGCACGCGGGATGCGGTCAAATACGTCAAACGGGCCAAACAGAAGGGCGCCGACTATGCCCTCGTCGTGACTCCTTACTACAACAAACCGAACGATGAAGGCCTCTTCAGGCACTTCAAGGCCTGTTCCGAAGTCGGCATTCCGATAATCGTGTACAACATCGCCGGCCGCACGGGGAAAAATATCAGCACGCCATTGCTCGCGCGTATCGCGGCTTTGCCGAACATCGCAGGGGTCAAGGAAGCTTCCGGGGACATCAACCAGATGATGGAAGTCATTACAACGATACGGGCAATCAATCCGGACTTTGCGGTTCTCTCGGGGGATGACGCTTTGACGTTGGCGCTCTCTGCATTGGGAGGCGACGGGGTTATCTCCGTGATATCCAATATTGCCCCGCGCGAAGTGACCGAACTTGCGACGGCCGCCCTGTCGGGCAACTTTGTCCGCGCCCGGGAGCTGCACTACCGGCTGCTCCCTGCGTTCAAGGCAGCGTTCATCGAAACGAACCCCGTGCCTATAAAGGTTGCAATGAACATGAAGCGGCTCCCTGCCGGCTCGCTCAGGCTGCCGCTCGCACCGCTCGCAAAAGAGAACGAAGCAAAAGTCTATGAAGCCTTCCGCCAGGCCGGCATTCTCGGTCCGGAAGACTTGCAGGGCGGAACATTCTGCTAGAAGGAGTACGTATGTCAGGAAAGATACCAGTCGGAATACTCGGTGCGACCGGAGCGGTCGGCCAGAATTACATTTATTTGTTGCAGAACCATCCCTGGTTCGAAGTCACGTATGTTGCCGCGAGCCCCCGCTCGGCCGGCAAGAAGTACAGCGAATGCGTCGCGAGCAAGTGGCTTTTGGGCGCAAACATCCCGGAAGGCATCGGCGACCTTGTGGTTCAGGATGCGAACATTCCGCAGAACGCGGTCGGCAAGTGCCGCTTCGTGTTCAGCGCTCTCGAGCTCGACTCCAAGGACGAGATCAAGGCGCTGGAGAACGCGTATGCCGGCCTCGGCATTCCCGTCGTCTCGAACGCGTCGGCCCACCGCTGGACCGACAACGTGCCGATGATCATCCCCGAAATCAATGCCAACCACGTCGACGTGATCAAATCTCAGCGAGCAGCCCACGGCTGGGACAAGGGCTTCGTCGCAGTCAAGCCGAACTGCTCCATCCAGAGCTACATGATTCCCGTCTACGCACTGATAAAGGCCGGCTACGAGGTGAAGCGCATGTTCGTCTCGACCATGCAGGCAGTTTCGGGCGCGGGCTATCCCGGCGTTCCGAGCCTCGACATGATAGACAACATCGTGCCCTATATCGGCGGCGAGGAAGAGAAGACCGAAAAGGAACCCCTGAAGATTTTCGGAACGCTTGAAGGCGGGAAGATCGTCAACGCGTCCGGTCCGCTCATCGCGGCGCACTGCAACCGCGTGCCGGTGATCAACGGGCACACCGCCTGCGTCAGCCTCGAGTTCGGCGACAAAAAGCCTTCCCTTGAAGAAGTAAAGAAAATCTGGGCGGAATTCCGCGGCTACCCGCAGGAGCAGAACCTGCCGTTCGCGCCTGTACAGCCGATCATCTATCGCGAGGAGCCAAACCGGCCCCAGCCGAGGCGCGACCGCGACGAGGACAAGGGAATGGCGGTTTCCGTCGGACGCCTGCGCGAATGCCCGATGTTCGACATCCGCTTCGTCGGCCTTTCGCACAACACCGTGCGCGGCGCCGCAGGCGGCGGCATCCTGAACGCCGAGCTTCTGAAGGCGAAGGGCTACCTCGCATGAGTGAAAAGACCTTTCCATTGACGAAAGCAGAGCTCGAAGCCCTGTCCGCGCAGTATCCGACGCCGTTCTACCTCTACGACGAAAAGGCCATCCGCGATCACGCGAAGCGCTTTTTCGCCGCGTTCTCGCGGTTTCCCAATTTCCGCGAATACTTTGCGGTAAAGGCGTGCCCGAATCCGTTCATCATGAAGATCCTCGCCGACGAAGGCATTGGGGCGGACTGCTCGAGCCTTCCGGAGCTCATCCTTGCCCAAAAGGCGGGACTCACCGGCGAAAAGGTTATGTTCACCTCGAACGAGACACCCGAAAGCGAGTATATCTACGCCAACCTGATGCAGGCAATCATCAATCTGGACGACATTACGCACATTGAATTTCTCGAGCAGGCGCTCGGCGCGCTGCCGGAGCTCATTTCGTTCCGCTACAATCCGGGACCCCTGCGCGACGGCAATGCGTTGATCGGCAAGCCCGAAGAAGCGAAGTACGGTCTTACCCGCGAGCAGATTATCGAAGCGTATCCTGCGGCGCGCGACCGCGGCTCCAAGCGTTTCGGCCTCCATACCATGGTTGCGTCGAACGAGCTCGATCCTGAGTACTTTATCGAAACCGCGCGCATGCTCTTTACGCTTGCGGTCGAGATCAAGGAAACGTCGGGGATTTCGGTCGAGTTCGTGAACCTCGGCGGCGGCATCGGTATTCCGTACAAGCCCGGACAGGTTGCCGTCGACTACGACCGCGTAGCGGCGGGCATCGCCGCGGCCTACGACGAGATAATCAAACCGGCCGGACTCGATCCCCTGCGCATCTGCTTCGAGTGTGGGCGTCCCTTCACCGGACCTTATGGCTGGCTCGTTACCCGCGCGATCCACGAGAAGCACATATACCGCGAATACATCGGCGTCGACGCAAGCATGGCCGACCTGATGCGGCCCGGCATGTACGGCGCCTACCACCATGTGTCGGTCGCCGGCAAGGAGAACGACGCGCACGACAAGGTGTACGACGTGGTCGGCTCCCTGTGCGAAAACTGTGACAAGTTCGCCGTCCAGCGCCCGCTTCCAGAAGTGGAGAAGGGCGACTTCCTGATCATCCACGACGCCGGCGCCCACGGCCGCGCCATGGGCTTCAACTACAACGCCAAACTCCGCGCCGGCGAACTCCTCCTCCGCAGCGACAACAAGATCATCGAAATCCGCCGCAAGGAGCAGATCGACGACTACTTCGCGACGCTTGACTTCAAGAAGCTGGCGGGGTTCAAGGCGTAGGTAGAGTTTAAAAAGAAATGTTTTTGATGCCTTCCCTGAGTGGATGCTCCGGGAAGGATCTGTGTAAACCTTCCAGTTATGCGCCGGCTGTGCAGTTTTTTTTTATGCGCAGCCGGCGTTGCTTTTTTGATATATGATCAACTTTTGTATGCCAAGTCCTTTCGATGCTCCGGGGTACTCGTGACTGATCGTCAGTGCCTTTTTATTCTTGTTTTTCCTGCGGAGATGTGACTGCTCTCCTGATTTCGGAGATCTGTTTCGCCAGCAAGCCGTCTCTCCACTTTAATTTGCCTTTCAGTATGCGTTCGATTTCATCTACGGCCTTGCATATCATTTCAATATTCAGTTCGTTCATATCCAGAAAATCATTGTATCCGGCAAGATAAAATACGGCATTGTGATGATCATTAATTCCAAGTCTTGAGCATACGAGTTCTTTGATTATTTCTGCTTCCGTCTCTCTCATGTTTTTATTTGCCGGCACACCGATCAGGTCTATAAGAGGATGATGCGGCAATCTGATTTCCCATTTGTTCTCAAAATCAGACGGAGGAGCTACGTGATGCATTAACAAATGTCCGAGCTCGTGGATTATTGTCATTAGCTGCGCTTCATCGGATGCTCTCTGGTTAATGCGGATTATATACGAACTCTTGCGGGTAATGGTTTTTTTGCCCGCTGTGAACTCGATTACTTTCTCTGATGATAGTTGAATATACCCTCCCGAAGTTGGAGCGTCTTTTATCGTGGTATCTACATATATGCCATAGAACGGCATTGCTGATAACGCATTCGATAAAAAGACCGGATTGATTTTATCAGGAGGCTCAAACAGTGAATTATATCGGTTAAGAAAATAATCGAAGGTCTCCTCTTCAGCATTGAATAAATCCGGTTCCAAGTTGTAAGTATCTTTAAAATCATACACCCAACTAATCGGTCTAAAAGGGGTAAGAGTAACCATCGGTTTAGCGGTATCGTGTATACCTCTTTTGAAATTATTCTTCCATTTTGATGCTGTCATAGCAAGCTTCACATCGGGATTCTGTGTATACACCAGCATGCAATTATAGGCACCCAATGTAGTGCATTTTGAAATAAAGCTTATCAATTGGAGATAACTTGAAGTTTGCCGGTAGAGTTTTATTTCACTAAAAAGACTGTCAATCTGATCCTGTTCTTTTTTCATCTTCACACCTGAATAGATATTCACACCTCTTCCACGGCGGCGCGGAACTGGTTGCCGCGGTCGAATTCGTTCTTGAACATGCCGAAGCTGGTGGCGCCGGGTGAGAAGACGACGCGGTCGCCCGATCGCGCGAACGCTTTGGCGGCTGCGACGAGGGAGGCGAGGGAATCGTAGGGGCCGTCGAAGGGGATGCCGCGCGCTGTAAGAAGGGGAATGAGCTTGTCGGTGCCGGTTCCCGCGAGGAGGAAAATCCGTTTGGCCCGATGCGCGGTTTCGGCGAGCGGGGTGAAGTCGAGGTTTTTGTCCGTGCCTCCGGTAAGGAGGACGACCGGTTCATCGAACGAGAGGATTGCAGCAGCGACGGCCTCGGGAATGGTCGCCGCCGAATCGTTGTAGTAGCGGACTCCGTTTATCTCGCGGAAGAA
>SHOL01000145.1 GCA_004294945.1 Treponema sp.
CTCACGACCTGAGCGACATCGAGCTCCTGTGCAAACGGATAATCCTGATCGACAAGGGTCGACTGGTCTACGACGGAGAACTTTCACACATCCGCGACACCTTCGGAAAGGTGCGGGAAATCTCCTTCACCCTGGCCGACGGGTCCGCGGCAATCGATTTCGACGTACCCAAGCACGAAGATCTTGCGGTCGTGCGCGAAGGGGCACAAGTGTCGGTGCGCTTCAATACCTCGGTAATCCATCTTCCCGACATGCTCGCAAAAATTCTTGCAGCTGCCCGTGTCAGCGACATTGCAGTCAAGGATATCGATGTCGAGGAAATCCTCAGACGCGTATACACCCGGCAGGCGGTGTTATGAAAATAAAGGCATACCTTCCCTTTATCAGCGGGGGCATCCAGTCGCAGCTTGCCTACAAGTGGAATTTTTTCGGTTTTTTCATAGGCGAGATTTTTTTCACCTTTGTCATGTACTATCTGTGGAAGGCAGTGTTCCTGCATACCGACACGGGAATTATCAACGGGTTTACGATTCTGGACATGACAGTCTACATCTTCGTCTCGAACATCACGCAATTCCTTACCGGAACCGACGCGTCATACGCAATCGGAGAAGAAATCGTCGACGGCTCGGTGTCCATGCGCATGATCAAGCCGGTCAGCTACGACATCAGTCTGCTATTCAACGAAATCGGCACCAAGGTTGTACTGCTGGTGCTTATCATGATTCCCGTCTTTACCGGCATCGAGATTTTCAGGTACGCGCAGACCGGCGCGATCGCCTTCTCGGCCTCTCGGCTCGGCGTCTATCTCGTATCGTCCATACTCAGTTATCTGGTCCTTTTCTATTTCGACCTCTGTTTCGGATTTCTCGCCTTCGTGCTCAAGAATCTCTGGGGGTTCAATCTGTTGAAAGGTTCGATCGTCCGGTTCCTCTCCGGCGGTATGATTCCGCTCGTATTCTTTCCGGCCTGGGCGCTCGGTATTTTGCGCTTCCTGCCGTTTTCGTCGATGTGCTACACCCCGGTAATGATTTACACCGGAAACTGGAGCGCCGCTCAGACGCTCGCCTCGATGGCTCTGCAGCTGTTCTGGGCGATTTCCTTTTGGCTGCTTTCGCGGGCGATATGGAATACCACCGTCAAACGGCTTACGGTACAGGGAGGCTGATGCAATGACAGAAGCATGCAATCCGTCCGTACCCGCTCGGGTCGGTACGGCAGTACGTCGAACCGGACAACGGATCAGGCGTTTTTTCCGCCTTTACCGCATTTTTATCTCGCAATTCCTGAAGCGGCTTGTCGAATACCGGATCGATTTTCTCACCGGAGCCTTCGCCTTTTTCTTCGGGCAGCTCTTCAACGTACTGTTCGTTTTCCTCATTTTCGAAAACATCACCGAACTGGACGGCTGGAGCCTCCAGCACATTATCTTCATCTACGGCTTTTCGCTGATTCCGCGCGGCATCGACCATCTGTACGCGGACAATCTGTGGAAGGTCGCCTACTTTTTGGTCCGCAAGGGAGACTTCGACAAGTACCTCACCCGCCCCATCGACCCGCTGCTGCATGTATTAATGGAAGGATTCGAACCGGACGCGCTCGGAGAACTCCTGACCGGCATTATACTGGTCATCGCCGCGGGAACCTCGCTCGGACTCGAACTGACAGCGGCCCAATGGCTTCTTGGAGCAGTCGCCGTTGCCGCCGGAACGCTTATCTACACCGGCATCAAAATAATCTTCGCCTCGGCCGCGTTGTGGATCAAGCGTTCGGGAAGCCTCCTGCACATGGTCTACATGACCAGCGACTTCGCAAAGTACCCGGTCAGCATCTACAACGCCTTCATACGAACGCTCGTAACCTACGTCATTCCATTCGCGTTTACGTCCTTCTACCCGGCCTCGTATCTTCTGACCGGAAAAGATCCACTGTTCTGCGTCGGAGGCACCGTAATCGCAGGGATTACCGCCGTCTGCCTCGGCAGATTCATCTGGACCCGGGGCATCAACGCCTACGAAAGCGCCGGAAGCTGAGCGATCCGCACTCCGGCTACCGGCTGCGCACGAAGTTACTTGCTCGTCATATTGATGACGTCCGACCAGTTTTCAGGAACCCCTTCCATGAGCAGATTCTTGACCCTTTCATGGAAGATGCCTGAAGCTGCATCGTCGGAGTCTATCTCGCGGCACTTCGCGAACAAACCAAGGGCGTCTTCGATCCGGCGCTCGCGGTATGCGTCTATCGCCTTGTCGAACATGGCAACCAGGGCGACCATCTTTTCATCGGCTTCCGAACGGACTGCAAGAATGTTATAGAGCTGCACCGGCGTATTGATGCCGACGACGCGGACACGGTCAAGCTTGCGTCCCAGGAACATACCGTTCGTTGCGTTCCAGGTCGACTCCGACACCAATATCCAGGTGCCGTACGACTTGTTGACGCCCTCAAGGCGCGCCGCAAGGTTAACATCGTTCCCCATAATCGTATAGTTCATTTTGTTCTCTGTGCCCATGTTTCCGACGACCATCGGTCCGGTGTTGACGCCGATGCGCGTATAGATGGGAGACGGAGTTTCATTGTTCGCAAGCATTTCCTCGTTCAGAAGCTTTTCCGCCTGCTTCATGCGGACAGCGGCCAGGCAGGCGCGCGATGCATGATCAGGTAGATCGATCGGCGCTCCGAAGAAGGCGACGATAGCATCTCCGATGTACTTGTCAATCGTTCCCTTCTGCTCAAGCACAAGATCGCTCATCCTGGTCAGATACTTGTTCAATATGTGAACGAGGTGTTCCGGCGTGACTTTTTCCGACAGCGTGGAAAAACTCTTGATGTCGGTAAAGAGCGCGGTAATCATCTTTTCCTGACCGCCGAGCTTAAGGCGGGACGGGTCGTTGACAATCTCGTCGACGACGTCGCTGGAAAGATAGGTGGTGAATGCCTTCCGGAGAAAGTTCTTTTCCTGCTCGGAAAACACGAACTTGAGAATCGTTATCACGATAAAGGTGAGCAGCACAGAAAAAAGCGGTACCGTCACCTGCAGATACATTCCGGAGAACACGAACAGCGCCGCTATCAGCGCGAACACGACAACAACCGACGCACCTCCGTAAGCGATGCGTCCTTTCAGGGATTTGATGCGGCGGAAGGCAAGCGCGCTGATCAGGCAAAACACAAAAGCAGCCAGCCAGGATACCCACTGCGGCAACGGATTGATGAACTCCCTGCTCATGATGGTATTGTAGATATTCGCATGCGTTCCGACGTTCGGGTAGGACTTCTTGAACGGATTGACGCCGAGATCCGAAGTTCCCAGTCCGCTCCAGCCGATGATGCAAAAGGACTTGTCGCAGGTTTCCTTCAGCTTGCCGAACTGGCTTTGGTATTGTGTGTAGTTTTCGCGGTAGATTTCCCAGTTCTTCTTGATGTTCTCGCTGTATTCAAGATACCGGCCATCGCCCGTGCGCTGCGAATAATCCGCAAACGTGTCATACAGTTCGGTATCGAAACCGCCTTCAAGAAATTCTCCGTAATTTGTAAAGAAGTCGTTCCGCGCGGTAAAGTACCCGTCGTAATCCGTTCGGCTTCCGTCAAGAAGGCTTTCCTTCCAGATGGACAGATCGCCGTACGAAGCAAGGAGCCAGTTGACCGCATCGTAATAGGAAAGATAGCCCTGAGCGTTCTTGACGCTGATCTCCGAAATCCGTTTCAGATTGTCGATCAGCTGTTCTTCCATTTCGTCGGCTAGATACAGGGCGTATACCGACATATGGCGGAAGCTGCCTTCCTGCGGATGTACCGAATCTGTATATACCCGTTTGAGCCAGTTGATGAGCAAACGCCCTTTTTCGTCCAGCGGAATCCGGATGGTTGTCCGGGAGCCGCTATCAAGAGCATCCGGATTCAAGGCATTGACCAGGAGGAGGGACTGACCCTTCCGCACGATTTTCTCGGGCTGCAGAATGTCCAGGATCGGAGAAAACACCAGCTGTGCAACGTACGCCCCTTCGTATTCTGCAAGGAGTTCGATTCTCCGCCTAACCCCGTCCTCATCGATGATAACGTTCGGGAATCCGGCCCCCCGGGCCTGGCTTATCAATGTTTTAATCGCGGGAGCTATTCCCTTATCATATTCGCTGTCCTGTAACCGCTCAAGGTTTTCCCTGAGAATCAGTCCTGAAGAATCTTCCACATTCGTACGAAGCAGATGCTCCCTGGCCCATTTTTCAAGTTCAAGGGCTTCTTTATTCGTATTGATGCGTTCATAGTTGATCGTAAGGTAGGTATTGCCAAAAAACCGTATCGCCCGCGCAAAGTACTCATCATTGTCGCGGAAAATGTTCCCGGTGATTGAACCGGACAGGTCATTCATCCTCTGATCGATGTACAAAGTCATCTCCGAACCGTACTCGGGAACCGCTTCGAGCGGAATGCTCGAACTTGCGATTGCCTCGGAAAAGCTTCCCAGGTATTCAACAATTTCGTTGTGCACACTCTGATACTCGGCGGGGAATTCAGTTTTGACGTAATCGCGGTTGACGCCCGACTGTCCGGAGGTGAGGTACTCGATATCGAATACGATTTTTGAACCGCCGACTTCCCGAAGCCGGATCAGGGCATCCGCAATAATGTCCCGGGTCCAGGGAAACGCGCCGATCTGCTCGATTGCGTAATCATCGATATCGACAAGCAGAATCTCCGGCCGCTGTTCAATTTCCGGCTTTATGTCGAGCAGAACGTCGTAGAGGCCGAGTTCAAAAACAGAACCAGCTTTCGACAGGGACAGTACAATGAGCAGAACAAGACAGGCAAAGGCAGTGATATATTCCAGTTTTTTTTTGAGAATATCAAGGTAAACCGGTTTTTTTTTCAAGATACACCTCACACAGGTTTGATGCGATCAAGAAAAAGTATAGCACATCGTTCGATCGTCCGGTAAAGCTGATCCTGTTTTTCATGCCATCCGGATGCATTGTGCGTGTTTTTTCGCAAAAAGTAGGATATAGTATGAGGGCGAGGCTCTTTCAAAACCCGGAACGTTTTGAAAGAGTAACCGTAGATGTACATGGAGAAAAATCACAAGTCTTTATAATAGAGAGACTTGTGATTTTTCTCCAAAAGCCGATTTTTAAAAGTCACCGACTTTCGAAATTGGCTCGGATATTAAGAAGGAGACGATTCATGAAAGTGCAAAAACATTTCATAGTCGGAATGTGCATTCTGGCAACAACCTTGCCGGTGCATGCGGAACTGCTTTTGTGGAAGGCAAATACTGGCGGTAAATTCAGATCAAAAATTAGTATTACCGAAACGGTAAAAGCCTTGGACCGAGAAATGACAAAGCCTGCAGCAGAATCGGAGATAGAAATTCTCCAGCAGACGGCTGCGACCAACCGGAGCACCATACCGTACATCAAGGGCATTCCTACTTTTCCCCTGAACAGCATTTCCATCGGAGACTCCTGGAAGGAACAGGCGACGCTCAGTTACTCCCTGTCCGCATTCAGTCTTGAAAAGAGCGAAGACCTCGAAGTAGAAGTCGCATACAAGCTGGAAGGGCTGGCCGAAATTGACAACCGCAAGTATTACCGCATCACTGCAGAGTGGAAGCCCTTTCTCCTTCTGGACCGTAAAACCGCAAAGGCAACGGGTGTCGAGCGCATCGCCGGTCATTCTTCCATGGAAATCTACTGGGATGCCGTATCGGGCGGCCCAAAGCAGTCCACACTGATCGAAGAAATCCAGTACCGGTTTACGGACGGTACCTCCGTCTATTATCTGCGAACAACAAATGAAGACTTCAAGACAGTAACAGAAATTGTCCGCGAACAGGTAATCAAGGAGCTGAACGAACAAATTGCAGCAGCCAAGGTTGAGGACGTAGAAGTCAAGCAGAGCGATCAGGGAATCGTTCTTTCAATAGACAACATCCAGTTTCAGGCCGAATCCGCAGTCCTGACCGATTCCGAAAAAGCAAAACTCGCCACGGTTGGCGGATTGCTGGCATCGCTCACCTCAAGAAAGCTGAAAGTTGTCGGCCATGCGGCCAATCCCCCCGGCTCGGACGAAGCCGAATTGATCGACCTTTCATCCAGACGGGCAAAATCCGTTGCGGACTATCTTGTGGAAACCGGCGTCAAAACTCCGGATATGATTGTGTCCCTTGGTATGGGCGGTTCCGTCCCGATAGATACCAATGAAACACCGGAAGGCAGAAGCAAAAACCGGCGCGTAGAGATTGTTATCATGGATGAACAACTCGATCCGGAGAGCGATCTTTTCTCCGAAGCCCCGGGAACCACCCCGGCCGACTCCCCCGAGCCTGCCGGTGCTCCAGAGCCCGCTGAAACGCCCCCC
>SHOL01000008.1 GCA_004294945.1 Treponema sp.
ATCAGGCAAGCTACCGCGAAGCCGCCCGGGAAGACAGCTTCGCCGAAGGCAAGGCTCAAGGACTGGCTGAAGGGAAAGCTGAAGGACTGCTTGAAGCGAAGCGGGAAACTGCCCGAAAACTCAAGGCTCGTGGCTTTGAACTTTCGGAAATCGCAGAAATCACCAATCTATCTGCCACAGAAATCGCAAACCTCTAATTGGCCCGGGTTCTGGAGCTTCCACAAATCTGGACGGCGATACAGTAACCCAAAAAGAAGCGATACTCGATGTCAGGGCTGTCGATGCAGACGGCCAAATTTGTTTCCGGCGACACGTACAGTAATTTGAAGGCCTGCATCGGAACCAACCTGCTGGAGAACACCTAGATACACTCCCTGCGCGTTCGCGCAATGCCTGACGCTCGTACTCGGTTTGATATCTCTGACCCTGATTCGAAGCTTGCACATACACGAAAGCCCATTTGTCCGCGAAGGGTAAAAAATTGGTATTAGAATAATCCCAGCTGACCAATAAAAACACAGTCCTGTACATATATAATAGAAAGAACTGAAACGTTTAAGTGAATTTCAAGAATTTAAACTTTTTACTTTACAAAACCGGTTAAGTAATCGTAAAATGATGATAAACCGGTTTAGTAAACCGGTTCATAGTATGAGGAGGAATTAAAAGATGAAAAAGCTTACCGCTTTCATCGCTGCTCTCCTGGTGCTCGGTTCATTCGTAATGGCCGACGTATCAGTAAAGGATCTCGGAGATGGTACTGCAGAAGTAACATTCTTCTACGGAAATCCGAAAGCAAGCGAAGTTGTTGTTGCCGGTACATGGACTGACTGGGAAAAAGCTGCCCACCCCATGACCAAAGTGGAAAAAGGTTGGGAGTACAAAACTGTCCAGCCCCACGACGCAGTTCTCAAGTACAAGTTTATTTCCGACGGAAACTGGACTCCGGATCTCAAAGCTCCCGATAACACAGACGATGGTTTTGGCGGAAAGAACGGCCTTGTTGAAGTTGCAAAGCTTGTTGCCGTAGAAAAAGCAAAGGCGACCGGCGACACAGCCGCTCTGGAAAAACTCAGCGCAGCCGGACTGAAATTCGGTATGTTCACTCAGGTTAACCTGAATACCAATTTTCTTACCCGCGGTGTTGCAGACAAGACAAAAGACGGATTCGAAACCGACAGTGTCCAGGTCCGCGCAAAGTCGTACTGGAAAATTTCCGGCGATATTCTTCCGAACATGCCTACTTACATTGAGCTCAAAGCTTTCGACGGTACCAAAAACATCTATGATGTAACTAATGCTGGCGTAGTGGATCCCAAGGTAGCCGATGGTCTGGATAGCTTCGCGACAGGCATGCTGTTTCACCCGTTCAATTACCTGAATGGTAACGAGAATTCTGTGCTCGGACATTTCAAGGCTGGACTGAACACACCTTTCGTCAACCTAGAAACCGGCTATAACTGGGCAAAACCCTCAAAGCGCGAAAACATCCTGTGGCTCACTGTCAAGGACGGAGACGCCAATGCTGGTTACCTCCAGATTTCCAATGGTGCTAACATTCAGCAGTTCGGCGATGTCAAGATCGACGCAGCGCTTGTTCCAAACAAGAGCCAGGGCAATCTTGCAATGCGCAACTGGGTGAATGTTGCATACAAAGACATGGTAACCGCCGAAGTACAGTGGGATGTAAAGTCCAATGCTGCAGAGCAGGTTGGTTCCGAATTCTTCTCTGACTTCACCGGTAACGTAATTCCCGGCGCAAAGTTCAATATGTCCGGTTTCGACCTCAAGGCTCAGGCGTCAATTCCCGTTGCATCCGACAAAGTCGAAGACGGTATGGCATTTAAAGTGCTTGCCGGTTACGGAATGGATATGTTTGGTGTTACCGCTACCTATGGCAATTACCAGAAAAATGCCTATTTGATGTACGGCGACGACGATCACGTCAAGAACAATGCCGAGAAGACCATTGTTGAGCTTAATCCCTGGGTTAAGCCCATCGACGGCTTGAAGATTGGTCTTGACAACAAGATGACGACCAACGACAAGTTCGAAATGGATGTCAAGAATGAATTCAATTTCAAACCCTATGTCAACGTGGATCTTGGCAAGCTTGCTGCGGTCAAGATGACTGTAGACGGATATTCCAAGCTCTTCTTTGATGCGAATGCTGACGAAGATGCGTTCAAGTTCAACGAACTCGGACTTAAGCTCGGCATGACTGAAGTTTCCGAAGCAGTGCCCTCGTTCGACGTGTACTACGGACTCCAGAATGCTGACATCAAGTCACTTCACACCCTTATTGCAAGCATGACCACCAAGCCCGGAATTGGTATTGATATTGGAACCGGCATCCGCCTGACCAATAGCGATGCGACCGAAGCAGAGGAAAAAGAAAACTGCATGCTCGGATTTGTCATGGGAGCCGACTATAAGGTTAAAGCGCTCAAGGATGGTGTACTGTTCGGAGCATTTGTGTACAACATGGATCCGTACGATGACGACAAGGACGACCTTAAGTGGAGCGACTATCGTCCGGACAAGGGTATTGACGACTTCGCCGGAAATGCCAAGTTCCGCCTCGGCATGAAGTGGGATTTCTAAGGTCAGGAGATAACAATGAAAAAGATACTTACCATACTTGCGGCTGCAGCCGCGATATTCGGAGCGGCCAGCTGCTCCACCGGCACCATGCATGATGCCGAAGTGATGCTGGTCGAAAAAGTTGTTGTAGAAGGACTTACTGAACTTGTTGGACAGGAAATGGTAATTTCCGGCAACTGGATTCTTGGTAAAGATGGAACTTCTACATGGGTTCACGGTCTTGGAGATTCTTCCAAGATAGCCGCAGGCGCAATCGGTACTGTCGATGTGGATGGAAGAGTTGAGTTCAAGACGAATCAGCTGACTTCCGAATCGACTCTCGAGTTCCTCGGAAAAGTTAACGAAGCTGGTTGGGTGAGCACGAAGCGTTTTGGCGAGAAAGCGTATGCCGACGACAATGCCAAGATCCCTAATGCTTTCTCCGGTCCTCTTGTTCCCAAGACAATTCTTGGACGTGTTCAGCAAGATAAGAGTATCGAATGGTCTGTTGTAGATGCGATTGCTGAAAACCGAATGGTCATTAGCAAAGTTGTTGTTAAGAATCTCCCGGCTGCAACCTATCCTGATGGAACAATTCTCGAGTTCAAAGGATTTTTCAATGACGAGACATATCTTGCCACGAATGCAGCGGTGTCAGGCGGCGAAGCAACCCTCGAATTCCTCAAACCCGTTGTTGTAACTCAGGCAAATCCGACCTGGAAAGTGAAGAATGTTACTACTTGGGATAATGCTCTCGGTGTTTCCGTCGGTGGAAATGATGCAACTGTCGCGAATCCCTGCACCGGTCCTGACGTGGTGTACAAACTGATCGGAACAGTGAATGCTGACAATAGCATTGCCTGGGTTCTATCTGCAGCTGCGACTGACTACATTGTCGGCTGGGAAATTGTTGACGGCGAAGCTTCCAAATCATATGTAATCAATGGTTCGGCTCCTGCTTGGTCATTTGCATGGAACAACACTAGCGTTGCCATGATTACAACTGATGCTTCTGGAAAAGGAAGCAAGAACTTCCCTGACAAGTATGAGTTTAAACCGGCTGATGTTTTTACTGGTGCTGTACTTAAGGCTGATGGTTCGGGACCCGATTGGGACGTCGATAGGTTTACTGTAGATAACAAACCGGTTTCTACCATGACGTACAGCGTTGAAAAGACTGAAGATACGGTTTCTGACGAGTATGTCATCAGACTTACCAGAACTGCTGAAAATAACTGGACCTGGTCTTTGGTGGTCGCCGAGTAAGGTCTCTCACTTCTGCCGGAAACTTCGGTTTCCGGTTGCGTTCCGGGGGGGATTCTGCGAAAACGGATTCCCCTGCGGGATGTGCACAGGCCGGTTCCGGCGGGACCTGCCTGTGCACCTTCTGCAATGTGATTCTCAGGTTTTTAATTGAGCTGGAGGGGCTAACAAGAACACTGTGCAAGAGCGTTCTTCAGGTTAGAGGAAGTACGGGTGTACTTCCTCTTTTTTTTCTTTTCTGATGGAGGCAAGGTTTTGAAAATAGTAATGGTAGAGAAAAAAATGGGCGCAATTGTCACCTGTTTGATTCTTGCTATACAGATACTCAGTGCGGGAGGCTCGAAGGAGTCCGCACCTGAAATTGCTCCGGTAGCCCCTGTCGCTTCCGCTCCCTCCCGCCTTTTCGAGTGGACCGGAAGCGAGGGGTATCGCAGCCCGATGGATTCGCGGATCGAGAAGGCGAATCTCGTGAATCAGGCGCAGGGTCTTGAAGAGGGCTGGGAGCGTGATTCTTCCTTTTATCACATTTGGGTAAAGTCTTTTAGCGATTACGACGGCGACGGTATCGGAGATTTCCGGGGGATTACCGCCAAGCTCGATTACATCAAGAACGAAGTGGGCTGCGATGCGATCTGGCTTTCGCCGATATTCGACTGCGCAGGTAAGGGGACGACCGCCGACTACAACATGCACGGCTACGATACGGTCGACTATTACAATGTGAACGACTATTTCGGAAATATGGAACACCTGGAAGAGCTTCTGCGCCAGGCACACGCGCGGGGCATGAAAGTGATTTTCGACTTTGTGCCGAACCATACCTCGAACCTGCATCCCTGGTTCCTTCAGTCGGCAAAACGGGAGAGCGGCAAGGACGACTGGTATCTGTGGAACAACGAAAAACTGTCCTGGAATGCGATGGGGAATGGGAATACCTGGTATTCGAATTACGACCGGCAGCAGTTCTATTACGGCGCTTTCTGGTCGGGCATGCCCGATCTCAACTTCCGCAACCGCGAGGTTCGCGAAGAAATGAAGAACGTCGTCCGCTTCTGGCTTAACAAGGGTTTCGACGGACTCAGGATCGACGCTGTGCGGTATCTGGTCGAGGAAGACGGCGCCAAAGCAGGCCTTGTCGACACCGAAGCCACCCACGACTGGTTCGAGGAGCTTCGGGCGGAAGTCGTCGACGCCTATGCTGAGCTGGGCTCCCCAAAGTTCATGATTTGCGAGGCCTGGGTGAACAACGATCGCACGCGACTCGACCGCTACTACGGCACTACCGAGGTTCCCGAGTTCAATATGGTGTTCGATTTCGATTTTGCCGGAAAACTGACAATGGCTGCAAAGTACCGCAATCCGGAGTTCTTTTCGTTCCTGGAAAAGCAGTTGTTCAATCCCGGAAATCCCGTGCGTTATGCGACGTTCCTTTCGAACCACGACAATGTGTCGAACCGTCCGGCGAGCGTATATAAAACACGCGAAGAACTGCGTCTTGCTTCGGCGATGCCGCTTCTTCTGCCTGCGACGCCGTTTATCTATTATGGAAACGAAATCGGGCAGGAGGACCAGCCGGGGCTTTCCGGACAGGACCTGCGCCTGCGCTATCCGTTCGACTGGAAAAAAGCCGAAGCTCAGCTTTCAGACTCGAACTCTCTCTTGGCCATGCACCGGACGCTGCTCGGTCTTCGTGCGGCGCATCCTGCACTCAGAATCGGTTCGTATACTTCGGTTCCGGTGCAGGCGTCCGATGTGAAAACCGCTTATGCTTATCTTCTCCGGTCCGGCGGGGATGCAGTGCTGTGCGTGTTTAATCTCGGATTGGATGCTGTTCCTTCGCTTGCGATTGATAGCGGAAAGATAGCCGGCTTCGATATGCCTCGGACAGCCGACCTGTTGTACGCTTCTTCTGCGTCCGTTGTCCATTCATTGACCGATGGAACACTGACGCTCTCCGGAATGGACAGCCGTGATTTTGCGGTGTTTGCGCTAAAATTAGTCCTTGAGAGGATACTTTATTAAAATGAAGAAAAAAGTTATGTTTTCAGGCGCCGGCAAGACCGGCGCCTTAAGCGGTGTTTTTGCTCGCTGCGTGCCCCGTTCTGCTGGTTCTGTTGCCCTGTTTGCGGTTGCAGCACTTTTGCTCCTGCTTGTTTCGTGCAAGGAACCGTCAGAACCAGAAAAAGCTCTATCAGACGGCGCTAATCTTTTTACCCTTACCGGCAGCGAAGACTATAGAAGCCCGAATCATAAGGAAATCGAGTCATCGAACCTGGTGAATCAGTCGAATAATCTTGAAGACGGTTGGTATCGTGATTCGTCCTTTTATCATATTTGGGTAAAGTCCTTCGCCGATTCTACGACCGGACCGCTTGCAGGTGACGGCTGCGGCGATCTCAACGGCATTACCGAAAAGCTCGACTACATCAAAAATAAAGTAGGCTGCGATGCGATCTGGCTTTCGCCTATTTTCGACTGCGCCTCAAAGGGCACCGCTGCGAGCTACAACATGCACGGCTACGATACCATCGACTATTACGCGATCAATCCCCGGTTCGGCACCAAAGAAGACCTGGGCAACCTGCTCGCAGCCGCACACGACCGTGGCATGAAGGTCATCTTCGACTTTGTCCCGAACCATACTTCCGACCAGCATCCCTGGTTTGCCCAATCCGCACAGCGCGCGAACGGCAAGGACGACTGGTATCTATGGAGCGCCGAGGACCGACTCTGGAATCCGCTGGGAGGACGTTCCGCCTGGTACCGCAACTCCGCGCGTGATTCCTATTACTACGGCGCCTTTTGGGCCGGCATGCCCGATCTTAATTTTCGCAACCGCGAAGTCCGCGAGGAACTGAAGAACGTCGCCCGATACTGGCTTAATTTCGGGTTCGACGGCCTGCGCATGGATGCAGTGCGCTACCTTGTGGAAGAACCAAACGACTTTACCGACACCCAGGCTACCCACGACTGGTATGCCGAACTCCGCTCCGAGGTGATAGACGCATACGGATCCGATATTGGGGCAGCCCCGAAGTTTATGGTATGCGAGGCATGGATCAATAACGATAGGGGAGCGCTCGACGCCTATTTCGGGACCGCCGCACGGGCAGAATTCGACATGGCGTTCGACTTCGATTTCCCAGGCCGTCTGTATTACTCGGTCATCTCCGGAACCGACTACGTTTCATCGATGGATGGCCTGTATGCGTCGGGCAGCGCGCCGGACAAGCGGTACGGCTCTTTTCTTTCCAACCATGACAATGTCTCCAGCCGGCCCGCAACCTTCTTCGAAGGCGACCGGCTGGAACTGTACACGGCGCTGTCTCTCCTTCAGCCCACGACGCCTTTTATTTACTACGGAAACGAAATCGCGCAAAAAGACGGGTCTGGATACGGCAGCGAAGATATAAGGCTTCGCCTATCGTTGGATTGGAATGTTGCGCAGAGCGCGATTCAGGCCGTGGAGCTGGGCGCTGCTCAAGGTTTGACTCCCTCAGGCGATCCGGCTTCGATTCTCGCGCTCCACAAGGCGCTGCTCGTTCTCAGGCGGGATCATGCGGCGTTCAGAACCGGTGCGATGACCGCGGTTAAAGCGTTTGCGGCTGATACCGGAGCTGTGGCCGATCTTCCCCGCGGATTCGCGGCGTACACGTTGACCGATTCGTCTGCCGGCGAAACCTTTCTCTGTGTGTTCAATCTGGAGAACTGTAAGAAGTATATCGATCTTTCCCTTTCCCTCTCCGGCTATTCGAGCGCTTCGACGCTTGTCGGCCGCCCGACCTGCGTTTCCGCCGACGGTTCATCCGTGACAGTGTCGTCGTTCGGTCCCTATGCTGTGCGCGTGTACCAGCTCGGCGGCCCTGCGGATTCCGAATCGACGTCTCCGCTGTATAACTCGGAAAGCACCGGTTCTTCGATGTATTTGCGCGGCAGTTTTAATGACTGGAAGCCAGACATTCCGATGACTTATTCTATAGTAGAAAACGAAGTTGTATGGACTGCCGATGTCGAGCTTTTGGCCGGAACACATACGTTTAAGTTCGACTCCTCCGGAGCGAAGACAGAGTGGCCTGATGGACAGAACTGGGGCGGGACGGACGGCGCGAATATGAGTTATACCGCTGCGACTTCCGGCATGTATCGGTTCAGTTTCAATTTTTCGAGAATGAGATGTGACGTCGAACTGCTGGAAGGTGCCGGTGTCTAAGCCGTCCGGTTGGGTCGATATCCTGCAACGCTGAAAAGGCGTTGCAGGATGGTGTAACGTCATTAAATCTGTCTTTTTTTGAGCTTTGCGTTCATCCCCGATAGCAAAAAAGTCTTGTGCTTTTTTGACCAAATAAAGTTGCACTATCGGTAATAGTGCGGTTATACTGAACTAAACCGGTTAATTAAACCGTTTTACTTTCTGGAGGAATCATGTTGAAAAGAAAACATGCGCTTATTTCTGCCGTTATTCTGGCAGGCGCATTGCTTGCGACTCTTTCGTGCGCTTCAGGCCCTGCGGACCAGAAAGCGGCCGCTGCCAATACCGCAGCCAAGGGTGCGCTTTCTGCGGCTCCCGGTACGTTCGAAAACGCTGCTCCCGCAGGGTTGCCCGAAGTAATCAAGCTCAGTGAAAAGCTTCAGCCCAAAGAAGATGAACTGGTAATTTTCTATGTCCGAAAAGACAAGGATTATGCTCCTTGGGCTTTGTGGCTGTGGGCAATTCCCGGCGGAGACGGTTCCGCCGCCTGGCCCAAAACCCAGGAATGGAAAGTGGAAGACGGTATTGGCTACATGCGCTTCAAGCTTGACGGTTCCGATCTTGGTATAAAGCCGATCGGGTCGGACGGCCAGCTTGGCATGATTGCCCGTCAGAAAGCCGGCTGGACGAAGGATGGCGACGATGACCGCGTGTGGGATACGAATGTCTCGAACTCCGTTGTCATTTTCTCCGGAGACAACAATACCTATGCCGCCCGTGAATACAAGCCGAAGGCTATGTCTGCGGTTCTCTCGACCACTACCGAAATTCAGGTTACCCTGAGTGGCCGCTACGGGCTCGATACCGACGGAGGCGCTTCCGGTTTCTCTGTTGTTACCAAAGACGGAAAAGAGTATCCGATTGCTAAAGTATTCAATGCCGAAAGTCCGGACGATCTTACCAAAAATAACGCGCGCCGCCTGGTGATCCAGCTCAAGGAACCCATCAGCGCATCTGACGCCCTGGTTCTCAAGAATCCGGTTTTCGAAGGAGACAAGCAGATCGACGGATCAAAGCTTGCCGTCCAGCTTGCGGAAAAAGCAATGCCGGCCAAAGACGCGGTTCTTGGTGCTGTCTACAATGCGAAAACCAAATCTGCTTCTTTTTCTCTGTGGGCGCCCACTTCTTCGGCAGCAACGCTTAACTTGTATCGCAAGGATCAGGCAACTGCCGCGGATTATACCGTACCCATGACATACGACGCCGCTACCGGTATATGGTCTGCAACGTTCAGCGAAGCTGATCCGGACGGTTTCTTCTATGACTTCACTCTGAGCAATGCTAAGGGTTCTGTTGCTGTACTTGATCCCTATGCCCGCTCGATGGCAGCCTATCGCAACAAGGGCGGTTCAGGCCGCGCTGCAGTGGTCAACATGGCTTCTCCCCGCGCCCTGCCTGCAGGCGGCATGAATGCCGGTTTTGTTCCGCTCAAGCAGCGCGAAGATGCCGTTATCTATGAAATGTCCGTACGCGATTTCACGATCAGCGCCGACGCGGGTGTTAAAGCCGCTCCCGGAACGTACCTTGCGTTTATCGAAAAACTGCCCTACCTCAAGAGTCTAGGAATTACTCATGTGCAGCTGATGCCGGTTGTCAATTTCTATTTTACCGATGAAACAAACCGTGCGTTCGAAGACAGCGGTACAGTCAGCAATAACAACTACAACTGGGGGTACGATCCGCACAATTACTTTACTCCCGAAGGCTGGTTTGCAACTGATGCCGAGGATCCCTATGCTCGTATAGCCGAACTGCGTACGCTGATAAACGAATGCCACAAGGCCGGTATTGGCGTGCTTCTTGACGTTGTCTACAATCACATGGCGGGAACTTCCTTCCTTGACGATATCGTTCCCGGCTATTTCTTCCGCACGAATGCCCAGGGAAAACTGACCAGCAATTCCGGCTGCGGTAACGACGTTGCAACCGAGCGTGCCATGGCGCGCAAGTTGATCGTCGATTCTGTCCGCCATTGGGTTACCGAGTACAAAGTGGACGGATTCCGTTTTGACCTTATGGGATTAATGGACAGCCAGACTGTGCTCGATTCCTACGCAGCGGCGAAAGCGGTAAATCCGGCGACTCTGTTCGAAGGCGAAGGCTGGAAAATGTATAACGGCGCCACCGGCACCGTCGGTCTTGATCAGGCATACATGACAAAAACCGACTCTGTTGCCGTATTCAACGACGAAATCCGCGATCTGATGAAGGCTGGAGGTTTTAACGAGCAGGGCAAGGGATTCCTTACCAGACAGGGACCGAATACCGAGAAGCTCTTCAAGAACATTCTTGGTCAGCCCCAGGCAAACTATAAAGCCGACGATCCGGGCGACAATCTTCAGTATCTTGTTGCGCACGACGGTTTGACCCTGCGCGATACCATTGCGCACAACGCAAAGCTCGATGACTCCGATCCCGTGCAAAAGGCGGAACTGATCAAACGTATCAAGCTTGGAAACTTTACCCTCCTGACATCTCAGGGAATTGCATTCCTGCATGGCGGACAGGAACGGGGCAGAACCAAGCCCAATTTCACCGATTCGAAAAATGAAACAATCGGCAAGTTTGTACGGAACAGTTATGACTCTTCCGACAATATCAACCAGATTGTATGGACGCTTGATTCAGACTATAAGACGGTTCTCGATTATACCTCATCTATGATTGCGCTTCGTAGAACCTTCGATGTATTCCGTATCGGCGATATGGCACAAGTCAATGCCGCAGCCGCTCTGCTTCCCTGCCCGGAAGACAATCGTCTGACTCTTGGCTATGTCCTGAACTGGACCGATGGAACTTGGCTTGTTCTGGCAAATGCCGAAACAAAAGCGATGACATTTACCGTTCCTGTATCGGTTGACGGCGCGACGGTATTCGCCGACGCAAACGGTGCGCAGGTTTCCGGAATTGCAAGCCCTGCAGGGGTTACCCTTGCCGGCACTTCTGTGACGCTGGCTCCGCTTTCCGCAGCCGTTATCAGAGTAACAAAATAAGCATTGGATGCTCCGGAGAATATCTTCTTCGGAGCTAAAAAATGGTTACTAAACTGAGCCTGAAATTTGACAGGTTTAGTTAATAGTTTAATACTTAATTAACCGGTTTACACTCTGTGTTCCGGTTCGTTAAAAGAATCTCAGGAGGAGAAGAGAAAATGAAAAAGCTGATTTGTGTGCTTGTTGCAATCAGTCTCGTTGCCGGTGCCGCTTTTGCGAGCGGCGGTGCGGACGCTAAGGGAAAATCCGGAAAGATTACCCTTAAAGTATGGGAATCGGAAGGTCCCGAAAAAGATTTTATTCTGTGGGCAGCCGCTGAATTCAAGAAAACCTATCCGAATGTCGACATTACCTACGAACCCGTCGGTTCAGTCGACGCTCGCGCTAAAATTGAACTGGACGGTCCTGCCGGAGTCGGTGCCGACGTCTTTGTCGCTCCTCACGATCATCTTGGTGCCCTGATCAACGGTGGACACGTTCTTGAGAACACCGATCCGAACTTCAAGGCTTCTTTTGTTGATGCAGCCGTTATCGGTTCCACCTACAACGGAAAAGTGTATGGATATCCCCAAGGTATCGAAACCTATGCCCTTTTCTACAACAAGGACATCATCAAGACCGCTCCCAAGACTTGGGCAGAAGTCGAAGCGTTTGCAAAAACCTGGAACAACAAGGCAGACAACAAGTACGCCATTGTCTGGGAAGTAGCGAATGCCTATTTTGACTACATTTTCATGGGCGGTTTCGGCGCTCCGCTGTTCGGACCGAACGGTAACGATCGCACCCAGCATAATATCAACAGCGCGAATGCCGTGGCAGGACTGAAGTACTTCCAGTCTCTCCGCAAGAACATCCTTGATGTACCCTCCGCAGATATGAGCGGCGACTTCTGCAACTCTTCGTTCGTAGAAGGAAAAGCTCCGATGATCATCACCGGACCCTGGAAGATCAACGACTATACCAAGGCAAACCTGAACTACGGCATCGCTCCGATTCCGGTGTTCCCGAACCAGAAAACTGCTCCGGCATCTTTCTCCGGTGTGCGCCTTGCCTTTGTCAGTGCATATACCGATTATCCTGCCGAAGCAGCCGCTTTTGCACAGTTCCTTACCTCCAAGGAAGTGCTTGCCAAGCGCTATGAAGTTACCAAGCAGATTCCTCCCCGCAAGGACATCACTATCAGTGATCCTCTGAGCGCTGGAATTCTTGCCCAGGCGCAGTTTGCAACTCCGATGCCGACTATTCCCCAGATGGGAACCTACTGGTCGGCCATGGGTGCCGCATTTGCGAGCATCTGGGATGGTGCCGATGTGCAGAAAGAGCTTAATTCCGCTGCAGCAGCAATGGAAGCAGCCAAATAATCTGAACGGCTGAACGGGATTGCGGCCTCCTGACTCCTCTAAAACTCAATGAGTTTTCCGGGGAAGCGCGGAGGCCGTATCCCGTATTTCTTTTTATATTGGAATGGAGTGTGCTACATGAGTCGACAGGACGCTGGTATCAACGAACAAATTATCAAGAAAGCGCCGATAGCATCGGCGTGCTTCATGGGTCTTGGACAGATCCTGTATCTGAAACAGTACCTCCGTGGAGCCGTATTCGCACTTCTGGAACTTATTATGCTGTTTTTCACAGTATTTGAATCCGGAACATTTATCCCCAATTTTAGAGGGCCAATTGTAAAATCCCTTGTGGGTCTGATTACTCTTGGAGACCCGAAGCCGGATCTGCCGGTAAAACTCCGCGATCATTCGATCTTTATGCTGGTCACCGGACTTATTGTCCTGATTGTTGTAGTTTTGTATGTTGCTGTGTACGTATTCAATATCAAAGATGCGAAAGCTTCTGCGATTCAAATTGTAGAAAAAAAGAGGTTTCCTACCTATACGGAAACCAGAAATCATATTCAGGAAGCAGCCTTTCCCTATATCGGACTTACTCCCGTAGTTGTGCTGCTGGCTTTCTTTACCGTTGTTCCCTTGCTGTTCTCCGCTCTGGTTGCCTTTACCAATTATTCTTCTCCGGATCATATTCCGCCGAACAATCTGGTAGACTGGGTTGGTTTTGAAAACTTCCGGACAATGTTTACCGCTTCTGCGAATAACAGCTGGTTTTCGGCTTTTGGACGGGTTGCCGCCTGGACCGTTATCTGGGCTTTCGCGTCGACTCTGACCTGCTATGCCGTCGGCATGCTGTTTGCCGTTGTTCTTGTGGATCACCGCATCAAGATTGCTAAAGTGTTCCGCACCATTTTTATCCTCCCGTATGCTATCCCGACCATGCTCAGCCTTTTTATCTGGCAGAACCTCTTGAATGGAACCTTCGGGCCGATCAACCGGACGCTTATCGAGCTCGGGTTGATAAGCAATCCCATACCCTGGCTCTCTGATCCAAACATGGCGCGAATTACACTCATTCTGGTCAATATCTGGATCGGCTTTCCCTATAGCATGATTCTTGTTACCAGCAACATGACGGCAATACCGTCCCAGCTGTATGAAGCCGCGATTATCGACGGCGCAAACAAGTGGAACCAGTTCAAGTCGATTACCCTGCCGCTGGTATTGTTCCAGACTATGCCGCTGCTGATCATGCAGTTTGCCGGAAACATCAACAACTTCGGCGCAGTATTCTTCCTGACGGCCGGCGATCCGAAAGTCAGCGATACGATTACGACTCAGGCCGGTGCAACCGATCTTATGATTTCCTGGATTTATAAACTCACCATGAATACGCCGAATATGTACAATCTTGCTTCAGTTCTGTCCATTCTGGTATTCATTGTGCTCGTTCCGTTTGCGGTCTACAACTTTACGCAGACCAAATCGTTCAAGGATGGTGAACTCTGATGACATACGCACCGGGGAAAAAAAGACATTCCAAGTCCAGTACGGTTTTTGTCACTTCAATACTGTATATCTTTTTGACAATAACCGTTCTTGTAGTAGTGTATCCTGTCGCGTTTACAATCGGCGCGGCATTTACCGAAACCAACTCGCTGGCATCCACCAGGCTTGTACCCTGGCCGGAAAAACCGTCGTTCTACCAATTTCAGCGCCTTCTGACACCTTCAAGTCAGACTGTCGTCGGCACGGTAGACGTACGTGGCACCAACTATCTGGTGTGGTACCGCAATACGCTCAAGATCGCAATAGTGAACACCCTGTGTACTCTCGCGATTTGCGTTACTTCCGGCTATGTTTTCTCGCGCTTCCGTTTCCGGGCCCGCAAACCGATGATGGCCACAATCGTTGTCCTCCAGATGTTCCCGAGCTTTATCGGAATGATCGCGACGTATGTTATTCTGTGGCGAATCGGCGGACTCAACACCCATTGGGGACTGATACTTGTCTATGTTACGGGAAGCATTCCGTTCAACTCCTGGCTTATGAAAGGCTACTTTGATACCGCAGTTTCCAAGAGCATCGAAGAAGCTGCCCGCGTTGACGGCGCAAACCAGATTACTACCTTTATCAAAATTGTTATCCCGATGGTTAAACCGATGATTATGTTCCTTGCTCTTTCGAGCTTTACCAGCCCCTGGATGGATTTTATCTTCCCGCGCCTGATTCTGCGCAGCGATGATAAAAAAACGTTGGCGGTCGGTTTGTTCGAACTGATCAACGGCCGCGCGAACGACAACTTTACCATGTTTGCTGCCGGCGCCTTGCTGGTTGCAGTTCCGTTCGCAATTCTCTTTATGTCCGGCCAGAAATTCCTTCTTAAATCGATGGCTGGCGACGGTACCAAGGAATAAGTTTCTGTTTGCATCAAGAAAGCGTGCCGGGATTCTGTTTCCGCGCACGCTTTTTTTTCGTTCACCAATAAAAACCCATACTGACGGAGGTTTCCTGTTATGATAACCGGATCAACAAATTCTTTGCGCACCCAGAGGCGCAGCCTTCTGGCATTGCTCGCAATCGTCTGTATCCTTTTTGGTGCAGCCTCCTGTGCGTCGGGTCGGGCCGAGTCGATTGACCCGACAAAAGCAGTCACACAGCTTGCTCCCCTGCCACGCCGCGCACAGACCCCTACTGCCGGGGTCTACTACTGCATTTTTGTCCGATCCTTCGCAGACTCAAATGGCGACGGAATCGGCGATTTCAAGGGTATGACCGCTCGTCTGGACTACCTCAACGACGGAAACGACCGTACAACCTCTGATCTGGGGGTAACTGGAATTTGGCTGTTGCCGATATTCCCCTCCCAATCGTATCATGGCTACAACGTTGACGATTATTACGGCGTAAATCCCGACTATGGCACGCTTGCCGACTTCGAAGAGTTTCTTTCCGAAGCGGAAAAACGCGGTATTTCGGTTATCATAGACATGACCTGCAATCATTCTTCCTTATATACAGACTGGTTTATCGAATCCCGCAACAAGGACAGTCCGTATCGCGGATGGTACCGCTGGGTTGAAGATGGCGACACCAGGTATAACCTGAATCAGAAGATATGGGGACATAATCTCTGGAACTACTACGAAGGTGCCTATTATGCAGGCCTTTTCGAAAGCGGCATGCCCGACTTTAACCTGTCCAATCCTGCCGTCCGCGAAGAGTTCAAGAACATTGCTTCGTACTGGATCGGGAAGGGTGTAGACGGATTCCGCTTTGACGCGGCCGGCCATGTGTTCAACGCCGCCAAGCTCGCAGCAGGGGAAGAGTCCCAATCCCAGGGCGTTGCCTTCTGGAAAGAACTTGTCGGCCATGTACGGTCTGTAAAACCGGACGCCTACACAGTCGGAGAAGTGTGGGAGCCTACTTCCACGCGTGCTGTCTATATGCAGGGCCTTGGATCCACCTTCCATTTTGATCTGGGTACAAAAATTGTAGACGCAATACGAGAAGGATCCGGGGGAAAAAATAATATTGCAAACTCCTTGTACGGCGATTACACAACCTACAAAGAAATGAATCCTGACTATATCGATGCACCATTCCTGACGAACCACGATCAAAACAGAATTTCAGGAATGCTCAGGGGCGATTCTCGGCTTCTCAAATTATCTGCGTCTTTGTATATTCTTGCGGAAGGAGTTCCTTTCATGTATTACGGCGAAGAAATCGGCCTGATGGGTGCCAAGCCCGACGAGCAGATCCGTACGCCGATGCTGTGGAACGACCCGGGGAAAGACCGGCTGCAAACCAGCTGGATCGAGTCGAAATATAACAAGAATACCATACCGGTCAGCCGTCAGCAAAAAGATCCTGAATCGCTGCTTAATTACTACAAGCGGCTTATTCGGGTAAAAACTGCGCATTCCGCCCTGTTTGAGGGCCGATTTACTGCGGTGGCTACCGATGCTTCGGAAATTGTATCCTGGAAGATGGAATCGCAGAAGGAAAAAGCCTTTGTTCTGCATAACCTGTCTCCTGAACCTGTTACCCTGGTTTTGCCGCCGGAAGCGCTTGGAGCCGATGGCGCGCCGATGCCGCTGATCTTTGCCGGTTCTTCCGGTGTAACGATTACCGGTACGTCCATAACCCTGCCCCCGCGGGAGTCTGCAGTTCTCGCGGCAGCTTCCGCCCAATAAGGTAGGTCTGATTCAGGCTTTGCATTCTCCCTTGTTCGGCAGTATATTTTTTTAAGAACGTGAGATCACGCGACAGGGAGAATGTTCATGCCTATTTCTACTATTATAATGCTCTTTTTCTGCTACAGTTTTATGGGCTGGGTTTCGGAAGTTGTCTACTGTTCATTGATTGAACGCCGTTTTGTCAATCGCGGTTTTTTGGTAGGCCCGCTCTGCCCGGTGTATGGTTTTGGGGGCTTGCTGGTTGTGTTTTTGCTGGAGCCTTTTACCGGCAACGTCCTGTATTTGTTTGTTATGGCTATGGCCGTTACCACAGTCCTGGAATATGTTACCGGCTGGGCTCTGGAATCCATTTTTTCCACAAAGTGGTGGGACTATTCGCAATACCGGTTCAATATTCATGGCCGGGTTTGTCTGCTGAATTCCGTACTGTTCGGTATTATGGGCGTTGTCGCACTGTGTTTTGTGCATCCTGCGGCGTTGTCGTTCATCGGGATGATTTCTCCGGAAACCCGGGTTCTGCTCGCCGCCGGCTTTTCTGCGGTACTGTTCGTCGATTTTGCCTACACGCTCCGATCTTTGGTAGATTTCAGCGCAAAACTTGCGAGCCTTACGGAATTTATGGACAGTGTTACAAGTTCCATCGATTTTGGCGAATGGTTTAACGAAAAAGACCTGAAAGCCAGCCTTGAACGGCTCAAAGAAAGAGCGCGAGTCGATGCAACCGAATTTAATGCGCGCATTACGGAAAAACTCGAACAGCTGATCGACCGTGCGAAGGGTATGCAGCATCTTGTCAGTGCATTCCCCGGTATGACCAGCCGCCGTCATGATGTGCAGCTGACCGCATTCAAGAGGCTGTTCAATGTCCATCGCAGTGCGACTGAACACACCGCTATGGATGCTCCCCGGGGCAGTGCCAGGGATGCTCTGCAGGGCAGTACCAGGCCAGTACTGCAGCCTTCGGGCGTGGTTGAATTTCTGTTTGTGTTTCTTGTCAGCAGCTTTCTTGGTTCGGTGATCGAGACTCTGTGGGGTTTGGGTTCTGGAGGTGTGCCGGGTATCAGATCTGCTCTGGTGTTCGGGTATCTGAATCCGTTGTACGGTAGTGCGGTAATAGCCCTGAGTGTGTTGTACTCGCGGATTTCCAAATGGAGAGATCTTGGTGTAATCGTTCTTTTTTCGGCAGTACTGTACCTGTTTGTGCTTCTGGTAGGACTTTTGCAGGATGTGCTGCTTTCGTCAGGCACCTGGTCTTTTGTCGGTCCATTCGATTCTGTCCGGGGTGATCATTCTCTGTTGTTTATTGTAGCTCTTTCGGTACTGTCGCTTTTCTGGATCAGGGACATTCTGCCGCTTCTGATCGGCGTGTTCCGCAAAATGAACCGGAATTTTGCCGCAGTTGTCATTGTCTGCGTCTTTCTGTGCGCCATTGCGGATGCTGCGGTTTCTTTCGGTTCGGTGAAGCGCTGGGTTGAACGGAAAAACGGATTGGAAGCGGCAAGTGCGCCGGCTCACCTGCTCGACCGGTATTTTCCCGACGAAGTCCTGACCGGACGATTCCCCTGGCTTCGGGTAACCGAAGACAAGTAGCGGTACCAACGTGCGCCGATCTTGACGCGTTCGCATGAGGGGGCTCCGAACTGGATGCGTTCGCCCCCCGATGCGCTTTCTGCCTCGGTCTTGCTGATGAGGCAACTTCCCGGTGTTTTTATGCTTTGCGTTTTTAGTGGATGGTCTCGATGTCGTACGGTGTTTCCTGGTAGACAAAGTAGTTCAGCCAGTTGACGAACAAGAGATTTGCGTGCGCCCGCCACATGACGGGCGGAAAATGTGCCGGGTTGTTGTCGGGAAAATAGTTTTTTGGCACATCGATGTGCATGCCCCTGGCGATATCGCGCTGGTATTCCCGGGCAAGAGTGTCGGCGTCGTATTCGGCATGGCCAGACACGAAGATTGAGCGGCCGTCCCGGCTTGCAACCAGATAGACGCCGGCTTCGTCGGCTTCCGCCAGCAGTTCCAGTTCCGGCACCTTTAGTATGTCTTCTTTTTGGATGGTTGTGTGCCTGCTATGAGGTGCAAGGAAGGTTTCATCAAAGCCGCGAACCAGTTTGTGCTTTGGGTTGAGTATCCGGTGACTGAATATGCCGAACGCTTTTTCTTCCAGCTTGTGTTTGCCGATTCCGTAGTGATGGTAGAGGGCGGCCTGCGATCCCCAGCAGATATGGAGTGTGCTGTAAACGTGGGATGTGCTCCAGTCCATGATGGTTACCAGCTCTGGCCAGTAATCGACTGCTTCAAACGGGAGGTTTTCCACCGGTGCTCCGGTGATAATCATGCCGTCGAACTTTTGGGTTTTCACGCTGTCGAACGTTCGGTAGAAGGCGTCAAGGTATTCGCGGCTGGTGTTTGCAGATTGGTGGGATGCCATAGCCAGGAGGGTTATTTCGATCTGAAGCGGGGTGTTTCCAAGGAGGCGCAAAAGCTGCGTTTCTGTTACGTCTTTGGTGGGCATCAGGTTCAGGATGAGTATTTTTAGCGGACGGATGTCCTGGTTTTTTGCGCGCGAATCGTCCATAACGAAGATGTTTTCTTCGGCAAGTATTTTTGAAGCGGGAAGAGCTGCTGGTATTTTTACGGGCATCCTGTGTTCTCCTGTCCGGATCCAAATGTAACCGGGATGCGGTCGATTTTATCGGAAGGGGGGTGTTCTGCCAATAGGGTACGTTCCGATGCTTGCCCGCCACCCCGTTTATCCTGTAAAATACGTGACTATGGAATTTACACAGGAACAGATTGATGCACTCGTAGTTAACGAGGTTGCGATTCTTAAGCGGATTGCCGATGAGCTGAAAATTCAGCCGGCGCAGGTTTCGGCAGTGGTTTCTCTTGTTGCCGAGGGCTGCACGATTCCCTTTATTTCCCGGTACCGCAAAGAGCGCCACGGTTCTCTGGACGAAGTGCAGGTCCGGGACTGCGATCATCTTTTCAAGAGCTATCAAAACCTTGAAACCCGCAGACTCGAAATAGTCAAAGGCATTTTCGGCCAGGGAAAGCTGTCCGAACTGCTGTACGATAATGTCATGAAAGCTCAGACCTTAACCGAACTCGAGGATCTGTGGGCACCCTTCAAAAAGAAGAAAAAAACCCGCGGCATGCTCGCGATTGAGCGAGGGCTTGAACCGCTTGCAGATCTTATGGAAAAAGCGGATAACGCACAGGTCGAAAAAGAAGCGCTGGCGTACGTGAAAACCGACGAAGAGAATGCGGAATTGTCGGTCGGATCTGTCGAAGAAGCGCTTCAGGGCGCAATGGATATCATCGCCGAACGCGTTGCGCAAAATCCCGAATTCCGGGCGGCTGTTCGCGATTATTACATGAAGTCCGGCCAGTTTGTGGTAACCGGAGTAGGCGACGAGGCGGTGGAGAAAACATCCGTGTACCAGATGTACTGGGACTACAAGGAACCGCTTAACCAGATAAAGCCGCACCGGGTTCTTGCCATTAACCGCGGCGAGCGCGACAAGGCACTGGATGTCAAAATCGACGTCGATGTGGACGGCGCGATCGAGATTATCGAGCGCAGTTACATGATAAACAATAAGTGGTGCAAGGAAGCGATTTCCGACGGCCTGGTACGGCTGCTTTCGCCGGCTGTTGTTCGGGAAATCCGTTCGGATCTTTCTGACCAGGCCGATACCCATGGGATCAGTGTTTTCAGCGAAAACCTGAAAAATCTGTTGATGCAGCAGCCGATCAAGGGGACGAGGGTGCTCGGCGTGGACCCGGGAATCCGGACCGGAACGAAGTGTGCTGCGCTCGATTCGACCGGCAAGTATCTTGGCAGTTTTGTTATCTATCAGCATAAGCCTGCAGAAGGCGAAAGGGCGATTCTGAAAGCTATCAAGGATTACGATGTTCAGCTGGTTGCCATTGGTAACGGTACAGGCACCCGCGAGGTGCAGGAGATTGTAGCCAAGGTGATTTCCGAGCACTGTCCTTCGGTATTGTATACGGTTGTAGACGAGGACGGGGCGTCTGTCTATTCCGCAAGCGATATTGCCCGCGAAGAATTCCCCGAGCTCGATCTGACCATCCGCGGTGCCATTTCGATCGGCCGCCGCCTGCAGGATCCGCTTGCTGAACTCGTCAAGATTGATCCGAAATCAATCGGAGTCGGGCTGTACCAGCACGATCTTAACCAGAAAAAACTGTCCGAAATGCTCGATGAGGTTGTCGGATCTGTCGTGAATAATGTCGGCGTAAACTTGAATACGGCGAGCTTCTCCCTGCTGAAGTACGTTTCCGGCATTAACAGTTCTCTTGCCAAGAAGATTGTCGCGTTTCGCGAATCCACCGGAAAAATTACCAGCCGCGAGGCTATTATGAAAGTGCCCGGCATGGGGCCGAAGACTTTCGAACAGTGTGCCGGCTTCCTCAAGATTCCGGAAAGTGCTGATCCCTTGGACAACAGCTGGGTTCACCCTGAAAATTACCAGGCTGCCCGTGTGGTGTACGAAATTGTGCAGAAGAAGGAAGAGGTGACCCACGATGTTCGCAGCGAGCTGAAAAAATCCTGGAACCTCGGTGAGCAGACGATCGACGATATCATCGAGGAACTGAAAAAACCGAACCGCGATCCCCGCGAAGGCTATCCGAAACCGATTATGCAAAAAGGGGTGCTTTCCTTTGAAGACCTTAAAGAAGGCATGACGGTTACCGGAAAGATCAAAAACGTCGTCGATTTCGGCGCCTTTGTTGATATCGGCATCAAGGAAACCGCGCTTCTGCATCTTTCGGAAATGAGCGATCAGTATGTCAAGGATCCGATGGATGTGGTAAAGGTCGGCGATGTAAAGGAATGCAGGATTATCGGTCTGGATGTGGACAGAAGGCGCATCAGCCTGAGCTGCAAGAGCCTGTCCGGAGGGAAAGCTTCCTCGGGCGCACACGGCGGTCAGGGGGGGGATTCTTCTACACGCGACGGTTCGCGCAAAGTGGTTGTTGCGCGCCGTGCCGACGGTTCCGGAGGGGCTACAGGCGGTTCAGGCACTTCTACAGGTGCTGCAGGCGGGTATTCGGGCGGTTCCCGAAGCGGAACCCCGGGGGGATCCCGAAGCGGATCCTGGGGCGGAAAATCTGCTTGGGACGGAAAATCTACCCGGGACGGAAAATCTGCCCGGGACGGAAAATCTGCCCGGGACGATGACGGTATGACCTATAATCCGTTTGCCGAGCTTCTGAAAGGCAAAAAATAAGTATGGCCAAAAAAACGGAGGTCCGGAATACCGGATCTCCGATGCATCAGTTTCCCTGGGAATCCTCTGTGCTGCTTCAAAAAGGCTTGCGTGCGCTTGGTTTGCCGGATTCGGACAACACCCTTCCGGTTCCGGGCACATCTGATGCATGCAGTGAACTATCGGTGCGGGGTCTCCCTTCTGTGCAAGAACGAATCGAAACGTATATGAAAGAGCTGGAGCTCTTTAATGCGGTGTTCGATCTGGTCGGGGCCGAAACCGGTACCGATCAGGGCCGCTCCGATCTTGTAGTCCGTCACATACTGGACAGCCTTGCTCCCTGGAAGGATATTGCGGCTTCTTTGTTCGCCACTGTGCGTCCGAAGCCTCTGACTCACTATTCTCCGAAAGTCCCGGAATCAGGCTATGTGGTAGCTGACGCCGGCTCGGGAGCGGGATTCCCCGGCATTCCTCTTGCAATTGTGTTTCCTTCGGTTCATTTTGTGCTTGTGGAACGAATGTCAAAGCGATGTGCGTTTCTGGAGAATTGTGCTGCGATACTCGGCCTTCAGAATGTTTCGGTATGCAATTCAGAAATAGAAAAAGCTCCGGAAGCGTTTTGCGACCTGGCAGTTTTTCGCGCATTCAGGCCGCTCGAACATAAGATTATTTGCAGTCTGTTCCGCATGGTTTCTGCAGGCGGGTTCCTTGCTGCGTGGAAGGCAAAAAAAGACAAGATAACCGAAGAGATGAACGGGGTTCGAACTGATATTTCTGGTTGGGTATCCATGCCGGTTACCGTGCCGTTTCTTGAACATGAAGAACGGCATCTGGTGCTTATAGCTTCAGCGGCGTCCCCGAATCCACTGCAACAAGAATCTTGTTGAGCCGTTCCTTGTCGTACAGATCGATCGGCCGACCTTCTGTAAAACGGCGGGATTCTTCTGAATATAATCCGGCAGACAGACAGATTCCCTTTCCGGCTTTGAGATCCTTTATCCGCGCATGAAAATCCCGAAGCAGCAGTTCCCCTACTGATCCCTGCGACCTGAAAAATCTGAACAGGACAATATCCGACCATTTGGGCGTATCTATTTCTGCGACAATATCCGTATAATCCGCAAATACGGAAATATCCGTAATCTTGACCTTGGCTCCGGGAAAAAACTGCACAACGATCTTTCTGCAAAGCGCGACGAATTCGCTTTGTACTGCCATCAGATAAATCTGGAGGTTCTTGTTTTGGTTCAATTCCTGATATCTGACTATAAGCGCAGGCACATCCTTGTACCCGGGTGTGACGCGTTGAATGTCTTTGAGCAGGAGGAGGGCTCTTCCCAAATCCTGTAATTTGATGCAGGTAACCGCCATCTTGTACCGGAGATCGTTCGCAATTTCTGGGGAGATATTCTCGTGCTTGAGTCCGATTTCAAAATCTACAACCGCTTTTTCGAACTGGTTTGTCTGCAGGTGGATAATACCGGCATACAGTGCGGATTGGGGACCAAGGACCGGATCGGGCCGCAGATGCGAGAATATTTTCAGGGACCGTTCGCTGGCGCCGGATTCGAAAAGGCATTCGGCCATTGCAAACAGTGCTTCTTTGTCGTCCGGCTGCAGGTCGATCGATTTTTTCAGATACGGCAGGGCTTCTCGGTATTTGTGGGCTTTGTGATAGCTGAATCCCATGTATCGCTGTACCAGAACATTTTCGGTATCAACGAGCAGTGCTGCCTTGAGAAACGGAATGGCCTTTTCGTACTCTTTCTGCTGATAGCAGATATAGCCCAGGTTGTAGTTGACTTCAAAATGATTCGGCTTGATTTTCCGCGCAATCATGAACCCTCGTGATGCTTCCGGGAATCTGTTGGTTTTGACGGCGGATACTCCAAAGCGCAACGCTGTTTCAAATTCGTCTACCTTATGGGTAGAAGTAGCGATATCGAGAAGAATCTCATAGGTAGCGTACGCTTTTGCCCAATCCTGATCCTGATAATATATGCTCCCCATCGCAGCAAGCCCCACCGGATCCCGCGGGTTTTGCGCAAGACGGCGTGTTGCATCGCGAATTATCAGGGACTTGTCTCTTTTTTTCTGTTTTTTTGGCCCGCCGGAATCTTTCCCGCGGGTTATAAACGATAATAAGAGTATGGCTATCGCAATTACTATGAGCACGGAAATAATGGTCAAACTCGAATTCATATATAGTACATTATGGAGGCCATCTGGTGGACTGTCAATAATTCACGTTGACAAGAGACTTGTTTGCATACTAAAGTAAAGTAAGATCTTTACGGTAAAAAAGAGGTAAGACTCATGGGTAACGCTTCGATAGGCATCAAGCTTGCTGACGGCAAGTTCTATCCCGTGCTTGACGAAGGTTCTCCTGCAAGTAAGATTCTCGAAGTATCGACTGTCAGAGACAACCAGGCGAGCGTGCAGATAAATCTGTTCAGAGCAGAGGATGCTTCTGTAATCTGGGTGGATGATACACCCGGAGTCAAATATGTCGGAACACTGATTATCGAGGATATTTCCGAAAAACCGGCAGGCGATCCGACAATTTCTCTTACTCTGACACTGAACGATTCGAACGAACTTTCGGCAGAGGCTGTCGATCTCGATTCAGGATCGCGACAGGTGTTGAATGTCTCGCTCGAAACGCTCGAAACTCCGAATATCTATGCCCTGCCCGATTTTGACCTTGTACCCAATGACAGTGATATTTCTCTTGGCGAAGACCCGGATCATCAAAATGTTGTTGTGGAGGGGCCGGTTCCGGGAAACGCCCCTGAAGGATTGTTTGATATGAACAGAGAAGAAGAACGAAAAAATGGCATTTTTATGCCCGCCTGGCTTTGCATTCTGATCCTGGCGGTCGGAGTCGTCGCGCTTGTGCTTGCGATGATTGTCTATGCCCGTGTTCTGGTGATGAGCACCTCTATCAGCGAACAGCAGCAAGTTGTCGCTCCTCCAGTGGTAGAAACGCCGGTGGTTCCCGCTGTTGAACCGGCGCCAGTTCCGGAACCGGTACCCGAGGTTATTACGCCGCCTCCCGTCGAGGTAGTAGAGGAAGCTCCGGTTGCCGTTGTTGTCGAGGAGCCGGTGGTAATACCGGTGCAGCCCGAACCGGTTGAAGAGGTTAAGGACATCCGCTACAAGATCAAGTGGGGCGATACCCTTTGGGATATTGCCGAGTCATACTATAGAAATCCATGGTTGTACCCGAAAATTGCACAGCATAACAAGATCAAGAATCCGAATCTTATTATTTCCGGAACCTACATCGATATTCCGGCCAACTGATGCACCGACCCGGCCCCGGTACTCGCGTCCCGGGGCCTTTTGCTGCATGCTTGTAATCTTCCTTATAACCCTGCTGTCGTCGTGTACGTCTTCGCACATTTGGGGTATGGATCGTGCGACTCTGATGCAGGCAATAACCCGCAGAGATTTCTCTTTTCTTGAACCGGTATCTTCCAGACAGTATCGAGATATTTTAAAACTTGGAAACGGATATTGCTATATTCTTGGTCTGAGTCTGCTTGAAGCCGGAAACACGGAACAGGCCCGATCTTTTTTCTCCGCAGGGTTTACGCATGATGTACCTCCGTATAATCTGTTATGTCTTGAAGAGCTTTCCCGTATCGGTACTGCTGAACAGCGGTATGCTGCGCTGGAAGCTTGGCAGCAGCTTGCAGAATCCTCCTTTGGCACTTTGTACACTGACGGGTTTTTTCTCCCTCCCGATCTTGCGGACGATTCCATCGGGACCGCCCGGGGTGAAATACTGCTTGCTCTTGGCAAATACACCGAATTCCCCGACGGAATTGCCGACTGGTATGCCGAACGGCAGCTTTCGGAGGGTATGACGCGACTTTTTCCGGAAATTCTGCAGCTTTCTTCTGCCGAGGCGGGAACGGCTTTGTCGAAACATGGAGTCGACGTGCCTGTTTTTGACCGCACGACCCGCGCACGGATCGATCTGGGCAAACGTCAGTATCAGGCATCATGGGCGGTGTTCCGCGAGCTTCTCGAGAATCGGTCTGCGTATCTGTTTACCCGATTTGTTTTATCGGATGCCTGTAAGGCAGCCTTGTATGGCGGGACAGCTGTTGATGCAGATTTTTTGCGCAGTCTTTCGGACTCTCTGCCTGCGCAGACGCTTGCTTCCGGCTCGGACGGGACCGCCCGGTTTCTGTTGTCGTTTTACAGTGCGCGTATACTACACAAAAACAGGAGTGCCGGGACCGGGGATCTGGCAGATGTTTTGTACGGGGAAGCAATTTCCCGGGCGGAAAGTGAAAAAGATTATGATACTGCAGTATGGTACCTTCTTGATTACCTTCAGACAGACCGTTCTGCATTTCTTCAGGCTGTAGGCGTCTATGCGCCTCTGTGGCATGACGCTTCCTGGTATTCCGACGTACTTGATGCTTTTATTGTAAGGGGTGTGCAGCTTCGCGACTGGAAGTCGCTCGGCATGCTGAAATTGGCTCTGTCTGGCCGGGCTGATCCTTCGACCGAGGCTCGTCTTTCCTATTTGTGTGCACGGACCGGGGGCGGCGGTGTTTTTGAGGGAAAGAAGTCGGACCGGGACTTTTATATGGAAGCGTTTGAAGGGGACCATGATTCTCTGTATTACCGGTTTCTTTCTGCAAACGAGCTTGGAATGCCTATTGGATCCTATGCGCCGGGAAACCGTGAACATGTGGTGGAAGCATCGGGGGCGGTTTCTACGCCGGCAGCCGACGCCGGCGACGACACCGAAGACGCCGGCGACGCCGCTGCAGAAACCGCAGCCGACGCCGGCGATTTGTTTACGGAAGATTTTCTTGCAGCGTTCGTAGAAGCAGGATTGTACCGGCAGCTGTATTCCGTGCTTGCCCGCTGCAAAACCGTTTCGCCCGAGCGGGCAATTCGTCTTTCTGAAGCGCTTGCACACGCAGGACAACATGAATTGGCGTTGCGAACGGCGGTTCTGGGTTTGCGGCGATCCGACGGGCCGGTAACAGATGCTCTGTTGAAGCAGGTATATCCCCGCCCCTGGCTGGATGCCGTCTCTGCCAGCGCAACCCATTTCGGTCTCGACGAGGACGTCGTCTATGCGTTACTTAGAAGCGAAAGCTTCTTCCGGCCGGATGTTGTATCTTCGGCCGGTGCAATCGGACTTTCTCAGCTGATGCCGGCTACTGCCGGTGATATTGCGCGGAAGCTGAAAACAACCGGGTACGATCTGAATGATCCGGGCACGAATATTACCTTTGGGGTCTATTATCTAGCAGAACTGGCTGGCCGTCTGGACGGGAACATGCTGGAAGCTTTATTTTCGTATAATGCAGGAATTACCCGTGTTCGCTCATGGAAAAAAACTTTCGGAAACGTGTATCCGGATCTGTTTCTGGAAAGTGTGCCCTACAGCGAAACCAGGGAATATGGGCGCAAAGTGCTTGCGGCTGCCGCAGTTTACGGGTATCTTTACTATCAAAAATCCGCAGAACAGACTGTTCGCGAAATCTTTCGATAATTCCGGAGTAAATCATGTCTATATTCGAAGCTGTCCTTTTGGGATTAGTACAGGGACTGGGAGAATTCTTGCCCATTTCAAGCTCGGGACATCTTGCGCTGGCTGGCGTGTTTATGGGAACCAGCGACGTTCCGATGCTTTTTGACATTATGCTGCATGTCGCAACCCTGCTTGCCGTATTGATTGTGTTCCGGAAACGCATCGGATCGCTATTCGCCGTGCTTGGCAGAACGCTCCTGCGAAAAGCCGGTCCTGAAGATACAGCCGAGCAGAAGCTCATCGTCGCGTTATTGGCAGGGACTGCCGTAACCGCTGTTATTGGATTTGCCATCAAGGATGTGGCAGACGCTTTCTCTCCGTTCATGATTTCCTGCAGCCTGGTGGTTACCGGCTTCCTGCTGTTTTTTTCCGGAAAGTATCAGCCCAAGAAGACTGTTCCCGGAGCAGGACTGGTGCAGGGCCTGATCGTTGGCGCGGCGCAAGGAATCGGCGTTCTTCCGGGAATATCGCGTTCGGGAATTACCATTGCCGCCTCTCTGATTTCCGGTCTTGAACGGAAAGCGGCAGGAGAATATTCGTTTCTGCTTTCTGTATTTGCAATCACGGGCGCATTTATCCTTGAGCTCAAAGATGCCGATACTCTGGTTAGCGCCGTTTCTCCGGCGTCGTTGATTGCAGGAATGGCAACCGCGTTTCTGGTGGGCTTTCTTTCTCTTAAATTTCTTCTGGGGTTGATCAACAGGGGAAAGTTGGGCTGGTTTGCCTTTTACCTGGTTCCTGCGGGCGTTTCTTTGGCAATCTATTTTGCGACAGTGTGATACTCCGGTATTCCCGGGGCGCACTGCGATTTTCGGGAGTACTACATGACAATGCCTGCTTCACGAACCCGGAGGCTGATTGCTTCGGTCTTCTCTGGTTCGATACTGTTTCTTGTGTCAGCCTATTTGACTATATCATTATTGATTTCGCTCATTGATCCTTCTATGGTTCCGCTTTCAGTTTCCGGGCCCGGAACTGTTCTGCTGAACGTGTACGGGTTTTCTTCCTTCCTGGTTCCGGCAGTAACGCTCTGGGCTTCGCTGCTGCTGCTCATCCCCGCCTGGTCGTTCCGTTCGACGCTTCTGTTATCGTTTTCCGCCGTTTATTTTCTGACAGTCCTGGCCGCAGAAAAAAGTATGAACGCAACAGCGCGCTTCCGCTCCGATTCGAACCTCTCGGGACTCATCACCGCCGGAATTATTGTAACAATGCTCCTTTCACTGGTGCTGGAAGTTCTTGTTGTCTTGCTTCTTGCAGACCGAATCGAGCAGAGCAGGACAGACAGCCGCCAGGATAGCGATACCCCGGAAGTTGAATTCGAGCTGCCCGATGACATAGACGCAGAAATCGAGCCCGACGAAGCGGAATATGTAGACGAACCTGAACCAACAGACGCGGGCGATGCAACACTCGCAGGCGAACCGGCTGCAGGTGGCGATGCAACACTCGCGGGAGAACCAACAGACGCGGGCGAACCGGCTGCCGGAGCCGAAGCGGAAGATCCGTTGTCTTTTGTCGGTCGCGGCGCTCCGAATCGCGACCAGGCGGAAATTCAGTACGAATATGCATACTCGGTTCGGCCTATCGAAGATCTGCCTGAACACATCGCCGAGGATGACATTGTCCAGCCTGATGAGGCGGACGCGATTTTTGCACTGGCTGATGACGGTTTTGAATTGCCAGAAGACGATGCAGCACTGGCTGAAGACGGCGAGGTGCCTGTTTCCGCGGAGCCGTCTGTTTCCGCAGGGCCATCCGATCTGGGCGTTGCGGGTAAACCGGCAGCAGGCGGTTTGCGCGCAGCTGCCGAACTCAAGCGTGCCGCGCTTGCGGAAGACTCGGTCGAAGCCGATTTCATGCTTGACGAAATTTTCGATGACCTTGACGGGAATGATGATGACCTTGACGAGACTGATGATCCAGTCGACGACGATCCGGGAGTCGTGGATTTTATTGTCGATGACGCTGGTCTGGAAGACGATTCGGAATTCGATGCTGAGTTACCCGATGTTGTCAGTATTCCTCCAGCACCCCGTTCCGGGGAGTTGACCGGAACAGAAGTGGTTCTGGATTCCGGGAAGCCCGGTCTGTTCGGCCGGAAAAAACGCCAGGTGTACTCAGTTCCGTTCGACATACTGACGTCGTATCCGGATGGTGAATACTGGGTAATAGACGATGCTACCCGGCGTTCGGCGGTAGCGCTCAAGGAAACGCTGAACGAATTCCGAATTCAGGCTGATGTTACCGGTATCAGAAAAGGCCCGGTTATTACCATGTTCGAAATTCTTCCTGCGCCGGGGGTTAAATTATCCCGAATTGTCGGTTTGCAGGATAATATTGCGCTCAGGCTTGCTGCCTCCAGCGTCCGTATTGTTGCGCCGATTCCCGGAAAACATGCTGTGGGCATAGAAGTGCCAAACGCTCGGCGCGCGATTGTGAGCTTTCGGGAACTGATCGAAAGCGATATTCCACAGTCCAAAAAGATGGAAATTCCCGTTGTTTTGGGCAAGGATATTACCGGAGAGGCACAGTTGCTTGATCTGGCTTCAACGCCGCATTTGCTGATTGCCGGCTCTACCGGATCGGGAAAATCCGTCTGCGTCAATTCAATCATTCTGTCCATCTTGTACAAGCGTTCACCCGAGGACGTAAAACTCATTCTCATCGACCCGAAGATAGTCGAACTCAAGTTGTATAACGATATCGGACATCTGCTGTCTCCGGTAATCACGGAGCCGAAAAAGGCTTTCCAGGCGTTGCAATACTGTCTGTGCGAGATGGAGCGGCGGTATGCCCTTCTGGACGGTATGGGTGTTCGCGACATAAAGAGTTATAACCGGAGAATCAAGGAACGGAATATTGCTACCGAAAAGCTGCCGTACCTTGTAGTTATCATCGACGAATTCGCAGATCTGATGGCGACTACCGGCAAGGAGCTTGAATCGACGGTAGCCAGACTATGCGCAATGAGCCGCGCTGTCGGTATTCATCTGGTTCTGGCGACGCAGCGGCCTTCTATCGATGTTATTACCGGTCTTATCAAGGCTAACATACCGACCCGCATCGCGTTTATGGTTGCGTCGAAAATGGACAGCCGGATTATAATCGACCAGGTCGGAGCCGAAAAGCTTCTGGGACGCGGCGATATGCTGTATGCAAGCGCGACAGATCCGTTCCCTGTCCGTATCCAGGGCGCATTCGTATCCGAAGAGGAAGTCGAACGGGTTGTTGAGCACGTCAAGACGCTCGGCGAACCGGAGTACATCGATGAGGAAATCTTTGTCGAGGACGATGACGACAGTGTAATCGACGCGTCTCTGTTTTCCGACGGGGAAGATCCGCTGTATGAAAAGGCGCTGGAGATTGTGCTGCTGGCAGGAAAGGCTTCGGCTTCGTATATTCAGCGAAAGCTGAAAATCGGCTACAATCGTGCCGCCCGTCTTGTTGAAGACATGGAAGCGCGAGGAATTGTCGGTCCGGCAAACGGATCAAAACCCCGCGACGTGATACATCATCCGTAGATCGGTTCTGTTCAGTTGAACAGAAATATGGTTCCGCTCTCCGATTTCTTGTTTTCTTCGAGCTTGTTCTGCCAGAAGCTGTGTTCGTTTTTCTCCAGGGCAACTTCCGCGGTGTTTTTAATAAAACGGCGGTATACGGCATAAGTGTCGGTTCGGAATTTGATAACCCGTCCCTGTGTTCCGCCGATATCCATCGATTCTGTCGCAATTTTTTCGGTGTTCAGAAATTCTTTGATAAATCTGGCGTTGACGTCGCCGACGCACATGAAGTTGTCCTGGACATCGAGCTGAATAACCGCCGCTCCGCCGAATACTTTAGCCTTGAAGTATTTTCGCTCTGCCCCTTTTTTCAGCAGTGCGTTTATTAGAAGCTCCATCGCATTAATTCCGTAGCGCCCCGCTTCGCTGATCGGCATCGGTATGTCTTTGGCATACCGTCTGTTTGCCAGCAAAAAGTGGTTCATGCCGGCAACCTTGTTCACCGGATCGTACAGACAGACAGCTATGCAGGACCCGAGCAGTGTGGTGATGAGCGAAGGTTCGGCTGTAACAGCTTGTTCGCCGGGATGTACCACGATCTTGGGCAAATGCAGCAGATCGGGCTGTTCGGAGTTCATCAAATAAAGAACCGTAAATCCCGATGATTAACCATGTCCCACTTCTTGCCGACGATGTAGGTTCCGGCAAGAGCCGTGAGTGCGTCTATTGCTGCCGCAACAGAACCCAGGAAAAAGGCAGCCGGTTTCAGGATAAGGTACCCTGCCTCGAAGCCCCGACCGTACAGGGCGCAGATTGCCGCAAGCGCTATGAAGGTACCTCCCGAGGGAAACCGCCCCAAAAAGAAGGAAATCAGTATGGCAGCTCCGATAAGCCAGACCATGTCGGAAAATGAAATGCCGAGACTGGAATAGGATTTCAGTATGACTATAAAACTGACGGTAACAACGAGGGCCGAGCCGCCCCTGCCGAAGATTGAAAACATCGGTAATGTAACCGACGAGATTCTTCTGCGTACTCCGAGGCTTTCGTTGGTGTGTCTGAGCAGTACCGGCAGCGTCATAATAGTGTCGCCGGAGAAGAACGAGGCAAGGACGGGCGCGATACCGGCGTACAGAATCCGGTACGGATTGATCTTGCCGCATAAAAGCCGGATCAGCGCCGGATACAGCACCAGTGCGACAAAAAGCAGGTCGAACAGGAGCAGCAGGATAAAATCGACAAATACGCGGGAGGCGATCATTGATCGGTATTCAAAGACCCAGTTAATCGATAGTGCGATCATCCCGATCGAGACAAGATCGACAAAAAAGGTCATCACGGCATAGGCTACGCGCGAAAGCGAATCGAAAAGGGTCAGGGTTGCTTTTGCTTCGCTTTTGTCAACTGCGCAGCCTGCTCCTGCAAAGCCGCCAAAAATGCACAACGGCAGTATGAACGATCCATTGGTTAATGCCTCAAAGGCGCTTGTCGGCAACAGCTGCCTGAAAGACTCCACGATTCCCAGGGCTTCGATGTCTGTGGTCCCTTCGACAAAAATGGGGATGCGGGACGGATTTCGCACAAGAACACTGATCAGTCCCGTGACGGCAAGCAGAATTGTCGTTATAATGAGTATGAGCGAAGTGAATGTACCGAGTTTCAGCAGCGACCGGCTCTCGCGCAGTTCGTAGACGCCGATGGTAAAGCTGAAAAAGAGGACTGGATACAGGGAATACCTGCCGAAGCGTATGCTGAGGTCCGCGAGGACCTTGACGGCTTCGTTGAAGATATCGTTACGAGTCGGTGCTATAAGTGCGAAAGCTATTCCGATCACGATTCCGGCAAGATATTTTATCCAGATTTTCATGCAATAAAGGATACCGGATGCTCCGGTTCCAGTCAATCGGAAGGTGATACATGAGCACATGGTATACGCTCAATGCGTGTTTGAGCGTTTTGATGATACTGGTATTTGCCTTCCTGAACCTGTTTGCAAAAAAACGCAAACGGCTGCATGTACGGCTTGGTTTTCTCGGGATTTTTATATCGTTCGGCATTATCACAAATATGCTCATATCAACTGGTGTTGTTGCGCCGCTGTTTCTGATCCGGGCAAGCATGTATTTCTGGGGCTGGTTTGCGGCTCTTGTCTATCTTTCGTTTCTTATCGATATTACCTCTGCCAGGCGGTCGAAATACTTTTATTTTTCGTATGCCATACCCTTTGCGTTGGCAATCCTTACCGCCGGCATCGATGTGTTTTGGTTTCACATTGTGCTTTTGGCAGGCGGTACGGTGACCGTGGGTTTTTTCAGCATTTATTTTACGCTTGCCTGGATACGGGCTGCAACAGATAACCGCGCCCGCCGCGACGGCGAGTGGATGCTGATGGTGTTCATTGCGTTCGGTCTGGGGACGATTGTCAGCTACACCCATCAGATGACAGAAGTGTTCTGGCTGCTTTCGATATGGTATCTGGTGCTGCATATCGCGGTTCACCATCTGGGCATTACGGAGCATCTGTCGAGTCCGGAAAACATTGCTATTATTGATAACGTGTTCGACATTGTCGTTATTCTTGATCATGCGGGGAAAATCGTGCGTCTGAACAGCAGGGGGTTTACTCTTACCGGTTGTTCTGCTTCGCGCATGTATGGGAACGGGCTGGAGCTGCTGGTAAGCCATCCGGAGCTGTCGGCCGGAACCAGAACCGACTGGCTTGCCCGGTACAGCTGGTTCGATACCGGAGTCGGGCAATCCCGCAGTCCTTCCATAGATGCCTGGGTTATGTGCGATTCGGGTGAAGAAATTCCGGTTGACTTGCGCGTTCTTGCGTTGGCCGATTCTTCCCGGCGGGTTACCGGTTATGTTGTGTCTGCGACCGACATGCGCATTACGCGCCAGCTTATGAAAGAAATCTCTGACCGGGAATACGCAGCCAGGGATCTTGCCCTTTCGG
>SHOL01000324.1:0-527 GCA_004294945.1 Treponema sp.
GATTGGGCTGCAGGGTGAAGAACCCGGGCAGGATCAGTGAAAAGAGGAGAGCTTCAAGAAGAGCTCCCGGGATGATTATAGAAGGACCTTGCATCCTGATTCCGAAAATCATCATGAGAAGTGCAAAAACGACAGCGAATAAAAAACAGACGAGTACGAGCCATCCGTTCATTACGTGAATTTCTTTTTCGACGCTCGTAGTGAGCTCTTTGAGAGGTAGGTTAGTTTTCATAGTAGTGATAATGGTGTATGTAGCCGTCAGTCGGCGACATATCAAAATGATATCACTTTTCAGAAAAAAAAGGCAAGAGCGCAGGCGCGTTTTTTTAATTTTTTTACGCCCTTATTTCCACTGGAAGTAGAGGATGCGGACATCGCGGGCTGAGACGCGGTGAAGCATGGAGGAGAAGACGCGCTCCTGGTCGCCGACCCGCGCGCGGACTTCGACCTCGAAGACGGTGCTGCGGACTCCGCAGAAGGCGCCGATCTGCTGCACCAGGCTTGGGGGCATTCCGGGGATTTGCTGG
>SHOL01000324.1:537-1196 GCA_004294945.1 Treponema sp.
CGAGCCCACGGCGATAGGTGATGATTTCGTTGGCGATTTCCGGGGTGACGCCCGGGAGCATCCGGAGGACTTCCGCCGGTGCGGTATTGATGTTGAGCGTGCCGGAGGAGAGAGTGCAGAAGAGGTCCATGAGGCCGCCTTCGAAGATATTTTCATCCGCGTAGTGTCTGCCGATGCGGATTTCGTCGGGGTCGATGTAGGTACTCATTGGCGAGCGGCCTTCGAGCCTGGCGATTCCGTAGTAGAGCTCCGGGCTGACGCCCTGGATCATGAGCAGCTCCGAGATATCATCGAGCGGTCCATTCTTGCAATAGTAGGGCGGGTCCAGGCCGAGGTAGTACTCGTCTTCGGCGCCGCTCAGTTTGGCGTTGTTATCGGTATCGCGCCAGTCGAGGACGGAATCGGAGATGGTGCTGGCGAGGGTGGAATCTGCGCCCAGGACGGCAAGCGCGTTTTCCAGGAGAGCCGCCGTAGCGGTATTGATATTCATCTTGCGTTCATTATCGGTGATGGAGACCGAGAAGATGCCGTTGCCGAGCTCGTTATCTTCGAGGAAGACGAATTCCAGGAGGTCATTGGTCTGGCCGGGGCCGCCGGCCCATTTTTGGTTCAGCGCGTCGCAGGGTCGGTTGAGATTGAGCTGCTGGCCGACGACATAG
>SHOL01000146.1 GCA_004294945.1 Treponema sp.
AGACAATGGTTTTGGACATGCCGTCGAGAACGTTTTCTGCGATAAATCCGGTCATGTTCACCGGGTCCTTTGCACTGGAGAAGGGCGGGGCGTATGCCTGCTCAAATTCCGCCAGGTCGTGGACTGTCCCTTCCTTGCGGATATAGGCTGCTATGACATCGATTCGTTTATCGACACCGTCAAAGCCGACTGCCTGTGCGCCCCAGAGCTTTCCTGTTTCGGGATGATACAGGATCTTCAGCGTCAGCTGGAGCGCTCCGGGATAATAGCCGGCATGACTTCCTGCATGGGTTACAGCCTGCGAGAAGGGCAGACCCGCGCGTTCAAGATTCTTTTCCCCGAGTCCGGTTGAAGCGACAGTCATGTCGAATACTTTTGCGACGCTGGTTCCGATCGTTCCATTGTATTTTTTCTTGTCGCCAAGCACAATATTGTCTGCACAGATTCGCGCCTGCTTGTTTGCCGGACCGGCAAGCGGTACGGTAACTGGAACACCCAAAAGCGGGCTCTTGAATTCGATCGCATCGCCGACAGCCCGAATGTGTGGATCCGAGGTATTAAAGAACTCGTCGACCTTGATGGCACCGTTCGGTGCAAGGTCCAGGCCGGCAGCCTTTGCGATAGCGGTGTCGGGACGGACGCCGATCGACAGAATGACGAGGTCAGTCAGGATTTCGATGCCCGACTGCAGTTTGACAACAAGCTCGGTTCCCCGCCGTTCAAAAGAGGATACGCCGTCTTTGAGCCTGAGCGCAACGCCTTTGTCTCTCATGTGCTGTTGTACCTGGGCTGCCATATCGTAGTCGATGACGTTCATTACCTGATCGAGGGCTTCTACAAGCGTTACTGCAAGTCCGCGTTCCTGGAGGTTCTCGGCCATCTCTAAACCGATGAATCCTCCACCGACGACGACTGCGCTTTTGACGTTGCCGTTGTCTATGGTTGCCTTGATGCGATCGATGTCGGGAACGGAGCGGAGGCTCATGATCGCCGGATCGTCGATTCCTGGTATGGGCGGTTTTATTGGTGATGCGCCGGGACTCAGCACGAGCGCGTCATACGTCTGATCGAACTCCGCTCCGGTTTTCAGGTTTTTCACCCGGACTTTCTTGCCGGCGCGGTCGATGGAGATAACCTCATGAGAGGTTTTTGCCTCGACGTGCATCGCTTCCTTGAATTTCTCCGGGGTCATGACGAACAGACGGTCGCGCTCGGTAATAGCTCCGCCTGCGTAGTACGGAAGACCGCAGTTTGCGTAGCTGATATACTCGCCCCGTTCGAACATGACGATCTCTGCCTTTTCGTCGAGCCTGCGCAGACGCGCGGCCGTTCCGGCGCCTCCTGCAACTCCTCCTACAATAACGTATGTAGCCATTACCTGCCTCCTTGGCTTTTTTCTTGTTTGGTGAACGAGCCGATTTCAAAAGTCGGTTACTTTTGAAATCGACTTTTGGAGAAAAATCACAAGTCTTTCTATTATAAAGACTTGTGATTTTTCTCCATGTATATCTAAGGTTGCTCTTTCAAAACTTTCCGAGTTTTGAAAGAGCCTCAAACGAAAGAATATCCGGTACCGCTTCCTGAGCGCACCGGTATTGTATGATTAGCGCATCTCCATAGGATGTAAGCTGTACGCTGATACTCCGCCTGTCCTTATCTGAAAGGGAGCGTGTGACCAGATTCCGCGTTTCGAGGGAATCGAGAATGCGGGACAGGCGCGAAGGCGACAGGTCGAGCTCTCGGGCGAGAAGACCTGGCTCGCGGATGCCTCTGCTTATCGAACAGAGGCACATGGCATCATTGAGCGACAGTCCGGTATCTTTTTTCAGGGTAGTTTCAAGTTCCTTGATCGCGTTTTGCAGCTTGCGGACAGAACAGAGATCGATCATTGCAACTGGTTCCTTTTGGCAAATATTGATAAAGAGTAAATAAAGAAACAAGCAATAATTGCCAATAGCAAATATATGACCGCCAAGATATTTCGTCAAGAGGGGGTATGTGTCATAGCGGGATTTTCGAGGCGAGTATCTTCATTTTCTGGGCATTGACGACAGCGTTTCCCTTGGCATGGTTGTTAAAATAGATTTGAACGATCTGCGACTGCCTGCACAGGGAATCGACTACCGGAATATACGAGTCGAGCTCTGCATCCTGGTACAGGTATTCGTAGCGCGAACGCGAATCCCCGCCGTACCAGGATGTCGAGTTCCTCCCATGGAAGCGCAGATACGACCGTGTTGCGGTAACCGGAGCAAGTCCACCCGGTCTGCCTTTCGGCAAGGCTTTGAGTGCCGGCATGTCGCAGACGCACCATCCGATGTTCAGCTTCTGCAGTGCGGTGTAGACTCGCTGGTTTTGCCAGGAAGCGTGGCGGAATTCTACGACGAGCGGGAGACCCGAAAGCTCTTTGACCAGGGAGTCCAGATATCGCCGCTCATCGACAGTGTAATGGAAGCTTTGGGGAAACTGGAGCAGCACCGAAAGCAACAGGCCTCGGTGTTCGAGCGGGTACAGGGCTTTACGGAATTCCCGGGCTGAATCGCGCCAGGTGGAAACCTGTACGCAGTGCGTCATCGATTGGTGGGCCTTGACGGAAAAATGCACGCGTTCGCTTGTACGTTTGACCATCGATGCCATCTGATATTCATCTGGAAGACTGTAATACGTGTAGTTAAGTTCGAGCGCATTGAACACTCCGGCATAAAACCCGAGGAATTCTTCGCGCGAAATGTCCGGCGGATAAAAGATGCCCCGCCACTCGGGGTAGTCGTATCCCGAGGTACCGATATAGAGCTCGGCCATGGTCAGTGCACCTCGGGGAGCGAGCGGACGTCGGTGGTGTACGCCGGAGAAAGAAAGCGCCTCTGCATGGCCCATCTGCGGGAGTCCGAACGGCCAGTGCCGACCCTGAGCGTGTTCCTGCCGTAGCGGGAATTGATTTCGTCGAAGCACCGCATGAGCGCATCGCTTTCCTGCTTGCCGCTGTCTTGGTCGAAAAGATCTTTTTGGAGCACGATATCGTCCTCGAGTCCGAGCAGGTTGATCATTACCTTCCGGTACCGGTATCCGCTTCGATACAGCGTGCGGAGCAGCGTTTCAGCTGTTCCAAGGATGTCGGGCAAAAAGGAGGTCGGCTTCTGCAGGCTGGCTGACAGCTGGTTGCAATACTGCGGACCGGACTCGTCCCAGGGATTGGTCATGAGGAATACCGATACGTAGCTGACTGCGCTTTTTTGCGCGCGCAGGCGGGATACTGCCTCTTCGGTATACGACGCCAGGGCTTCTTCCAGCTCGGACAGTTCGGTAACGGGTTCTCCAAAGGATTTCGACGAGCAGATGTTTCGGCATTTTTCGCTTCCGATCCGCTCGTTTGCCGGAATTTCGTTCAGTTCCTGCACCGTCCGGAAGCCGGTGATAGTCAGATTCTTTTTTGCAAGATCGAGCGGATACGAACGGAGATCGAAGGCTGTCGCAATGCCGTACCGGCGAAGAAAGGCCGCTTTCGACCAGCCGATGCCCCACACGTCGCCGACTGGAATAGCGCGGAGCTCGTCGTCCTTGCGGAGCGTGTTCCAAGCGAGCACTCCGCCCCTCTTTTTGGCGAGCTTGTTGCATATCTTTGCGAGCGTGCGCGTTGGCGCGATGCCGATCGAAACGGGCATGCCCGTTTCCCGGAGCACGGTATTCCGTATGTGGCGCGCGATTCCTTCGTAATCGGGGCATTTCCAGTCCGGATAGTACAGAAAGCATTCATCTATTGAATAGACTTCGACTTCCGGGCACAACCGGTTGTAGATGCTGACGATGCGCGCGCTCATGTCGGCGTACAGCGTATAGTTTGAGCTGAATACATGAACGCCTTTCGCCGCACAGTCCGCGGACACCTTGAACCATGCGTTTCCGCGGGCAAATCCCTGTTTTTTAGCCTCGTCGTTCAAGGCAATGACGATGCCGTCGTTGTTTGAAAGCACCACAATTGGCTTGTCCGCCAAATCCGGCCTGAAGATCCGTTCGCACGAGGCATAAAAACTGTTTGCATCTATATGGAATATCATAGTTTTCGTATTACTCCCGTTACTGTTCCGAATATTTCTGTTTCTTCGCACACGCGGATACCGTTGCCGGCACCGTCGGCAAAAACGAGTGAATCCCCGTCCCGGACCAGTTCGCGGCAGGTAAAGTCGCCGTCCTGCCGAAATACAACGAGACAGCCGGGAGCCGGCGGGCGGGAGCGGTCGACTACCAGCAGGTCGCCGGAGAGTATCCCCCGGTAGACAAGCTGCACTCCCTGCATCCGCATGTAAAAAGTTGCCGGCGGATTGCGGACGAGCAGTTCATTGAGGTTTATTGCCTGGGCCTCGTATCCGCGGGCGGGCGAGGGGAATCCGGTTTCGGTTGCCATTTCCTTGCCTTTTCCTTATTTACAGAGTAGTATGTACCTGATATGCTTAATAATATAAGCAAAATGCTTATACGTCAAGGCGCAGGGAGGGAAAAATGACGAACACTGATACGATAGCATCCCGCTACGCTTCTGTGCGCGAGCTGTCGGGCCTGTCGAAAAAGGCGTTCGCCGAGTCGCTCGGCATTCATCCTGTCGTTTCAGGAGACATCGAACTCGGGAAGCGCGAACCTTCCCGCGACGTGCTGGTCCGCCTTGCCCGCGTCTGGGGAACCGATATCAACTGGCTGCTTACCGGCGAAGCCTCTGCCGGTTCGGACGGCACTTTGCCGGGACGGAAAGCGGACGAGGGTCCCGTAGTGCATATCGAGTTTTTTCGCCAGGAAGCGGCCGCCGGCCGCGGCGCAGAAATTAACGAATATGCCGAATCGGTCCGCCTGCCCGTGCTGCGCTCCTTCATTGCGCCCTGGAAGCCGGAACGGGTCAAGGCGGTGGAAGTCCGCGGCGACTCGATGACCGGCATCGGACTGGACGACCGGGACATCGTATTCTTCGTACCGGAAGACCGCTCCGGCGACGGCATCCATGTCGTCTCGATCGGCAGCGCGCTGCTTGTTAAGCGCATTCATTTTGATCCGGCAGGATCGTCGGTAAGCGTGATAAGCGAAAATCCCCGATATCCGGTCCGCATGCTTTCCGGCGCAGATCTGGAGGAATTCAGGATTGAAGGCAGGGTCGTTGCCTGGATGCACCGGGCGTAACCGTTGTCGAGCCTAACCGTTTTCGGGCCTAGCCGCTGTCTGACGAAACCCGGTGCTTTCTTTAGAAGGCGATCCAGTCCCGGAGAATCTTGGCGAACAGAAGGGCAAGGACTGCGATCAGCACCGGGCGGATCACCCGGCTTCCGTTTTTGACGGCAAGGTGCGAGCCGAGCTGGTTGCCTGCAATCGTACAGAGCGCCGCCGGGATTGCCGCCTGATACCAGACGTTTCCTGACGACATAAAAAGGAAGGCAGAAACAATATTCGAGGCAAGGTTCACCACCTTCGCGGAGCCTGAAGAAACCGTGAGCGAGTACTGAAGAAAAACCGAAAAACCGATAATCAGAAACGTTCCGGTGCCGGGGCCGACAAGCCCGTCGTAGCAGCCGACCGCAAGACCGATCGCGAGAGAAAGGACAAGCGTCGCTCCGGGTGAACGTTCCAAAGCGATCTGCGTCGCGCCGGCGATCTGCGCGTCGGCGCCGGAAGCCGCTTTTCCTGAAGCGGGAGCGCCAAACGTTTTTTTCCCGCGCACCAGTACAAAGACGGCGACGGCCGGAATGACGGCGACCAGCATGGTCCGGAATACCGCAGGGTCGAGAAGGAGCGCGATTTTCGTCCCGACCCATGCTCCCGGAATCGCTGCCGCCGCGGCTGCGAGCGCGCTCTTGAGCTTGATGTTGCCCGTAGCGCCGAAGCGGGCTACCGAGGTAGCCGTTCCGAGCATCATCGAAAACTTGTTCGACCCGGCCGCAAGATGGGGCGGAAGTCCTGCAGCAAGCCAGGCCGGAAGCGACACAAGGCCGCCTCCTCCTGCAATTGAATCGATGAAGCCGGCGATAAACACCAGCGGACAGACAATCAAAAGAGTATGCACATACGAAAGCTCGTTCATTTTTTTCCTCTTCGGGCCGATTTCCAGCGTGCTTGTCCGCATTCCCAAAAGCAGAACCATCCGCCTGTTTCGTTTTTTCCGTAGCGGAGCTTCATGGAAGCGAAATACCATACCTTGAGCGCGAGCGGAAAGACCAGTTTTTCGCCGCTTCGTACCGGATTTTCAAGCGTGAGGTATCGTTCGAGAAGCGCTTCGGCCTCCGGCCCTGCATACCCGATGCAGAAG
>SHOL01000147.1 GCA_004294945.1 Treponema sp.
CACCATATTGTATGTTATGTCCGCTCTGTGATTACTCCATTCACTTTGGGAAACCTTCCAGTCTGAAATCACTGTTCATGCATAGTATTCCTTTACCGGAACACTACTTTCACAAGGTCTGAATCTTTCAAGGGACGGGATGTCTCAACCGTCCAGACACAAAGCGGCCCCGCACTCGCCTTCTCGGGCGCTCGATACGCCCGAACCATTTATGGCGGTACCCGTATAGTTACCCCCTTGCCGCAACCGACTCGATTTCGACGAGGCCGCCGAGCGGGAGAGCCTTCACGGCAATGCAGCTGCGGGCGGGAAAAGCACCGTCGAAAAAGTCCGCATACACAGCGTTGACCGCGGCAAAGTCCTTCATGTCGGTGAGGAAAATTGTCGTCTTGACGATTGAAGACAAATCAAGTCCGATACCGGACAGGATCGCCCGAGTATTCGCAAGGGAACGCTCGGCCTGATTCTCGACCGTCGGCTCGAGGGCACCGGTTTCGTGGTTGATGCCGAGCTGCCCCGAAACGAACACGAAACCGTTAGATTCGCACGCATGGGAATACGGCCCGATCGCGGCCGGGGCGTCCTTGCTGATGATTGCTTTCTTAGCCATTCTCTCTCTCCTGTTCATTTTCACGACCTCGCAGGTCACGCAAATAATTGTATACAGTGAATTTCGACACGCCAAGCTCGCCCGCGACTGTCTCGACGGCTCCCTTGACGTTGAATATCCCGAGATTCTGGAGTTCCAGCACAATCATGCGGTTCTTTTCTATAGGAGAGACACCAGTTGTCTGGCTGATCCGGGACAGCGCCTTGACGAACGCGTTATGGACGAGATCGCCGACATTGTCCGAATAGTTCTCGCTCGTCGTCCCGTACGAAATGTCCGTCGGCGAAGGAAGGAGCGCGTCCATCAAATTGATCAGTGGAGCCGTCAGGTCGAAATTGACGCAGAGGAACCCGATGAGTTCGCCCTTGCGGTTACGGATCAGGGTTGTCACCGAGCGAAGCCGCTTACCGCTTTTTGTCGTGGAAAAATAGGGACCGATGACGTCCTCGTTCGTCGCGCGCGAACGAGTGAGCACCTCGAGGGCGAGATCGGTCATGGGCGATCCGACGGCACGGCCGGTAATCTCGCCATGCGCGATCGCGATGATCGAAGTTGACGGATCTTCTATCGAATGAAGCGTTACTTCGCAGCAGTTCCCGAAAACGAGGCCGATTCCCCGCGTGATCGCCTTGTAGGAGGCTAGAATCTCGCGGTCTGTGTCGCTTAGTTCGTGTTTGATCTTTTTATTAGGATTTTCGTTGGTGTTCATCAACTCAACATTATTTGTAATATTCACAATATGTCAATACTAATTAAAATTTCTTTGTAATATTTCAAATATTATTGCAATTTTTTATTGACATATTGCAGCGGATGTCTTACCGTTTAGCCAGGATCAAGTCATCCACAATGCTTTTTTGAGAGGAGATAACGTATGAAAAAGGCAATCACGGCATTTTTAGCCTGCCTCGCGCTCGGAGCGCTCAGTTCGTGTGGCGGTACAAAGAAAGTCGAACTGACTTTCTTGGAGACGATGACCAGCCCTGAACGGACCGCAGTCCTCAAGGAAATCATCGCCAATTACGAAAAGGAAAACCCGAACGTCACGGTCAACCTGATTTCGCCCCCCTACGACCAGGCCGACAACAAGCTGACCATGATGCTGAACAACGAGCAGCCGCTTGACGTCATCGAGGTCCGCGACTACACGGTCCGCCAGCTCGTGAACAACAAGAAGCTTGAGAACCTCGAAGACCGCATCGCCTCCTGGGAGTACGGAAAGGATCTACTCCCGATCGCCATGACCTGCGCCCGCACCGTCGACGGCGTCGCCTACATCCTACCGCAGTTCTTCTATGTCAAGGCACTGTTCGTCAGGACCGACATTCTCGCCCAGAACGGTATCACGAAAATGCCGGAAACGATGGACGAGCTGATCGCCGTCAGCATCAAGATCACGAACAGGAACAAGAACCAGTACGGTTTCGGTTTCCGCGGCAAGTCCAACGAATTCAAGATTTCCGACCTCATGATCCTGTCCGACGTCGCGAACATCGATTCCGAGAATATCTACAAGACGACAGATGGCAATTTCTCACTCGCAGATCCCCAAGCCGTCGCGTCGTTCAAGCGATACGTCGAAATGTTCCAGAAGTCCGTGCCCTCTGACGGCATCAACTGGGGATTCAACGAGCAGGTCAACGCGTTCATTTCCGGAACTACGCCGTTCCTCATCCAGGACCCGGACACTGTCGCGCTCGTCGACGCGCAGCTCGGCCGCGACAAGTATACGGTCATTCCACTCCCGAAGGGAAAGACCGGCAAGACGATCGTCGACTACGGCTATACCTCGCTCTCCATCCCGTCTTATTCCAAGAACAAGGAAGAAGCATGGAAGTTCATCACCTTCATGACAAACCCGACAAACAACGCCTACCTCTGCAAGAAGTACGGTCCGCTGCCGATCCATTCGTCGACCTTCAGCGAGGACAAGACCTTCTCGACCGGCGTCTATCAGGCATGGAGCACGATGATGAGCCAGCCCGACAAATACGTCTTTGTGAAGTACCCGCTCGGCTCGGAGAAGTGGCCGGGATGGGCACAGCTCCACGAGCAATACATGCAGTCCGTCCTTCTCGGTAAGATTACCGTCGAGGAAGCCGTGGCAAAGTTTACTGAATACTGGAAGTAAACCATCCGATAGCGGCGGACTTCCGCCCCACAGGCGAGGCATTCGCGGCGGGGCGGAAATCCGGTTCACCCGAGACAAGAGAGACGCCATGAAACAAGAAAACAAGAACCACTGGCTGATGATACTGCCGGTTTTCGCGCTCCTCGCCCTCATCATATACATTCCCGTCGCGCGGGGCATCGCTCTCGCGTTTCAGCATTACACCATGTACGACCTGTCCAAGGTCAGATTCAACGGCCTCGATAATTTCGCCGCGATCATCAACGACGTGAATTTCAATTTCGTCCAAATTCTCTGGAACACGTTCATCTGGATATTCGTGTCGCTGTTCCTCCAGTTTTCGCTCGGATTCACCCTTGCGCTCCTCCTGAAAAAACCCTTCAGGGGGCGCGGACTCTATACGGGCTTCGTGTTCTACGCGTGGGCTCTCTCAGGTTTCGCAATCGGCCTCGTGTGGGCCTGGCTTTTCAACGGCCAATTCGGGCTCGTCAACGACATACTGATGAGGCTCGGCCTCATCAAAGCCCCGATCGGATTCCTGTCGGATCCCCGCTTCGCGATGGCCTCGGTCATCATCGCGAACGTGTGGTACGGAGTGCCGTTCTTTGCGATCATGCTGCTCGCAGCCCTGCAGTCGATCCCGAATGAACTGTATGAGTCGGCGGCGATCGACGGCGCAGGCCCTGCGCGGCGCCTTTTCAGCATCACGATCCCTTACGTCATGCCGACGATCGTCAGCACGACGCTCCTCAGGACGATGTGGATCATGAACTTCCCGGACATCATCTACGCGATGACGGGCGGCGGACCCGCGAACAGCACGAATATCATGGCCACCCAGATGATCAACATGATCTACAAGAACTTCGATTACGGCCAGGGCTCGGCTATGGGCGTGATGATCATGGTTCTCCTTATGATATATGCATTCGTATACCTCAAGATCATGTCGAGAAAGGAGACCAGCATATGAAATCGCACATGAAATCGGCCAAAAAAGTCGCGCTCGGAGCGATACGCGCGCTCGCGCTCGCCATCTTTCTTGTACTCGCAATCGGGCCCCTATACTGGATTATTGTTACGTCCCTGAAGGGACCGAAGGAAATCTACACGTTCCCGATACTCTACTGGCCGACCGAGATCACGTTCGCGAGCTATGCGAAACTCTTCGGCTTCAGTAATTTTGGTGCGTACTTCCTGAACAGCCTGCTCGTCTCGCTCTTCGCGGCCGCAGGGACGCTGCTCCTGTGCATATTCAGCGGCTTCGCGCTGTCCCGGTTCAAGTCGCCGAAGACGCGAATGCGCATTCTCCTCGGATTCTACTTCACCCAGATGATACCGGGTTTCATCATCATGGTTCCGTTGTACGCGATGATGGCAAAAGCGCACATGACGGACAGCCTCCTTGTCCTCGGCCTCGTATACATCGGAACGACGATCGCATTCAGTTCCATCATGGCAAAGAGTTTCTTCGACAACATACCGGCGAGCCTCGAGGAAGCAGCGATGATCGACGGTTGCACGACAACCCAGTCGCTGTTCCGCATAATCCTGCCCGTCATGATGCCGGGTATGACCGCCATCTTCTCGTTCGCGTTCGTCAATATCTGGAACGAACTCTTCCTCGCCGTCATGTTCATGTCGACCGACTCGAAGATGACCGTGCCGGTAGCTCTCAATTCGTTCATCTCGAAGGCAGGAATCTCGTGGGACGTCATGAGCGCGGGAATCGTCGTCGCGCTTCTTCCGACCATGGTCATTTTCGGCTTCGGGCAAAAATACATCGTCGCCGGCCTCACGGAAGGCAGCGTAAAAGGATAGGTTTATCATGGAACGCAAGGACATCACAGAAATTCTGCATCACCTGGGCGAGGATAGCCTCCCACTCAACGCAGTTAGTCCGCCCATCTTCCAAACCTCGATATTCGCCTTCGAGTCGTTCGCCGCGTTCAAGGCAGCGCTCGCCGACGAGGCGAACAACTACCTCTATTCGCGGGGGAACAACCCTACCGTCAACCTCGTCGAGACGAAGCTCGCGGCGCTCGAGCACGCCGAGCAGGCAAAGCTGTTGTCCTCGGGCGTCTCGGCGATCTCCGCGGCCGTCATGGCGTTCGTGAAGACGGGGGATCACATCGTGTCGGTGCGCGACAGCTACTCCTGGGCGAAATACCTGATGAGCACGTACCTCGAGCGCTTCGGCGTCGAGGTGACATACGTGGACGGAAGCGACCCCGAGGAATTCGAGCGGGCAGCGAGGCCGAACACGAAAGTGTTCTATCTCGAAAGCCCGACGACGTTCACGTTCAAGCTCCAGAACCTTGCAGAAGTCGCGAAGATCGCGCGCGCGCGCGGGATCAAGACGATAATCGACAATACCTGGTGCACCCCGGTCTACCAGAACCCGATCGACCTCGGCATCGACATCGTCGCACACTCGGCCACGAAATACCTCGGCGGGCACAGCGACGTTGTCGGCGGCGTCATCGCAGGAAGCGACGACGACGTCAAACGCATCTTCGAGACCGAGTTCCTGCTCCACGGCACCGTGCCCGATCCCTTCGCCGCCTGGCTCATCATGCGCGGCATGCGGACGCTCCACGTGAGGATGCCCGTCCACTTCGAGAGCGCGAAGAAGATCGCGGCATTCCTCGAATCCCATCCGCTCGTCGAAGACGTGCTCTACCCCTTCCTCCCCTCGTATCCCCAGTACGATCTCGCCCGCGCACAGATGCGCGGCGGTGCGGGACTCTTCTCGTTCCGCCTCAGAACGCGCGACATCGGGAAGGTACGTACGTTCACTGACACGCTGAGGCTCTTCAAGCGCGCAGTCAGCTGGGGCGGCTACGAAAGCCTCGTCGATCCCGCTGCGGTGGGCAGATTCCCGAACGGGGAGATTCCCGACGACCGGGTCTCGCTCATCAGACTCCACATTGGCCTCGAGACGACGGACGCGCTCATCGCGGATCTCTCGAGTGCGCTCGACGCGATCCGCTAACCGAATAAGACAAAACAGACTCTGTTTTCAGGCCTGCCGGCCCCTCTTTCCGGCGGGCCTTTTTTCTTGAGTAAGATGCGCTCCATCAGGAAAAGCTTTCCGAGCATCGCGACGTAGCTCATCAGAGAATCCTTGAGGTAGCCGTCAGGGTTGCATCCAAGCCGCTTTCGGGACGATATCAAATTCCCTCAGGTTATGAAGGTGCTGGCAAACTTTCTGCCCCCATCCTGATCTTTTCCCAAACCCGACCAGGTTCCATGGCCCGGTCCCACGCTCCAAATTTTTATCCTTCAGAATATAGAAAGTATATGTATCATTGGTCATGCTTTTATAAATATAGACGTCTAAACCACCCCGGTTATCTCGTCCTCTGAAAACAGTCTCCTTTCCCAGTGGAACGCTGATTTCTTCATACCGCCCTTAAGCGATTACCGTGAATGTCAACAAATAGATATTTCCACCCCCCCCATGAT
>SHOL01000325.1 GCA_004294945.1 Treponema sp.
GGCAATGATCTTTTCAATGCATTCCTGCGTTCCAAGCCCGTTGAATCCCGGCGAGTTGACGCTCTTGCCGTCGGCCGGTGTGCACTCTGCAGGCGGTGCGCTGTAGTCGCCATCCGGGCCTTTTGCGGCCCATTCTTCTTCGCTCGCAACCACCTTGATAATCGGCAGGCCGAACTGCTTGGCAAAATCCCAGTCGCGCTCGTCGTGGGCGGGAACCGCCATAATCGCGCCGGTGCCGTAGGAAATCAGGACGTAGTCGGAAATCCACACCGGAATCTTGGTGCCGTTCACGGGATTCACCGCATAGGCGCCGGTAAACACGCCCGTCTTTTCCTTTGCAAGGTCGGTTCTTTCAAGGTCGCTCTTTTTTGCCGCCTGCTCTCTATATGCTTCGACGGCCGCCATCTGGTCTGCCGTTGTGATTTCCTTTACCAGCGGATGCTCGGGAGCGAGCACCATATAGGTCGCGCCGAACAGCGTGTCCGCCCGGGTTGTGTACACTGTAATATCGTGCCCTTCAACCTTGAACGTCACTTCCGCGCCTTCGCTCTTGCCGATCCAGTTTTTCTGCATCAGCTTGACCGACTCCGGCCAGTCGAGCCCGTCAAGGTCTGTCAGGAGCCGCTCTGCGTACTCGGTAATCCGCAGAATCCACTGGCGAATATTCTTGCGCACCGTCTGCGTACTGCACCGGTCGCACTTGCCGTCTTTTACTTCCTCGTTCGCCAGCCCGGTCTTGCACGACGGGCACCAGTTGATCGGTGTTTCTGATTCATAGGCAAGTCCGCGTTTGAACAGCTGCAGGAAAATCCACTGGGTCCAGTGGTAGTAATCGTCGTCGCAAGTCGAAATCTCGCGGTCCCAGTCGTAACTAAAGCCGAAGGCCTTAATCTGCTGGCGGAATTTATCGATATTCGCCACAGTCGTCGTTTTCGGATGCGTCCCCGTCTTGATCGCGTAGTTTTCCGCAGGCAGCCCGAACGAATCGAAACCCATCGGATGCAGCACCGCATACCCGTTCATGCGGAGGTACCGGCACCAAATATCCGTAGCCGTATAGCCCTCCGGATGTCCAACATGCAAACCCGCCGCCGACGGATAGGGAAACATATCGAGCACGTATGCGCGCTTGTTTTTCGGTTTTGCGGGATCTTCGACCGCCTTGAACGTTTTATGTG
>SHOL01000148.1 GCA_004294945.1 Treponema sp.
CCGTGCCGTCGAAAAGTTCGATGACCCGGGTCTACTCGGACCGCATCGACGCTGCGCGCGTCAGCCGCGTCGCAGCCGTGCTCGAAAAGAGAATCGGGCTCCGGTTTTCGGATCAGGACATTTACATCAACGTTGCAGGCGGCGTCCGGCTTTCGGAAAGCGCGATCGATCTTGCGCTGGCGGCCGCGCTTTATTCGGCCCGTACCGACATGCCGAGCCCCGCCGGAACTGCGCTCATCGGCGAGCTCAGCCTTGCGGGAGAAATCCGCCCGGTCAACAGGCTCAAGCCCCGCGTTCGCGCCGCGACCGGCCTCGGCTTTACCCGCGTATACGCGCCGGAATCGGGCGATGGCGCCGTGTGCGTCCGCGACGTCCGCGACCTTGCCGGCTTGCTGTTCGGGAAGGAAGCGAAAGTGGATGGAGCCTTCAGGGCGGGTGGTAGCGCAGCGCGCGGCGCGGGCGCAGGTGCGGATGATGCGCCCGACCCCATTAGCAGAAAGGATTCCGGACATGAAGCTTGAGGTTCTCGGTTCGGGAGGCGCTGTTGCGACTCCGAAGCCGTTGTGCGCGTGTTCCGCGTGCGTCAAAGCCCGAAAAAAGGGCGGTCGTCATGCAAGGCTCGGCCCGTCGGTTTTCCTGCACGGACCCGATATTCTCATCGACACCCCCGAAGAAATTTCCGTCGAGCTGAACCGCTCGCGCGTCCGGAATATCGGCGCGGTGCTCTATTCCCACTGGCATCCGGACCATACTGCGGGCCGACGCCTCTTCGAGATGAACATCGAGTGGAACCGTTCGCAAAAGGAAAACCGCACAACTCCGGTCATTCTTACCGAGAAAATCGCCGAGACCTTCGGCTCCTACCTTTCGATCATGAGCCAGTTCGACTATTTCCGCTCCATCGGCATCGTCGATCTCAGAATCGTGAAAAACGACGAAGAGTTCACTCTGAACGGTTGCACCATAAAACCGGTGCAGATGGCGTATGATTATTCCTTCGGCTACTGCATCGCAGAGGGCGGCTCGCGCTGTCTCGTCATCATGGACGAGCTGAAAAACTGGGAGCCCGACGCGGCGATCCTCAGCACCCGCTTCGACGCGGTCTACCTTCCGCTCGGCGTGCTCGACGCGAATCCCATTACCGGCGAGCAGCTCATCGAAGCCGGCCATCCGATCCTCGAGGACGAGCAGACGGCGAACGAGACCCTTGCGATCGTCCGGAAGCTCAATGCCGGCCGCTTCGTGCTTTCGCACATCGAAGAGCCCGACTGCATCGGCTATGCCTTTGCCCGAAAACTTTCCCGCCTTTACTCGAAGCGCACCGGAAAGCGGATCGATCTTGCGTTCGACGGGATGCTGGTGTAGCCCTGGTACTACCCTTCGAAGCTGCCGATCGCGCAGGCGAGGCGCCAAGCAGGGACTAGTACCTATCAAATAGTCGAGCATCGCGCGATTTTCCGCTTCGTCGACGGGATGCCTCAATGACGCGTTCACAGGGTTCGATGCTCGATTTGCAAAATATGTACGGGATACCGCTTGTCGATTACAGCCCGGTGATTGCCTCGACCGGCAGGCCGGTCAGCTCGGCGATCTGGGCTGCGGAATAACCTGCTGCCTTCAGGTTTACCGCGATTTCGCGCTGTTTCTTCAGTGCACCTTCAGCCAGCCCTTCGTCGCGGGCGACAGCCAGGTTGTTCGATTCGTCGTGCGACCATTTTTTCACGCTGGAGTTCCGCGGCCATAACTTTCGCGTTCGCGACAAGCTTTGCGTATTCTTTGGCGGCTTTGTCCATTTCCGGGACTTCCGATCGTATATATTTGATCATGGCAATCCTCCGGGTTGTTTATATTCTCCATCAAGTATACCCATTTTTCAAGGGTAGTTAAAGAACTGGAGCAGAAGTCGAGTTTTGGCAGTTCGATGTAATGCAGGCTGATATCACGCGAAAGGATGATATCAGGAGTCGACCCGGTCCGGAAGAGGCAGAACACGGTCCGTGGAATGTAGTCGCTTTTGCTTCCTGTACGGCGTTTATCAAGGAGGCAGGATGTGCGCGTTCTTTTGTTTGCCGAACACCGAGCGGAACAGAAAATCATTGGTCAAATTGTACGGGCTGATCATTGCATAGCCTCCCCGAGAAAGCTATGCGCAGTTGAGGTTCTTTCAAAACTCGGAACGTTTTGAAAGAGCAACCTTAGATTTACATGGAGAAAAACCACAAGTCTTACTATTATAAAGACTTGTGGTTTTCTCCAAAAAGCCGATTTCAAAAGTAACCGACTTTTGAAATCGGCTCCAGGTACTGCCCGTTTTGGCCTGGAAAACCGGTCTGCCGGATCGAAGTCGCCCGTCATTGTTCTTTCGTTCGCGGGGCCTCCGCGGAAGGAGAGATCGCGCACGGAAGGTTTAGTCTGGCTCGGCCTGAAACAGGACCTTCCCCACGCGGTCGATGTGACGTTTCAGGGCAGGGTTTTTGATCGATTCGTAGTATTGCAGGTCCACGAGATACGGGAAGTCCGAGTCTGTTATTTCGTCGATGATGTCTTCGATGAGGTCTGCGTCGGATAGTTTGCTGTCTTTGATGACCAGATCAATGTCGCTCCGGGCTGTGTTCGTGCCCTTGGCTCTGGATCCATAGACCAGGACGGTACCTGAAGACAGGCGATTTTTCAGTATGGTTTCGAGAATATCTCTTGTAGCTGGCGCAAGGCCGAAATCCGGGGAAGAAGCTGTCACTCGTCGTGTGTCTCGAGCAGAAACCCGTAGAGTTCGTCCAGGAGTGGATAGTATTCGGTTTTCAGACGAACGAGCACTTCGTCGAAGCGTGCGATGTCGTAGGTATGGCTCATCAGGTTTCGGTCGTTGGCCATCCTGAGCCAGGGTTCTATTGAATTGATGTATTTACTCTGATAGGCGGTCTTGAACACGTATTTCGGTGATAGAAGGTCTACGACTATTCCGTCTTCGAGCATTTTATCCTTAAGCGTTTTCCATGCCAGTTCGAACGTGTATTCAAAACGATGGATAATTCCTTGCTTAACAATCGGTTCAAATGCCCGTATGTCGTCGGCTGAATCAAGAATTTCCCGCAGCAGCGCGAAGGCTCTGCTATAATTTGAAAATCGCTGTTTCCATCGTACGTCGTCCATCCACTGAGCCTCCTTTTCATCAGTATAACACAGTCAAAGTCGTTTTGGCAGGAGTCGTCCCGCAGCACCCCGGCTCTTGCAATCCGGAGCAATAAAAACAAGAATAAAAGTGACTTGTATATCTTAGATTGCTTCGGGAGGTAGAGTATGCGTTTCGTGGCTACAGTGGTTGCAGTGTTTGTTTTGTGTTCATGCGCGAGCACTCGAGGTGGAGCGGCTCCTGATATGAAAGAGGTTCGTAGCGCGCAGGACGGGCACTCCGTAGAGGAAGCACCGGAGGTGCGGGACGGGCAGAATGCGTCGAACGCTCAGGATGCGTCGGATGCGCCGGCTGTTCATGACGGACCGGGCGCTCAGGCCCCCGATCTGAGTTACTTGGGGGCCTTGCAGTCCCGCTGGCATTCCGAACGGGTCAATCCGGAGGAAGGCGGGACCATGATAATTCAATCGACCCTCTCGTTTCACGAGAAAGGGGCGACCTATGAGCGCATATTGGAATTCCGCGCGAACAATCCTGCAGAAAGTCAAAAATCGCGCATGCTGGAAGTGGGGTCGCTGACAAGAACTGCCGACGGGATGGTCATTTCGTTCGAAAATGCTGCCGAGTACATCACGGCTGTCGAAGAAGGTGGCAATCTGCTTGTCCGCTGGAGCGACGCCGGGCCAACCGATCCGTCGGAGATGTACGAACGAGCAGAGGAGAATTGACGAGAAGCCGGTTTCAACCGACGTTTGAAATCGGCTCCAAGGAGTCAGCCATGATAAAACGGGTCGCGATTTTCCTCCTTGTGTTATTGAGCGCCTTTGTCCGGGCCCAGGATGCAAAGCCTCCCATTTCATACGCACTCTATGAGCTCGGATACCTGTATAGCGACTCCGCCAAAGCTGGCATCGATCTGGACATTGTCCGGGAGCTGGCCCGGCGAAGCGGCCGCGAATTTACAACCGTGTATCTGCCTCGGGCCCGAATCTGGCACGAGCTTGAAACGGGTTCTCTCATGATGACAGGTTCCGGTATCCAAACTCCCGAGCGGGACGCGTTTGCCTGGTTCATCCCCTGCCTGGGACTGAAAAATTACGTGGTCACTTCTGCAGCCGACGCCCACACCAGACCCGGGGATTTCCGCTCGAATCCGGAGCTCCTGTTTGGCGTGGTTCGCGCGTTCAGACACGGACCTGCGGCTGATGCCTACATCGACGACCTTCGTTCCGACGGCCGGGTCACCGAAGTGGCAGATTCTGAATTTCTCTACAAAATGCTTCTTGCCGGGCGATTCCATGCGTTCATGGCGCTGCTCCCCTCAATCGAGTTCTATATCGATCAGTACAAGCTGCAAGACAAACTGGCAGTCAGCGACTGGTTCCCCGACGACCCGCCTATTGTCCACTACCTGGTGTTCTCCAAAAAAGCCTTTTCCGAAGCCGACATGTCGGAATGGCGAACCCTCGTTGCAGAAATGATTGCCGACGGAACCCTCGAACACATCTATGCAACATATCTGGGCGCGCAAAACGCCCGGGTCATGATCGATACCCTCCGCTGAGTCCCGCTGTTTTCCCTACCGCGTCCGCACCCTGAATCGGTAAATAATTGAAGTGCCGTGATATACTCAGCTCATGCAAGGAGAAAAAACATGAGTTTCTGGAATATCCGGATTGTAGACCGAGCAAGCGCTCTTAACGAGGAGCCAAAAAACAAAAATAGAGCAGAGCGTTCACCGCTTCGATTTTCGATTTCCCTTTTTGCTATCTGCGCGTGCGCGGCACTGGTTCTGCTTTCATCGTGCGGTTCATCGAAGAAGACCGAACAGCCCGACTCGTCTGCGCTTTATAAAAAAGCGGATGCCCCGGTCGCACAGCGGGTGGACGATCTTCTATCGCGCATGACGCTGGAAGAGAAAATCGGGCAGATGACGCAGCTCGAAAAAAACAGCGTCCGCTCCGGCGATGTCCGCTCTTTTATGCTCGGCAGCGTGCTGTCGGGCGGCGGCGGCTCTCCGCGGCCGAATACGGTTGTCGCCTGGTGTGACATGATCGACGGCTTCCAGAAAGAGGCGCTTTCGACGCGGCTGGGCATTCCGGTGCTCTACGGCACAGACTCTGTGCACGGCCACAACAATCTGCGGGGAGCGACAATTTTTCCGCACAACATAGGGCTTGGCGCGGCGAACGATCCTGCGCTCGTGGAAAAGATAGCCGCTGCTGCGGCGGTGGAAACCGCGGCCTCCGGTGCGCTCTGGACATTCGCGCCCTGTGTTGCCTTGGCGCGCGATCCCCGCTGGGGACGCACCTATGAATCGTTTTCGCAGGATTCCCGGATCGTCGCTTCCCTCGGCGCAGCTTTTGTGCGCGGCTGGGTCGCAGCGGATGTCGGAAGCGCGGCGCTGCCCGTTGCAACGGCAAAACATTATCTGGGAGACGGCGGTACGGAATGGGCTTCTTCCAGGTCGAACAACTACAAACTGGATCAAGGCAATACAATCGGCGACGACGCATATCTCAGGAACGAACTGTTGCCGCCGTATGCGGATGCGCTGGCAGCCGGCGCCCGCACGGTGATGACTTCGTTTTCCAGCTGGAACGGACTCAAGATGCACGGCCACAAGGAGCTGGTAACGGACATCCTGAAAGGCGAGCTCGGTTTTTCCGGTTTTGTGGTTTCGGACTGGGCCGGTATCGATCAGGTACACCCGGACTACTACCGTGCGGTCGTCGAATCGGTCAATGCCGGCATCGACATGAACATGGTTCCCTACGATGCGCGCACCTATATCGCCGCCATGAAAAAAGCCATCGAGGCGAAGGATATTCCGCTCAAGCGGATCGACGACGCGGTGCGCCGCATTTTAACCGTCAAATTCGAATCCGGTCTGTTCGAGCGGCCCTTTGCCGACCGGACGCTTGCCGCTCGCGTCCGCGCTCCCGAACATCTTGCGCTCGCCCGGGAAGCCGTTGCGAAGAGTCTGGTTCTGCTGAAGAACGAGGCGGTCGCAGGCACGGCAGCGCTTCCGATTCCGGCGGACGCAGTGCGTATC
>SHOL01000149.1 GCA_004294945.1 Treponema sp.
TCGAGATGCGTGTGCTCAAGAGGCTTGAAAAAGCATTCGCCAGAAGTCTTGAACGCTGGCTTGTTATCTTTGGAGAATCAGTTCATTCCGGAATGACGCTGACGGCATTTGCCGCATCTCTTGGATTATCCGGGAAAGAACCTGTCCTTGCTCAGGCGAATACGCTTTCGTTGTCTCGACATGTCAATGCACTGTTCAATTCCCGCGCTTCGATCCTGCTTTTTACACAACACAAAACGGGAAGAAGAATCCCACATAAGCTGGCAGATTGGCAACACCGAAAACCGGACATAGACTCTTCCTGAATGTACTTGAAGGAGGCATGATATGAAAGAAACAGAGATTTCCGAACGACAACGGATTATCGCAGATTTCCGGTTCGGCATTATCGCCGATCTGGTCTATTCACATGCTCAAGGGATCGAGCTGTCTCGAGCGATTGCCGCGAAGGCTGCGACAGAATGGACCATTCCCCATTCGCGGAAAAAAACACTCACTACATCCTGCATCAAGAAATGGCTGAAGGCATACAAGGCGCAGGGCAAGGATTCGTTACTCCCCAAGATACGCAAGGATACCGGACGATGCAAAGTACTCAGCGATGCGGAGAAACTCCTGGTTCTGGAACTGCTTGAACAGAAACCGTATTTGTGTGCGAGCGTTGCAATCAGGATGCTGCAGAAAGAAGGGAAAATAACGTCCGAAGTATCAAAGTCGTCCCTGTCCCGATTCATCAAGGCCTCCGGTCTTACCCGGCGCGAGAGGCTACGCGAATGCAAACCTGATCAGGTTCTCCGATACAGTTTCGATCAGCCGCTTGAATGCGTTCAAGTCGATGCCATGCATTCTTTTTCCGTGCCCGATGCATCCGGCCGTATGCGAAAAGCAATCCTTATCGCCTTCATTGACGATGCAACGAGGCGAGTCGTCTATGCCCGGTTTTGTTTTTCCGAAAACGCCCTTGAGTTTGAGCGCGGTTTGCATCATGTATTGCGCAGTCACGGACGGATTCGTCGGGTGTATACGGATAACGGCTCAACGTTTATCGCTGAGCAAACGAAAATAATTCTTTCTGCACTGGGTATTCCGCTGATGCATTCGCGGCCGGGCATCCCGAAGGGACGCGGAAAGATCGAACGCTTTTTTCGTACAGTGCGAACGCAGTTTGAAGCGACGATAGATTCTTCGACTATCAGGAGTATTCAGGATTACGATATGCGCTTTCATACCTGGCTTGAAAACGAGTATCACCGCAGCGGTCATAGCGGACTGGGCGGACAGACGCCGCTTGAAGCATGGCTTGCAGGGAGCCGGTATATATTTCGCATGGATGCTGCCATTGATCTGGATGAAGCTTTTTGTCATCAGCAGTATCGCACCGTATCGAATGATGCAACGATCAGTCTCGATGGGACACGTTACGAAGTTCCGTCGGTCTTGATCGGACGAAAGATCAAGGTCCGTTTCAATCCATTGAGTGATACGCTTGTAATCCGCGTATTCTATGACGGAAAAGAGTATGGTCACGCCCGACTAATCGATGAATATGGAAACGCCCGCTCGCGCCGCATCATGGCTCCTGATACGCCTGCGCAAGCAGCGTTGCGGTCTTCTGCCGCATTGGATGGTCCGCTATGAGCGAGACAGTCTTTCATAACAGCTTGCAAGAAATGCTTTCCTATTTCAGTCTCCAAAAGGATCCGTTCGGACGGGATATCGAGACTTCGCAGTTGCTCCATTTACCGCTTATTAATGAAGCGCTGGTGAATCTTGAGTTTTTTTGCGAACGCCGGGGCATCGGCATACTGACTGGAAAATCAGGATCAGGAAAATCGTGTCTCTTGCGGCTTCTGGTTTCCGGTTTGCCTGCAGGTATGTTTCGTCCGGTGTATCTGTGCCATTCATCGGTTTCTGTCGGAGAGTTTTATGGTCATGTCGCAACTGCATTCAATCTGCCTTCCCGCGGGAGAAAAGCCAGCCTGTTCAGAAGCATCAAAGAATATGTGTATCAGTTACAGCATACCGAAAAGATTCACCCGCTGTTGATCATTGACGAGGCCCATGTGTTATCGAACGACATATTGATGGAGCTACGCCAGCTGCTCAATTTTCAATATGACTCGGAAACCTGTTTGAGTATTCTGCTATGCGGACAGGATGAAATTCTTTCGCGCTTGCGTCTTTCAATTCATGAACCGTTGACCAATTCGATAACCACGACTGTCACCATGAAACCGTTATCGCAGGAAGAAACCGGCAGTTATCTGGAAGAACGGGTGAAACTCGCTGGCGGCCAGAGAAATCTGTTTTCGCCGCAAGCGATTCGTGCAATTCACAATACATCGCACGGAGTAATGAGATTGATCAACGGCATTGCATCAGGAAGCCTGACAAAAGCGTGGCGCATACAAGCACCAATGGTTGAATCTGAACAAATTACTTCGCTAATTAGCGATAAATAGAACAAGAGCAGGGAAAATCGCATTGTTATTCAGGGAACTCTACGCGGGGTTCCTTTTTTTCGTAGAAAGCAAGAGAAAAAGAAATCGGGAATTGTGTTCGCTCCCGAGATGTATAAGCATTGCAGAAACCGGGATTTTGATAGAAAAAGACTGCTGTTCCCTGCTAAAAAAGCGCGGGATTATATTTGAAAATAGAGCGGGAGGTTACAATAGTTCGCCCGCTCGCGCACGAGAAGGGAGCCGTAAATATAATAGAAGGACTGCGGCAAAAGCCGCGAGATGTTGATCGAGTTCGCGGACGAAAGGCGGAGCCTCGCGCGCAGCGCCTCGTCGGTAAACGCCGTCTTCACGAGCTTCTGGCAGTCGTCGAAGGTGCCCGACACCGAAAGGGCGCGCACGTTCCCGTCGAAGGTCGAAAGCTGCTTTTCCTGGATCAGCGAGATTTTCCCGGCCGGATACAGGATCGTCACGTCGATGCCGGGGACCCCGTGGAACGCGCTCCCGACCGCGCTGCCCGTGTCGCCGGACGTCGCGACGAGGATGTGCAGGGCGTCTTTTTCGCCCCGGTTGAAGTAGCTCATCATCCGCGCCATGAACCGCGCGCCGAAGTCCTTGAACGCGCACGTGGGCCCGTGGAAAAGCTCCAGCACGTAGGTGGTCGGGTCGATCGGCGCGATCGGCGCCGTGAACGGATACGCGTCGGCGATGATAGCCATAAGCTCCGCGTCGGGAATCTCGCCCGACACGAAGGGTTTGGCCGCCTCGAACGCGATGTCGCGGAACGAGGGCGCGGGATTGCGGAACAGGAACGAAGCCGGCAGGGCCGGAATCTCCACCGGTATATAAAGCCCGCCCGTCTCCGGATCCATTCCCTGGAGCACGGCGGTCCTGAAGGAAACCTGACGGGACGCGTCCCGCGTGTCACGGTATTTCATGGGTGCACTATAGCATGGAACGAGCGGGAGGGGCAACAAAGCGGCAAGCCGGGCCCGCCCTCCCCCGCATCAGGAGCCATGCCGGATCTGGTCAATAATCTGCGTCCGCACCATGTGAACCGAGGGCAAAAGCGAGGCGATCAGGGGCACTCCGACGCCAATCAGACAGGCGACCGCGACATTATGCGGGGTAATCATGATCTGGACCGCGACGCTCGTCGTCAGGCCGGGGGGTGGCGGCATGGGAATACCTCCCGCGAGGCGGATGACGAGAGCGCCGACAAAGGCCAGAATGACTCCCGCTGCGGTTCCGGCCAGACCGAGAACGCCTCCCTCGCAGAGAAACTGCGCGAGGATCAGCAGGCGGCCCGTCCCGAAACTCCGGAGGGTACCGACCTCGGCAATCCGCTCGAAAATGCTCATTATCATCGTGTTCAGAGTCGAGAAGAACACGACGACGATAACGATCATCAAAATCAGCCGGAAATAGCCGCCGTAGAACTGGACAACCTGGGCATAATAGCCGGCGTGCTGATCCCAGGTGGTAACCTCGAGATCCCACCCTTTTTCCCGGAGCAGGGGAAGGATCCGGTTCCGGAACGAGGCGGTTTTATCCGTATCCTTTAAAAGAACGACAATTTCCTGCACCCCGTCCGCGCCCGCGAGAATTTGAGCGGTTTCCAGGGGTATCCTGAGTATCTTCGAATCGAAATCGGCCGAATAGCTGCCTATCATCCCTTTTACCTTCAGGGGCAGGGCATTTTGCGCCCCGTCGGAGGACACCGTACTCAGCGAGAAGTCACTCCCCACGTCGAGGTTCGCTTTCCGCGCGAGCGCCAGTCCCAGTTCGGCGAAACCGAGATCTCCCGCCACGAGATCCCTTCCCGATTTCCGCGTAAAAAAGGTGTTGATCCCGTTCTCCCGCTCCGGATCGACCCCCCTGACCATCACGAGCTCGGAGTCGCCGGACGCGGTATCGAGGATGCCGAAGTAATTGAGATGGGCCGAAACCGTTTCCACTTCGCCCTGGCTTTCGAGCAGGGCGACCAGGTCCGGGGAGCGGGGAATCATGAACGCGAAGGGATCCTGTTCCTGTTTCGCCCAGTATCCCTTTTTCGTTATCTGCACATGCGCGTACTGGCTGCGAATGAACGATTCGCGCAGGCCCCAGTAGTTGTATTCATAATAGCCACCCAGCAGCAATATACTGACCGTTCCGGCGACGATTCCCGCCATGGTCAACAGGGTTCTCCGCTTGTTTCTCAGCACGTTCCGCAGCGCGAGGGAAAATACCATTTCTTACTCCTGATGCCGGCCCGACTCGCGATCATCGGTTGCCGGCGTTGAATCTGAAAGTCAGACCGATGTCAAGTCTCTGACCGTAGACAAAGCAGCCCGTCTCGCGGACGGTATGGTCCAGCCCCAGGGCAAAGGGCGCGTCCCAGCGGAGGTCAAGCCCGATGTTTCCCGGCAGGCTGAAATTCAGGTCGAGGCGGGAATACAGGTCTTCCGGCAGACTGTACCTGATGCTGTAGCTCCAGTCGAGCGCGTCAAACAGCGACGAATTGGGCCTCAGATGGATCGCGAAACTCCAGGGATTCATGCCCGCCCAGCGAATGTCCCGGAGGACGCTTCCCCTGACGCCTGCCGCGTTCAGACCCAGGTACGCATCCGCGGTCGCCAGCGTGCGCGAAAGGCTTTCCCAGTCCCGGTCCGTATAGGCGTCCCCGGTATACATGCCCTCCAGATACACGGACACGTCCGCGAACGACGGGCTTACAAGCACGCCGCCCATCGCCCGGACGCCGTTTTTTCGCGTCATGTCCACGGCGAAATTTGATTCGTCAAGGACGGGCATCCATTTTTTCGAGGTAATGCTCCCCTCGCCGTACACGAGGAGGTCCGAACCGAGCATGTAGCTCATCCAGGCCCCGCCGGTGAGATCGGAATCCCAGGAAACGAAAAAACCGGCATCGAGCGAGTCGAAGAACGCCTGCCCCTGAAGACCAAAAACCGATTCGCCGGGCAGGATGCCCGCCGCTCCATCCGCGAAGGATTCCGGAACCCAGTCCCCGCGCGGGGCGTACACCGCTTTCACCGAAGCCTGATCGAAGGTCAGGGCTGCCCAGGCGAGGGTTTTTCCCTGCTCGCCGAACAGCCATTCGAAGTAGTTTGCGGCCTTGAGCTGCTTCGCCGGCCCCGGAAGCCACGGAACCTTGCCGGCCCCGCACGAAAAGAGGGCGCCGGGCGAGGTATAGCCCAGTTCCCAGGTCTCCAGGTCAACGCTGTCGTTCGCCGTAATCCCGTACAGGTTTATCCCGACCGTATCCGTATCCATTCCGTCGCGCCAGGGAAACCATTCCGCCCTGGTCTCCAGCCGGAACGAGAGATTTCCCGGGAATACGGTGTCAAGGTAGAGCGTCTGGAAGAAGTTGCCGGCGGCCTGACTCTGGTCCAGCTGGTTGCCGGGATTCAGCAGGGCGTTCCCGCGAAGGTTCTGGAACGTCGCCTCGTGGCCCAGCGCGGCCTCGAGGGAAACGCCCACGGACTCCTCCTGCGCGCCAAGGCACAGTACCGGGACGGCAGCGTACAGCGCGAGGCAAACAAAGATCTGAACAAGCGGCTTGCGGAAGTACGCTCCGTTCATTTCAGGGCCTTCATTCCCTCGCGCGAGAAATAACGGTTTTCAATGGTCTTCGCCTCGAATTTGCCGAGCTCGATGACGCTTTCCGCCTTGTTCAGCGCGTTCACCATCCTGAAC
>SHOL01000150.1:0-2928 GCA_004294945.1 Treponema sp.
GAATCTTCATACGGTTCGAAAAAAACCGGACGGACTATCCAGCCGTCGATGGCGGCAAGACTGCCAATTACGGGGCGGCCCGCATCGAATGCGGCATCGTTCGGCCAAATCATCGGGCAAAACGGCATGAGCGGATTGAACGGCAGCAGCTTTCCGCCAGAGCGCGCGCAGGCCATCAAGTCAGAATCGGCCGGGGAACCTCCACTCGCGCCGGCCAAACCACCCCCACCGTCGAATGCCGGACCCGGGCCTTCCGCCAGAATGTCTCCGGCTGCCGGATCGGCTCCGGGCGGATGCCCTGCGGAGAAATCAGTTGTCAAACCCTGATAGAGCGAACGGAGAACGGTTTGCTCCCTCTCCAGTACGTGCATGACGTTCTCGTGAGGAAAAAAAGCTTCGAATTCTGTGTGGCGATTTTGCGTCATATTTGTTCCAAAGTGCGCGTCGATATGGTAAAATAAGTGTATGAAATATACCATGAAACCGAAAGTTCGCGAACTGGCGGACCGCTTTGTCCAGGCTGTTTCGGCCTGGGATGCCGTCGAATGCATTTGCCTCAACGAAGCCGCGGCGACCGATACGCTCGATCCGTATTTTGCGCTGATTCTGGACGTGTACCTCTCCGGCGATCTCCCCCCGGCGCAGGAGCGCATACTCGCGTATCCCGAGCATTCGGTTTTTGAAACGTCCCCGAACGGCAACAAGGACCGCTTTATGGTAGGCGAGCTTCCCGTGCGCATCGAATACAAGGCAGTTGCGCGCATCGAGGAGCTTGCGGCTATAGCTCTCCGGGCCGGCTCCGACCTGTGGAAAATCCGCGACAGCGGCACCTACGTGTTTTATCGTCTGGCGCAAGGCCAACCCCTGTTCAAACGCACAGACTGGCTTCCGGGAATCAACGCGCGCCTTTCGCTCCTCAGCGACGAGTTCTGGGTGCGCATGCGCGCCTTCTACCAGTCCACTATGGACCACTTCCTGACTGACCTCGGCGCCTCCATCGTGCAAAACGATTCCTTCCATTATCTCGTGTCTGCGTCCGGCTTCATCAAGTATGCGTGCGCCGCGCTCTTTATGGAAAACGGGGAATTCGAACCGTCTCACCGCGGCTATTATACCCAGGTGCATACGCTTAAAACCATCCCGGACGATTTTATCGGCCGGTTCGAAAGCTTCCTCAGGCCCGACTCCGAGCTGCCCCCCGAACGCAAATACGAAATCGCCAAGCTCATCGGACGCAGTATCGTCGGTTTATGAAGCGCCACCGCCATTCCTTCCCCGTTCTCCTGTTCTCGTCGGTTCTTGTTTTTGCCGCATGCGCTCCCGCCCGTTCCAACGTCCGCCTTTCAGTTTCCTCCGGCGGAAGCATTTCTCTGCGCGCTCTGGACGCCGCGGCGAAAAAGGGCGTGCTTGAAGGTGCTGGCAGGGCAGCCTGGTTTGCTTCCGACACGCCTTTGGAAGGCTTTTCCGCAATAGAAATTCAGTGCAAGATTGAAGCGGGAGGGCCAGTCGCAGTGTCTGTCGGCCTGGTACGAGCGGACGATCTTTCAGGGTTCGGTGCTCTATCAGGGAATCCCGCTGCGCGGGATGTGTCGACCGTAACCGGCATAGTTCCTGGTTCGGACGGCGCGGCTTTTTGCACGGTCCGCATGGCGCTGCCGGTACCCGAGCAGTATCCCGGCGGTGCTGATTCACCGTTTCCTGCGGTCCGCGGTTTTGTGGTGTCGCTTTCTGGCGCAGACGATGCGCGGCTTTCGCTTTTATCCGCTGTAGCGGTCAGCGTGCCGTCGTCGGTGTCCGGTCTTTCCCGCACCGGTATTTCCCGCACCGGTCTGGCCGATGAAACCGGTTGGGAATGGAACTCCGGCGGCTTTTGGGGGGGATTCCCGGCCAGCGGCGGTTTGCTTGACGCGTCGCGACTTGCTGCAGGGGACATTCCGCCGGTTTCCGTGCCCGAAGGTTCTGTGCTGAAAGTCGCCATCGACGCCCGCACCTTGCCGATTGGTACGCAGGCGCGCCAGCAGCGCGTGTCGTTCAGCGCGGACGGAAAGCGCTTTGCGTTCAGGGTTCCGCCTTCGCCCTACGAGGCGCGCATTCCGCATGAATTTCTTGCGGGAACCGGAGCTGCAGGGCCGGTTTCTGTGGTGTCCGGCGCGCAGTTCGTGCGCGGCATGCGGGTTTCGCCGGAAGACCGGAACCTCCTGGTCAGGGCCGATCCGCACATGATCGTAGAATGGCCGCAGAGTGCCTGGAGGCGAAGCGACTACGAAGTGTTTTCCTGGGACCGGTTTCCGACGGTGCTCATTTTCGATACGGCCGATTACGCGGTGCAGGACCGCCTGTTCAAGCGGCTCGCGTTTTTTGTGGAAAAGCAGGGGTATCGCGGCAAGCTCTGGACCGATGCGGACCTTGCAGGCTTGCACGCTTTTAATGCGCACGATTACCGCGCCGAAAGCCTTGCCGAGTTTTTCGCCCGCGCCCGCGCGGAGAAATTCCCGCTGAACCGCGACGAGCTCGAGCTCGAGGCGCTGCTTGTGGCCGAAGGCGTGATCCGGCTCGAAGGCGATACGGTAGTTCCCGGCGCAGGCGCAGTTATTTCCCTTTCGCGCGAATCTGCGCGGTATCTGCGGTATCTTTTTATGACCCACGAAGCATGGCACGGGATCTACTTTATCACGCCGTTTTTTCGGGACAAAGTGCAGTCTGTCCGTTCGTCGCTTGATGTGCGGGGAATTGCCTTTCTGGAATCCTATTTTACGGTTATAGAGACGCTCGGGTACGACACGCTGGATACGTATCTGATGGAAAACGAGTTTATGGCCTATCTGATGCAGCAGTCGGTGGCGAATGTCGGTTCGTACTTTACCGGACAGCTGCTGGACCGGTTCCGGCGAGCAAAGGGCGATCCGGAACTTGCGGCTTGGCTGCAAG
>SHOL01000150.1:2938-6098 GCA_004294945.1 Treponema sp.
CGATTTTGCGTTCGAAAATTGGGGTTTGGCAGCGGGTCGAACCGGTCTTTTTACTTTTGAATAAGCTAGATGCACTGATGCATCTGGCGCAGCCCGGTCAGCCGTTCGACGGCTGCCGTTTCGGTTTCGATCCGGTCGCGCGAGAGTTCACAGTTGTACATCCGCTCGGCGCCGATAGTTGTTGGCGGGCCGTGGCCGGGCAGCAGGATGAGGTCGTCGCTGAGCGTCATCAGCTTGTTTTTAAGGTGGGTCAAAAGATTGCGTTTGCCGTACACATTGTTCGTTTCGCCAAGCCGTCCGGCAGACAGTGCGTCGCCGGTGAACAGTACCTGTTCGATCTGGAACATGAGCGAGTCCGGCGAGTGGCCGGGAACAGAAAAGTAGCGTACCGTGAATCCTGCAGCGGAAAAGGAGCCGTCGCCCTGCAGCATTGTGGTTTTTCTGCCGTTCAGTTCGGCATCGGCGGCGTAGACTTTCGGCGAATAGATTTTGAGCAGGGTTTTAAGCCCGTTGTGGTGGCTTGCGTGGTTGTGCGTTACTAACACCGCTTCAAGCTGGTAGCGATTCTGTTCGATATGCGCCAACAGTTCCCTGTTCATTACGCCGGGATCAATGACTATTGCTTTTCCTGTTTTTTCGTTTCCGACAAGATAGCCGTTTGAAAACCCTTCGCGCGAAAAATGGTAGTAGATTTTCATTCAGGATTTTCTCCCTTTCCGAACAGGGCTTCGCGGGTATTCGAAGACTTGAAGGACACATTGCTGCGCGGGGTTTGCATGAACATTGTTTTTTTCAGGTTGCAGTTCTGGAAGCTCGTATCGGCAAGGCTTGCCATGATAAAACGCGAATTGTAGAGATCCGAGTCGTTGAACGAGGTGTCGAAGCTGGTGATGCCGTTGAAGTTGTTGTTCAGCAAATCCGAGCCGGCAAAGGTGCAGCCGGAAATCCTGACGCCTGCGAAACTGGAAAACTGGATGTCTGTTTCGGTAAAGCTGGAGGCGTTAAACGCAGAAAATTCGAAAAAGCACATGCGGCATCGACATCTGTCCATTTTGACACCGGTAAAGGACACATTGCTGAACCGGCAGCCGATAAACGTTTTTCCGGAAAAATCCTCGTTTTCGAACGAGAGCCCGGAAAAGTCGATACTGTGGATTGTCGTCTGGTGTTTGAGGATGTCGATGAGTGTTTCCTGCGGGATGCCCTGCAGCATGCTGAACATATCAGTACTGTAAGTCATTGCGTGTTTTTGGTCAAATGGGGTAAAATACAGGTATGTGCTGGAAATGCGGTAAAGCGATAACCGATACGCCTCCTTTTTCGCGCGACGCCGTCTGTGTGTCTTGCGATGCCGATATCCGGTCGTGCATGAACTGCCGGTTTTATGCTCCCGGTTCCTGGCACGACTGCGCCGAACGGGTCGAGGACGCTGTTCGCCAGAAAGATCGCGCGAATTTTTGCGACCTGTTTCAACTTAATCCCGCGTACAAGAGCGATCACGCACCGCGCGGAGGTGCTGGCAGTCCGGACCGTACTGGTTCGCAAAACGATACCCGGACAGCCTTCGATCAGCTGTTCAAATCCTGAATATCCGGAGATGCTGAATTTCATGAGCAACACCAGTACTAGTGGTTATCAGTACGCCTTCCTTGATTCCGGATCGGGAGGGCTGCCGTACCTCGCCCAGCTTCGCTCACATGCGCCGCTCGCTTCCTGCGTCTACCTTGCCGATACCCGTCATTTCCCCTACGGCGAAAAAACCCGCGACGAGGTTATCTTGTTCGCCTCCGATGCCGTGCGCACCCTCCTTGAGCATTTTAATCCCGAATGCGTCATTGTTGCCTGCAACACCATCTCGGTCGCGGCGCTCGATTCCCTCAGGCAATCGTTCGACATTCCGTTTGTCGGGACGGTTCCCGCGATCAAGCTTGCCGCCGCATCCTCGAAAAACCGGAAAATCGGTCTTCTGGCAACCGAACGGACCGTGTGCGATCCGTACACCGACGATCTGATCGCAAAACATGCGCCGGATTGCGACATAACCCGGATCGGAGATTCGACGCTGATTTCCCGCATCGAGCGGGAACTGGTTACTGCAACGCGCCAGGAGCGCCTCGAGGCGGTCATGCCGTCTGTGGAACGGTTTCGCAAGGCGGGTGTGGACACCATTGTCCTTGCCTGCACTCATTTTCTGCATGTAACCGACGAGATCCGCGAGGCGGCCGGCGACGGCATTGCAATAATCGATTCTCGCGAAGGGGTGGTACAACAGGCAATGCGCCTTGTCCCTCCACGGGAAAACGACCATGCCGGATCGATGTGCTATGTAACCGGCGGACTGTCCGATGAAGGCATGGAACGCTTCCGCACCTATGCCTCCCTGTTCGATAGTGCCTGGGGAGGCGTTTTGTGATCCGCGGTACCGTACTCGGCGGGACCAACAACCAGTTCGAGGTCGAACGTGCGGACGGCACTGTCCTTTTGTGCTCGATCAAGGGGAAAATTCTCCGGGAATCAGAAGGATACTACAATCCGCTTGCTCCCGGCGATCTGGTTGAAATCGCACCGGACGAACACGACAGCGCCCGGGGGCAAATCCTTTCTCTGGTGCCCCGCAAAAACCATTTTGTGCGCTGGAACCAAAAAGGAAAAGCACCGCAGCTGCTTGCGTCGAATCTTGATCTTCTGGTAATAGTGTCGACACCGGCCGAACCGCCGTTTCGCCCCCGCTTCGTGGACCGGGCTCTCATCCAGTCAGAGGCAGAGCATATCGAGCCGCTTATCTTGATGAACAAGTGCGACCTGGAATTCGATGCGGATACGGAAGAACGGCTGGCGGACTGGGAGCGGCTTGGCTACACGGTGCTGCGGGCGTCGGCAAAAACAGGCGAAGGTCTGGACGCCCTTGTACGCCGTCTTTCCGGCAAGCTTTCGGCCTTTGTCGGACAGTCCGGTGTCGGCAAGTCGAGCCTTCTGAATGCCCTCGACAGCGGGCTTTCCCTGAGAACTTCCGGACTTTCGGAAAAGTACTGCCGGGGAACGCACACGACAACCCGCGGCATGTTGTACCACCTGCCGTTCGGCTCCGTGCCTGCGGCGGCCGCCGCGCCAGAATCCGGCGCGCCAGAATCCGGCGCATCTGATGCCGTCGCGCCAGGAG
>SHOL01000151.1 GCA_004294945.1 Treponema sp.
GCCTTCCTCGTAGCCGACGTAGCCCGGAGGCGCACCGATAAGGCGGCTCACTGCGAATTTTTCCATGTACTCGCTCATGTCGATGCGGGTAAGCGACTTTTCGTCGTTAAACAGAAAATCTGCCAAGGTTCGCGCAAGTTCAGTCTTGCCGACGCCGGTCGGTCCGATGCACAGGAAGCTGCCAAGCGGGCGGTTTGCGTCGGAAAGGCCTGCCTTGTTTCGCCTGATCGCGTCGGATACAGCCATGACTGCAGTATCCTGCCCGACAACCCTGCGAGACAGTACCTTTTCCAATTCCAAATACTTCTGCATCTCGCTTGCCAGCATTTTGGAAACCGGTATCCCCGTCCAGCTCGAAACGATTCGCGCAATATCCTCTTCCGACACCTCTTCGCGCAAGAGCTGCTTGCCGCCGTCTGATGTTTTTTGCAGTTCTTCGGCAAGAAGCGCGATGCTTTTTTCCAGCTCAGGAATTCGCCCGTACTTGATTTCAGCCGCCTTGTTCAGGTTGCCCTCGCGGGTATACCGGGTTTCTTCGATTCGAAGCTGTTCAAGTTCTTCCTTGAGCTTGCGCGAGTCGTCGATGCGTCCCTTTTCGTTCTGCCACTGCGCGCGCATTGCATCGCGCTTCGATTTAAGCTCGGCCAGTTCTGCTTCCAGCTTGCCAAGACGCTCCACCGACGCGGGATCTTTTTCCTTGGAAAGAGATACCTTCTCTATATCCAATTGGAGAATTTTACGTTCGACCTGATCGAGCTCCGTGGGTTGACTTTCGATTTCCATTTTGAGTCTGCTTGCAGCCTCGTCTACAAGATCTATCGCCTTGTCCGGGAGAAAGCGACTGGTTATATACCGATCCGAAAGCGTCGCGGCAGCAATCAGCGCATCGTCGCGGATGCGTACGCCGTGATGCACTTCGTATTTTTCCTGCAGGCCGCGGAGTATGGCAATAGTGTCTTCGACGGTCGGTTCCGGGCAGTACACCTGCTGGAATCGCCGCTCGAGAGCCGCGTCCTTTTCAATGTATTTACGGTATTCGTTCAGTGTGGTAGCGCCTATTGCCCGAAGCTCACCGCGGGCCAACGCCGGCTTCAGCAGATTCGAGGCGTCCATGGAGCCTTCGCTCGCGCCGGCCCCGACAAGGGTATGCAGTTCGTCGATGAACAGAATGATGCTGCCTTCGGACTTCTGCACTTCGGCAATGACCGCTTTCAGGCGTTCCTCGAATTCTCCGCGGAATTTCGCGCCGGCTACCAGGGCTCCCAGATCGAGCGACAGCAGTTTTTTCCCCTTCAGGCTGTCCGGAACATCGCCGGACACGATTCGTCTGGCAAGGCCTTCAACAATCGCCGTCTTGCCGACTCCGGGCTCTCCGATAAGCACCGGATTATTCTTCGTTCTGCGGGACAATACTTGCATAACACGACGAATTTCTTCGTCGCGTCCGATAACCGGATCAATTTTTTCCTGGCGGGCAAGCGCAGTCAAATCGCGGCAATATTTTTCAAGGCTCTGGAACGTCGCTTCCGGATCTTCGGTTGTCACCCGCTGATTTCCCCGGATGTCCTTGAGGGCAGCAAGAATGGCGTTTTTATTCACCCCAAGCTTGCGCAGAAGATCGCCTGTCGAGTCTTCTATGTGGGACAAGGCAAGCAGGATATGTTCGGTAGAAACGTATTCGTCCTTGAGGTTGGAGGCTTCCTGTTCCGCTCGGGCAAGAGCCTTTCCGGCATAGGATGAAAAATGAAGCTGAGCAGATTCACCCGTGACGCGCGGTTTACGGTCGAGCCTTTCCTGCAATTCGGCAATAAGCGTGTCCGGAGAAACACCGATACGCTCGAGCAGAGGAGGCACAACGCCGCCATCCTGCGATAAAAGGGCATACAATAAATGATCGGTTTCGACCTGGGCGTGATCTTCACGCTGGGCGATCGAGGTTGCTTCCTGAATCGCCTCTCTGGTTTTTACAGTGCATGCATCGAGGTTCATGTACTAAATATAGTCATAAACCCCGCGATGCGTCTATTTTTTTAAAATTTCGGCAACTTATCTCCATTCTTGTCATGAGGAAAATTGCGGTCTATGTATTCCAGACATTGAATAGCGACAAGCTGTGCATGTTCGTACCATATCCGGTACAGCTCGCTTTCGATGACATTGGGATAGGGAGCTCCCTGTACATCGGAAACCAGCTGCTTCATTATTTCATATCCTTCCTGATCCATCTTTTTCATGCGCTACTCCTCGTGAGGTACGATATCACAATTATATAGTGTACTTTACAATATTTCCAGCAAAAACAAGACCTTTATGATCCTTGAATTGCTTTTTCCCGGCAAGAACAGCCCCGGTATAGCCGGGCCAATCTTCGAGCATCTTCTCGGCGCATTGCTGCATGTCTTCGGGAGTAACAGAAACAAGTCGCTGTATTCGCTTTCTGCGTGCTTCATCAGTAATTCCGTACAACGTGCGTATAAAAGAAGTAAAACCCTTGTCGGCCGGCGAACGGGGCTGAATTTCCCGGCTGTAGCAACCGGTGATAGTCCGTTCGAGCTGAACCGGATCAATTTTTTTGGCGGCAGCGCCTTCCAGCACTTCGTAGAACACTTCAAGAGACCGCAATGGGGATGGATCACGATATGTCGCAAACGAAAAAATCGCTTCAAGACTGTCGGGATATGCAAAAACGCCGTACGCACCCCCCTCGGTACGAATTTTTTCCCAAAGCGCTCCATTGGAAAGCCACTGACCGAACACGCTGTACACCGGAAGGTCGTCGCTGCCGTAAGGCGGTGCGGGGATAACCGCGGCCGCAAAACCAACCTGCAGAGCCGAGGACACCAGCTCAAGATATCGTCCGTCCGCCGTATTACCGCTCACCTCAGCGACAAGTTCGTCAAGGTCGCCAAGGTCGCTTCCCCGGGCAGTGTCTGCGGGTACCGGGGCAGAAAACCCAGCAGTCAGCTCTCCAAGTACACCGATCATCGTTTCGTTGATCTCCGGGGTGGAGGTAAGGTTGATAATCATTCCGGAGGAAACAAGAATTGAACGTATCTCATTCAGAGCATCAATCAGAGCAGCTGTTTTATGTTTACTCTTCAATCCTTGACAGACACTGCGAATGTAGGAAATTTGGGACATTCCGTTCCATACTTCGTCGACGGTCTTGGACCGTCCTGTCCGGCAGGATGCTCTTGAGAGCGCATATTGGTTTCCTGCAGGAGCCAGCGATGAATCAAGATCATTGCGATACTCCAGGAGCAAATCGCGGATTCTCTTCGTATCAGAAAAATCAGCTTCGCGAAGATAGCGGAAAGCAAGCTCAAGGGCGTCCTGAACAAGGTTCCCGAGCATTTTCACCCTGAGAATCAAGTAATCCCGCCCGCCCGCGGCCGAAGGAAGCGGTTCTTCTATGGTCATCCCGGGTACGGAAGAACTGGTAAACAGCATTGCACCGAGACCGCCGGTAAGACTGGCAGACAGCGCAGAGGCTTCAGCCCATCCGAGCGGACCTAGACCGCACCCGGTCAGTGCCGTCGTAAAAAATGGCAGCAGGGGATACAGTCTGGCTGGAAGCGTATCGACCGGCAACGCAATATCCGCATACGCAATCCCGTTAGTCGGCTGATCATGCACAAGAAGCGGAACCTGACCGGAGAACCGGACTGAACTTTGAATAGCATCTGCCAAGGGAGGAAGATCCTCTTTTGAAAGATGCGGAATCAGAGACAACAGTTCCTCGGAATTTGTTTCCTTTTGACGGGCAAAGAACTCGTTCTGTTCTGCAATGAGCGTCTGGCGGGCAGAGTCGTCAAGACCGCTTTCGAACAGGCGAATACGAGCTGCCAGCTTGTCTTCAAGACGTTTTTCATACTGGGGATCGGGAAATACCGTTACCAGAGAACGATGGCTGTTTGTAATAAACCAGGACTCAAGAAGGCCGGAAAGATAGCCAGGCTCCGACGCCAGTTTCTGTTTTACCTGTTCGAAGGCGGGTATGTAGCTGAGCGATGAAAAGGGTCCGAACCCGTGCATCCAGCCGCGGAGAGACCGACGCATCAGGACAAGAGAGAAAGGCCCGGACGAACGCCGCACTTCCCGATTCGAAAAATCAATCGACCGAACGGCTGTCTCGACATCGGTTTCAGGAATTCCATTCTCTATAAGTGATTGTATTGTCGCACGTACGAGCGGCTCGAATTCTGCGACCCTGTCTCGTTCAACTCCCCGAAGACCAGCCGTAAAACACATATGTTTCAATTCAGTTTCAAGACCGCTTTGAGGGGCGATATCTTCTCCCAGCCCGGATTCAACCAAGGCGCGGCTCAAGGGTGCGCCGTCATGACCAAGTAATATTTCTGAAACCAGATTCGCTTCCATCAGACTCACCGTATCGGTAGAATCCGGTAAAAGCCAGTTCAGAAGCACGGTTACTTTTGATAGATCGGACTGTTCGCCAGCCGGTGCGGGGATATCAAACTCTACGGGAGACTCGAACGGCCGTACCGAACCGAAATCAACTGCTGCAGGCCGGGGGCCAAAATGCTGCAAAAACTGTTCCTGCAACAGAGCAAGCTGTTTTTCAGTCGGAATATTACCGCAGAGGAAGACGCGGCAATTTCCCGGATGGTACCAGGTGCGGTGGAACTGGACAAACTGTTTGTAGGTCAATGCCGGAATATCTGCAGGGTCTCCGCCTGAGTCATGATCGTACGGAGTTCCACCAAGCAAGGATCGCAGGGACCAGTCTCCCGCAATGGAATCAAAAGAGGAGTAGTTGCCCCGCATCTCGTTGAACACAATTCCCTGTATCGATACAGATCCATCCTCTGCAAATTCAAAACGATGACCTTCCTGCCGGAACGTAGCTTCATCGAGCAAGGGGAAAAACACCGCGTCGCCATACACCGACATCAGATTGAAGTAATCTGCTTCTACCATTGAACTTGCGGGATAGACGGTTTTATCGGGGAATGTCATTGCATTCAGAAAGGTTTTCACGCTCTGCTTTGCCAGAACAATGAATGGATCTTTCAGCGGGTAATTTTTTGAACCGCATAACACTGAATGTTCCAGAATATGCGCCACGCCCGTTGAATCGGACGGAGGAGTAAGAAAAGCATAGGCAAACAGATTTTCTTCGTCGCTGTTTACCAAATGAAAAACTTCCAGACCAGTTGCTTCGTGCCTGGCAAAAACTCCCACCGCATTAATTTCGGGAAGCGCTCTGCTTTCAATTATCTCGAACCCATGTAGCTTAGTTCCCTGCGTCAGTGTACCCATAAATCTTCGCCATCCCTCCCGGATATAAAGCATTCGCCATTTTCCCAAGCCCGCCGGACAGTTGAAAAAAACGCACCGGTAACCCGCATGGAATCCTGCCGCGATACCGGTTGTATCAAATTCTCCTCGTCGAGCACGAGGGTTTTCCTTGTTCGTGAAACATTCTGGAGAATTTTTTCCCGAAAATCCCCGTTTTTGCCAGCCAGAAGCACGGCAATATCGCGTTCAGACATATTCCGGAGCGTCTCCTGCAGAAACCGGTCGTCTGCGCGCACAATGTCATCAATGGTGAACAGGCGTTCCCGCAAGTCCCTGCCGAGTTCCGGATCATCGGAGTCAATGCCGTTCAGAATAGCCTGTTCGTTGCCGGAATCCATACGTTTAAGTATCTCCGCAAGCGCAGAACGGCCATCGATGGAGTCTGCCTCCGAAGTGTTAAGAGAAAGAACCTTCTCCCGCATGGCATCATCAACCCGCCTGAGCACCTCCGGATTGATCGACTTCAGTTTGGCAAGACGAAGTATGGTGTCTTTTTTTTCTTCCTGGGTAAACCGCGCAAGTACATTCGCTGCCTGTACCGGCTTCAGTTGAGAAAGCACCAGAGCCTTCACCGCAGGCAGTTCGTCGGCAATAAGGCGGTGAATCTTGTCGGGATCTGTTCCTTCCAGATATTCGAACGGCTTTCCGCGAATGTCTGGCACCGCTTTTGAAAGCATTTCGTCCGCACGCTCGGCGCCGAATGCTTTCTCGAGTATGGTTCTGGCAGTATCGACACCTCCGGAA
>SHOL01000009.1:0-682 GCA_004294945.1 Treponema sp.
GAAGTGCCTTCAGCTTCGCCCGACGTTTCCGACCGGCCTGCAGTACCGGTTTCGTACCGGGGCATAACACTCGGCATGGAGCTCGACGCAGTCAAGGAAGCGCTGCTCGCAGATTCCGTTTTCGGCTACCGCGGCGAACGCGACGTTTCACTCCTTCCCGGGGAAAACCGCACGTTGATCGAAACCTCCGGCAGCCTCTTTATCCGCCGCGCATGGTTTCAGTTTTTCGGCGGAAAACTGTACATTATGACCTTCCAACTTGATACCGAGCATGTCGATTATTATTCGTTGTACACGTCACTCACCGTCAAGTACGGAGAACCTTCGATTCTCGATCCCTCCAAATCCTTATGGACCGACGACATCTGCACTCTTACGCTCGAACGGCCGTTGACCGTCAAATATGTCGACAAAGCAGTGTTCGAATCGCTAGTGTCCGCAAGCGGAACTAAAAAAGCTGAATATGATGTTTCGCGGGAGAATTTTATCAATGACTTCTGATCGAACCGGATTGTGGACTGCAAAACGATTGGTTGGCGCAGTGTGTTCGGTGTGCCTGATATCCGCAATCGCTGCGTCCTGCGCAGAATCAGGGAAATTGCCGGTACAGAGGCTCGAAATCGCGACTGCGGCCGGCACAGTTGTAGGTATTGAAGCAGAAATCGCCCGAACTGATGCCGAA
>SHOL01000009.1:692-32318 GCA_004294945.1 Treponema sp.
AAATTCCCGATGGTACCGGCATGATTTTCTCGTATCGGAGCGATCAGCAGATGCGCTTCTGGATGAAAAACACGCCGCATCCGTTGTCTATTGCGTTTATCGATGCTTCGGGCGTCATTCGCGAAGTGTACGATATGACTCCCTTCAGTCTGGAAACCGTTGCAAGCGTCCGGGCCGCGCGTTTTGCGCTCGAAGTCCCGCAGGGATGGTTCGAACGGGCTGGCATCGTTCCCGGAGACTGGTTGACGCCGGACTCTGTCGAAAAAATCCGCTAGCTGTGCTGCTCAAGATTCGCAAGCAGCTGCGCAGCCATGCGGTCTTCCGGATCGATCTCCAAGGCAGTTCGAAAGAAGGCTTCCGCTTCCTTGATGTTTCCCGTTTTCATCGAGACGACGCCGAGATTTGCAATTATTTTGGTGTTTTCCGGTTCTTCGGTCAAACCCGCTTCGAGCCATTTCCGGCTCTCGTGCAAGTCTCCGAGCTCCATCGAACAGATTGCCAGTTCGTTGCAAATATCCGTGTATCCCGTGGCTATATCCGAATCAGGTGATGAACCGAGCTCCAGCGCCTGGATAAATGCAGCCTTTGCATCTTCCCACCGGCCTTGCTTGCGCAGCGCCCAGCCCAGCAAAAACCAGGCATTCCAGACTTTTGGATGGCTTTCCATGAACAGACGGATTTGTTCGAGAGCCTTGTCTTCCTGGTCCATCATGATAAAATCGTAGGCGGACTTGAACAGTTCGTCGTCCAGATCGCGCTCGGCAATTCCTTCGGCGATTTCACGCGCATGCTTCTTTTTTGCCTGGGCGTGAGCGGTCTCGGAAGTTTCCAGTTTCAGATATGTTTCAAACGCTTCTCGGGCTTTCCGGTAATTCCTCTGGCGGGTATAAAAGTAGCCGGCATTAAAGAAGGCATCGGGAAGGGGCGGTTCTGCAGTCAGGGCGAGCCGGTACCAGGCAAAAGCGCTTTCATCCAGCGCATCGGCGTCTTCGTCGAGTCCTGATTTTCGCATATTTTCCGCCCGTTCATCGAGCAGGAGTGCAAGATTGAGTATTGTCTGACTGTCCAACGGATCGAGTCCATGGAGCGCAAGGAAAATTTCTTCGGCAAGCTCGAAATCGCCGTTTTTTGACTTCAGAATTGCCGCTTCGGTCAGTTCTTCCCGGATTCGGGGGTGGGCGGCTTTCAGTAATCCCCTATAATACTCAATCTGGGCATTATCACGATCCCAGGCCAGCACCGCAAGTATTCCTGATAAGACGGATTCCCGGGACAGGGCAGATGCTTCGAATTGTTCTCCCGGTCTGGAAAGCTGGACGGGAAGCGGGATGGATGGATCGAATCCGGGGAACTGGGCAGTAAATGTACTGTTCTCCGGTATGCTTACGAAAACGAGCGAATCAAGGGGACTGGACATGGATACCTCTGTATGTAGTGTGTTTGGAAGATGTGTACCGAAACGCTGCTATTCGGTTATTCGACTTTCCGGAGCATCGTTTTGGGCAGCTGGGGGCTCCTGTTCTGTTGCAGCTCCGGAAGGACCGGTTTGCGCTCCGGAAGGACCGGTTTGCGCTCCGGGCGACGCTTTGTGCGCTAATTCGTCGTCAGACTCGGTAAGCTGCGTTTTCCGTTGCTGGGTTAGGTAATTATTGATATGCATTTTGTAGGCCATCGGTACTTCGGGTTCAATATAGGATATCGCAAGGGCTACAAGATCTTTTCGGTTTTCGACATTTTCAGTACGGACGATCTTCCCCTTAATACCGACTGCGACGCGGGGCTCGTCAAGATCTATGCGGAGAACCACATCCTTGTCCTGAAGGAAATGCGCAATTCCTACCATTATAACTTTGGCTCCAGAGAATGAAACATCCCTAAGAATGCATCTTCTGGGAATTCCCTGTATAAAAATCAACGTTTCCTTTTGGAGTATGCCCAGTTTTCGAAGCGCGTCGGGGGTAAGCGTGATTCGTTCTTCTCGCCGCTTGGCGGAATTTATATTCGCTTCAAGCAGGGACCCCAGTTTTTCGATCAGATCGTCGGGTGCGCGTTGCGTAAAAGTGATGCTGATCAGCACAAGATCGGGCGATCCTGCGTACTGTGTTACTCCAACAACTTTTGACGAAACAAAAAAGGTCAGCGGTTCATTTTTTTCCGCATTTAAAAATGAAAAACGCAAGCTGACCGAAACGGTGCCTTGCTGGATCTTTTCGTAGATGCCGCTCTTGTTCCCGGCAATAATTTTGGCGCCGGTAAGCGAGGATGAATTGATGACGCACGGCCATTGTCCACCAAGAGCCTTTACAAAAACCTGTTGGGGTATGAGACCAATGGTCTTGATGACTTCTTTGGTAAAAGTGACATCAATGTTCTGGTAGAGTTCATAGTATCGTGCAAGCTGCTGACTGGTTGCATATCCCATATCTTGTCTATATTAAAGGAGCTTGTGCTAAAAGGTCAATCATTATTGGAGCAGGATGAGTCTTGCGGATATGTCGGGAAAAACTCGCAGGCACTCCTGGACATAAAAAAACCGGACAGGATTCTGGAATCTTGCCCGGCTTGTTGGAATTCTTTTCTTTGTTCCGCATTAGCTGAAGGACTTGGTGTCGTGCGTCTTGCGGGTCTTTTTCATGAGTTTGCGGCGAAGAGCCTTGTTCTTCCGGTTAAGGATGGTGGAGGGCTTTTCGTAGTACTCCCGCTTTTTCCATTCGCGGATAATTCCCTCTTTTTCGACCATGCGCTTGAAGCGCTTGATTGCTTTTTCGAGGTTTTCGGAGTCGTCAACAACGATGTGTGCCATAAATAAATCACCTCCTTTCGGATTCACCGTCAGAATTTGAATAATGTTAGCAAAAAACCGCAGTCACGTCAATCGGCGGATGACTGGTCGTATCGACATGCATGAGAGTACATAACGAAAATGGAGTTTTTTACATGAGCAAGTTTATTTTTCAGTATTTCGTATTATAATTTTAGCAACAGGCGGATATCATACCTGCCGGGAGGTTTATTAATGATACGACGGATATTGCGTTTTACTGGATATGCCGTTCTTGCGCTGACCGCTATTTCCTGTACCTTCGACGTTCCAAAAAAGATTCAGGCAAAGGGCTCTCCGACAGTATATGCCCCGTTAGGCGCACAGACTTTTGAAATTTCGGAATACCTGGGAACCGATAAAATTTCCGAAATGTTTACCACCGGGTCGGATTCATCCGGCATGCGCGTATTGACCTACAAGGAAGCGCCGACCGATGAAACGCTCAAATTCCTTGTGTACTACCCGATTACCGAGGTCGATCTCGATTTTGCCTCGATGACCAAAGGCATGGATTTGGAGGGTAAAATCTCCGCTCCCGTTGCGGAGCAGTCGTTCGCCATTCCGACGGTTGCCAGCAGTACCGAAAACACGGTAAACATCAATTTCATGAGCGATCTTCTTTCGACGATCAACGGCTCTATGCCTGCGTTGTCTCTTCCGGTAACTGAAGGGGTTCCGGTAACTGAAGACACAATAGATCTTCCGCTGTCCATCACCGGATTCGATACGGCGACTATCGGCGCGGGCAGCCTTGAGGTTTCCTTCGGTACGTTTGCGGGCGCTTCTGCAACTTTCAACGTAACGCTCAACTCGATAAGAATCATGGACGGAGCAACGGAAATTGCAACATCAGGCACGTCTCTTGTGCTGGTGAACAACGGCGTTTCTCAAAGCGGCGCGGCTACCGTTCCTCTGACCGGTAAAACACTGCCAAAGAATTTGACTCTCAGGCTTATGGTTACCGTATCCGGCGGATCGCCCGAGGAAAGCCATACTATCGGGATTACTCCCCGGTTTACTTCCGACACCTACCTGAGCGGTGCCTCCGGCATATCAATAAATCAGTCCGCCGCGATACCAGATATCACCGTTCCCCTTGCAGGTATTGATGCGTCTTTTGTGAACGCGGTCATCGGATCGGGCGGGCTGTCCGTGGATAGCGGCGCGATTCCCGCAACCTGGACAGGATTCACCAAGACAGTTTCGCTGAATGTAAGCCAGAGCGGCGGTTTGAATATTGCTCCTTCGGGAACCGGCGCGGTTGTAAACGCCGATCTTGCCGGAAGCACGATCAGTGCAAACGATATTACGATTTCCGGTTCCGTCGTACTCGAAGCAACGAACGCAAGCTTCGCCGATATGCCAAGCACCGGGCTTTCCGTAACCTGCGCAACCGAGCTTGAGGTGACGGAATTTACTTCGGTTACCGTTGTTCCCGGCGCCTCGTTCGCCACATCGACGACGATTTCCGAAGCTCTTCCGCAGGAGATGATCGATTGGGTCGATTCGGTATCCTTTACCGAAGTCGGTGTCCGCATGTATTTCTCCCACAATCTTCCCGCCGCCAATAATTTCACAGTGTCGGTTACTTCGAACGCGCTCGGCCTGAATTCGCCCGCAAAGGTTGTAGATCCGGTTACTAATGTTGCTACCGAGTCCAGGGATGTCGACTTTATCAATACAACACTGAACAGCGACACCGGCAACACGCCTCTGAAACCGGGAACCGGAGCAGGCGAAGTCGGCACTCTCGATGTCACGGTTGGTCTGTCTCTCGGAACCTACAACAGCGGTGCAAATCAGCTAACGCTAAAGAACCTGGTACCAGGCGAGACATATAGCTTCAAGGCGACTACCGAATTTGTGGCAGACTGGAGCAAAATCGTCGTCAATCCCCAGACCGGATATTCCGGAAATTTCCCCGAAAATGCTGCAGGTATGGATCTGAGCGCAATTGAGGACTATCTGGGAGACAGCATCGGTTTCAGCGAGATACCGATGTACTTCTACGTCGGCGGTCTGCCCGGATCCCTTGATGTTAAGTTCGATTGCAAGCTGGATGCCGTATATACCTCCAATTCAGCTACGATAACCAGCTCGCTAATCAATAAAACCGGAGCGGATGCATTGAGCCTTTCTGCTGAGATGCCCGCATTTACGACCGGCATCACCGAGTTTACCGGCACCGTTCCCGAGGCAAGCGCCCAGACCGATCTTGCAACCGTTTTGAATGCAAAACCTGCGGATCTCAAGATTGCTTACGATATAAAGCCGAATTCGGTTACTCTACATCCTGAGGATCTTGAATCATCCAGCACACTCCAGGCCGCGATGATTCTCGTATTCCCCTTCGAGCTGACGGTTAAATCCGGCGGTGCAGACATCGAGTTCGGCGAGGAATCGGCTTTAACCAAAGACCTCTTCGGCCGCGAACCGACTGCGAAGGATAATGAAGATATCGACAAGCTGCTCGACTCGCTTTCAGCGGTTACCCTGTCCCTCAACCTGACCAATACAACCGGACTCAATGGAGTATCGCTGGTCATGACCGACGGTCTGCCCGGCGGTTTCAGGAAGGAGCTGTCGCTGGTCTCGGGTCCCCAGACGCTGTCCCTGACGCGGGACGATGTGGTGTACATACAGAATCACAATCCCTTCATCCCGAAGGTGCTGTTGCATGTCAACGAAGGCACGGTATCTGTCAAACCTGCAGGCGGCGTTACGCTGAGCGTGACGATTGCCGCCGTAACCGATTTCGATCAGACATTTGATTTGCAGGGAGGAATCTGAGATGAAAAAACTGATTGCGCTTAGTTGCCTGCTTGCAGCACTTGTCGGAATTTCGGCACAGGACAGCCGCCGATTCTTCGAGCTCGGTGTAGATGTCGAAGCCGGCTTTGCAAACAATTATCTTGGATGGAATGACATTTTTACAGAAACGATTGTTATCGACCTGAACCAAATGAACTCGGATCTGGGCAAAATGGGTTTTATGGTGGGTCTCGGTATGGGTGCCGATACCTATATGAACCTCACAATTCCAAAGAAATTTTCTATTGGATTCAACACAGGCGTATCAGCCTCTGGCGGCATTACTGTTCCCGGCAGCCTGTTCGAATTGCTGTCAGAAGGAAACGATCCGGACAAGACCTATGCCGGCAAGCTGGATGTCAATGCCGATGTATACGGGTTTACCGATATTTCCATTGGCCTGAAAGCCGGTCCGGTCTGGCTCACAGTGACACCTGCCTTCTACATGCCCTTGCTGTATATTCCTGACCCGGATGTGACGTACTCCTTTGTGACCTCGTCAGACGGGACTCTCCGGGCCACTGCAGTTGCTGATATGGCTATGTACAGTGTGCTGGATCTTGAAGCGATTATCGAAAAAACCGGTGCAAATCCGGCGGCCGGCCTCGGTTCCGGCGGTGGCATAGACCTGTCCCTGGGAGCGACCTACGCACTGCTGAATAATCTTGATCTGGGTGCCACATTTACATCTGTTCCGCTCCTTCCTGCCTCTCTGGCGAATCGTACAAAATTTACCGCCAGGTATTCGGTAGACATGGAGCAGGTGCTCAAGAATATGGATAATCCGGTTCAAACAACGGAAACTTCAGATTATTCCTACGACAAGGAAAAGATACTGATTCTCCGGCCGTTCAAGTTCGGATTGAATGCAAACTGGAGACCCTTCAACAGGAAAATCTTGTCGTTCCGGCCAGACCTGGCGCTTGGTGTATACGACGGGGTGTTTTTCGACGCCGGATTGAACACCAGAGTAAACCTGGCCAACATCCTGATTTTCGATCTTGATACGGGATACCGCGACCGAATGTGGCGGCACCGTATTGGAATGATTCTCAACTTCCGCATAACGGAAACTGAGATCGGCTTTAGTTCGCAGTCTCAGGCGTTTACAAAGAGCTTTGGCTTTTCGGGTATGAACCTGTTCGTTGGAATGCGCATGGGTTTCTGATTTTTACGCCTGTCTTTACAGACCCACGAGCTGTCCGGCCGGAACCTGTCGGGCAGCTTTTTTTTATGGAGCAGGGGTGCTCCACAGGGTGTTCGTGAAAAACCAGTCGGGCGACACCGGAACAGCATTCACTCTGAACTCCAGATGCAGATGAGGCCCGGTAGATACACCGGTATTGCCGGATTTTGCGATCAAGGTGCCGGTCCGGACGAGTTCTCCCGGCGCACAGTGCAATGTGTCCAGATGATAATAGAGACTGTATATGCCGGGAAAATGTTCGATTACGATCGTATATCCGGTGGAAATACGGTTTTCAGCCATGACCACTGTTCCGTCGCCAACAGCAAATACCGGCGTGCCAATGGGGATGCCGTAGTCAATACCGTAGTGGAACGAAAGATCGGCACGTCCGGAAGAATACCTGAAAACGCGGGTATCTCCAAAAAAAGAGGTGCGCCGGACGGGCTCCTCTCGCAGCGGAGAATGAAACGGCCCGGGATAACGAATCGCGTCGGTATCAACTGTTTCCAGAATCTTGTTCAGTGTCTGTATCTGCTGTATGCGCTTTGGACTTGAATCCAGCCTGACCGCGGTGTTTTTAGCATCCAGATATATCTCTTCCTTAACGAAGATTTTCTCCTGTACCGTCAGAACTTGTCTACGTTCAAGACGCACAAGACCGGTTTCAACCGTTAGGACCAGGACGTATTCACCGGGTGCCAGTCTGATATCAAGCGGTACGGGCGCAACGAAAAGGCTGTCATTGATCGGAACCGCAGCGATTCGCACGCGTTCTTCACCGTCAGCCGAATGAAGTGAGACTTCTGCGCGGGTAATTGCCAAACCGGTTTGAATTTCGGCAATAACGCAGTCGCCCTGGAAAACTGCAGCCGGCGCGGTAAACATAAGCTTTTCCGGGACTGGGACCGGACTTGAACGGCCGGACAGCGCCGTCGCGGGCTGCAGCAAAACCGGCGCGGGCTGCAGCGAAACCGGCGCTGGTTGCATTGCCAAGGCTGGCAGTGCGGCGAGTATCAGACATGCGCAGAGCGTTCCGGTGCAGGTTTTCAGGAAGCGGTCCTTTTGATGTCCTGCAGTATAAGCTGGGGCGTTTCGGCTCCGTTGAACGTATTCCGCTGTACCTGGAATACTGCGTCCACCGTGTCCCCGATGCAAAAGTCCCGGTTAAGCCGTTCAGCTGCCTGCCAGAATATCCCGGGCCACTTGAAAGCGCCGCAGTCGAACGTCAGCTTCAGGTGCAGCTTTTCGGTTTTTCCCATAATGTCTGCCGCAATAATGCGCATCCGGCGCGACATGAAGATAATCTGGTCGTTCCCTTCTCCGTAGGGTTCGAGCCTGTCGGTCAGTTCAAGGAGCGACGGCGTCATATACCCATGCGGCAGTTCCGCGTCGATAAGCACTTCTTCCTCTTCCGAGGTGTCGGGAAATTCGATCGAAGCTGCCAGTCTCGTGATACGTTCGCGGAACTCGTCCAACCGGTCCTTTGTAAAGCTGAATCCTGCGGCGTACGCATGTCCGCCGTGGTCCAGAAAAAGGTCTGCGCAGGGAGCAAGGAGGTTGTCCAAATGGTAGCCCCGGGCCGACCGCATGGAGCCGATAGCCGTGCCGTCTTCCATAAAACAGATTACTATTGCAGGAACGCGGAAACACGAAGAAAGGCGGTTTGCCATAATCCCGGTAATCCCCCGATGGATTTCTGGACTTGCGGCGAACACCAGCTTACCGGAAAGTGTATTCAGGCTTTCCTTTGCCAGCGGTTCAACGATACTCCAGCTGTCGGTGCCAAGCTGCTTGCGGTCTGTATTCAACCTGACCACTTCTTCCGTGAGCTTGATCCGCTCTTTCGGATCCTCAGACATCAAGAGTTGTACCGCAAGCTCCGGTTTGCCCATGCGGCCGGTTGCATTGATGGCCGGGGTAATCTGCCAGGAAAGGTCGGTAGTGCCGATCCGTTTTCCGGTCAGGTTTTGCTTTGCCAGCAGCTCGGCAATACCCGCCCGGGGTTTTTCGTTCAGTGCAGCGAGCCCCTTGCGTACCAGAATGCGGTTTTCGTTCGTCAGGGGCATCAGGTCGGCGAGCGTCCCAAGCGCGACCAGCTGCAGCTCTTCGGATTCGCGCTCTCCGAACAGGGCGTTTTGCTTTTGCGCGTAGGTGACGAAAATATTGAAGAATCCGTCGAGCTCGCTCATCGCGCGATCCTGGTAGCGGCCAATTCGGGAAAGATCTTTCAGCCTCAGAAGCGTCATTCCCCGGACCGCCGGAATCAGTTTTGAAACCTGCGTGGAGATATCCAGGAAATGGAATTCGACGCCCTTCCCGAAAATGCGCTCAAGCTGTTTTTTTTGCATGGCTTCGTCCCATACCAGAATTTGTTGGCCCTGGAGGAACGGCAAAAGTCGCGTTTGCGAAATGGACACCATGCCCGGTACAATCGTCTCGCTGATGCGTGCGGTTTCGGCCATGTTGACCGTTTTCAGCGCTTCGATAACGTACGATTCGTTCGCAGGCCGCACGTTGAGCAGGCACAGCTGCTGTTTATACAGCTCGGTTTTGGCAAAACGAAGCGCCTGCACCAGCTTCCAGGCAACTGCGCAACCGGCAAGATCGCGAAACGGGTAGCCGGAATCTTCCAGTTTCGGGTTGATAATTGCAACCGCTTCCGGCAGCTCGTCCTGGGGATTGTGGTGGTCCACCACGATGACGTCGATGCCGAGCTCGTTGGCCTTTGCGATTTCCTGAATGCACGAGATACCGTTGTCCACCGTAATAATCAGCGACCCGTACGCCGCAGCGTGGGCTTCGACCGCTTCCATCGTCAATCCGTACGGGTCGTTCCCAGAGGGAACCTTCCAGCTGACGTCAATGCCGAGGTCGGCAAGCGCCTGGCAGATCAGCGTGGTACTCGTGATGCCGTCGACGTCGCGGTCTCCGAACACCAGCACTTTTTCACCTTCGTCCTTGGCGTCCAGAATCCGGTCTACCGCGTCTTCCATCTCCGAAAAGAGAAAGGGATTGTGAAGGTAGCGGAGGTCGTCCTCCAGCCAGAACAGTACATCTTCGCCTTCAACAATGCCGCGGCGCGCCAAAATCGATGCGGTCAAATAATCACATCCGTACCGGGAATGCAGTTCCCGTACGATTTCATTTCCAATATCTTTCTTGTTCCATTTCATACTGTGTTATTCGCCTTACAGAATGCCGTCGCTCGTCTCGAGCGTCTTTAGAAGCCCTCCGGCCATGCGGTTGGCGAGAAAAAACAAAAAACGGCGGAGGTCGGCGAGGTCTGCATCGTTGAGCTCCAGGGCTCGCACTGCAGCAGGCGAAAGATGCTCGACTGCAGAAAGCCAGGCAAGAGATCTCGGCTGCAGCGGAAAAAGGCGGTCGCCGGGCTTTGCGCACGAATCGCAGACGCAGGCTTCTTCCAGCGGAGAATAGTATAATACCCGATTTTCGCCGGTTGTTCCACAGCGCGCGCAGGAAAGCACGTCGGGCGCGATCCCTTGCGCGAGCAGCGTCCGCCACATATACCGGAGGAGGGCTACCCGACACTCGTTGTCGTCCGAAACAGCGATTCCGTCCAGAAACGCATTGACCAGCCTCCAGTCCGCATTCCCGTGGGAGCGCGCAACCAGTTCCACGCAAAACGAGGCGCACCAGGTGCGTACCAGGCTTTCCCTGATGCCCTGCCGCCAAAACATAACGTCGAAATCGGTTATCTTGACCGATTTTTTGACCGGATCTGAATAGAGCCACACTTTTCCGGTTTGCCAGGGCGACACCAACGCGCGGAGCTTGCTTTTTGCGCCGCCGAAAACCGCAGCCCGCACCAGACCTCTGTCCACAGTCAAAAGCAGTGCCTCCCGGTGCCCTTCGCCAAAAGCTGCAAGGGAAAGCACGAGAGCGTCTGTACTCGAGGATCGTTCGGACATGGCTCGTATAATGGAATACACGCGCAATCCTGTCAAGAAATCGGTTGACAAGGGCGTCATATCGTATTTAGCTGGAATAACACGGCGAGCGCATTCCGGTGCGTCCGCGCGCACGCACTTCAATCAGACAGGAGCATTCATGGCAATCGAACCGACAATCCCCCGTATCTTCCGATCTCGCGTCCGCTCATGGCCGAACCTTACCGTACAAGCATATAAAGACGGCTCTTCCGCCTTCAAAACCCGAAGCTACCGCGAACTGTACAGTGACGTGCTCGACCTGGCCTGTGCCCTTCGCGCTGAGGGAGTCGCACGGGGCGAACTTGTGGGCTTGATCTCCGACAACCGCCGGGAGTGGCTTGTTGCCGACCTTGCAATCCAAAGCCTTGGCGCCGCCGACGTTCCCCGCGGCTGCGACTCCATGGAAAAAGAAATCGCCTTCATCCTGTCCACCACTGAATGCCGGCTCGTCTTCGTGGAAAACAAGAGTCAACTTACAAAGATACTTAACTCGAAAGGATCGCTTCCGGTCCTCGAAACTCTCGTCATGTTCAACGAACCTTCGACAGACGATCTGTCCGCGGCAACGCACAAGGGCGTGCGCCTGCTTTCGTTCACCGAGCTCGCCGGCCGCGGCCGGTCGGAGCGGAGCGCCAAAGGAGACCTCTGCACAGCGGAACTTGAAGCCGAAATAGACAAGGGAACCGGAGACGATATCGCTACGGTCATTTTTACCTCCGGTACCACCGGCGAGCCGAAGGGCGTCATGCTGACGCAGGCTAACTATTCCTGGCAGCTCGAGCGCATTCCGTCGGTGCTCCATGTGGAGCCGGGCGACATGTGGATCACTGTCCTGCCGGTCTGGCACAGCTTCGAGCGGCTCATGCAGTACATCGTTATTGAACGCGCGAGCGGCATGGCGTACTCCAAGCCGGTAGCCTCCATCATGCTGCCGGACATTGCCGCCATTCGCCCGCAGATTCTGCCCGGCGTACCCCGATTGTGGGAGGCGCTCGCTTCCGGTATTTTCCGCGCAATCAGAAAAGAAGGAGGCGCGAAGAAGGCGCTCTTTCTGTTTTTCGTCGACATCGGCAAGCGGTACTGCGCTGCGCGCGATCTTGTCTTTGGCCGTCTTCCCCGATTTACACCACGCATACGCCTGTTCGACACCCTTGCCGGCCTTGTCCCCTGGCTCCTGCTTTTGCCGCTGTATGGTTTGGGAAACCTCATCATCTACCGGAAAGTGCGCGCAAAGCTCGGCGGGCGTATCCGCATCTGTATTTCAGGCGGCGGCGCGCTCCAGAAAGACGTGGATTCTTTTTACCAGGCGATCGGGCTTAACATGCTCGAAGGCTACGGAATTACCGAGACGGCGCCGCTTCTTTCGTTCCGCGACCAGAAGAAACCCCGCCAGGATTGCGTCGGCAAGGTGTTTGCAGAGACCGGGTGCAAGATCGTGGACGCAGAAGCGCTTGCGCGGGTGATCGAAGACGCCGCTGGAGGTTCCTGGAAATCTCCTGAAGCTCTCGGACCCGGGAAGATTGGCGTCATCATGGTAAAAGGAGGGCAGGTGATGAAAGGCTATTACAGGCGGCCCGACCTTACCGCCCGGGTGATCGATCAGGACGGCTGGTTCAATACCGGCGATCTTGGCATGCTGTCGATGGACCGGGAAATAAAAATCACCGGCCGCGCCAAGGACACGATTGTGCTTCGGGGTGGCGAAAACGTGGAGCCCGCGCCGATCGAACGGGCAATCAAGGGGTTCGAGTGCGTGGACGCCGCCGTTGTGCTCGGGCAGGACCAGAAATATCTGGCGGCGCTCATTGTGCCGGCAAAGGAACCGCTGCTTGCCTTCGCGGCGGAGCACGACCTTGCAACTGACGACTACGAAGCGCTTTTGGAGAATCCGGTGGTTATCCAGCTGTTCCGCAGTGCTATCGATGCGCGTGTGAACCATCAGAACGGGTTCCGTCCCTTTGAGACGATTTTCCGGTTTGCGCTCCTGAACGAACCGTTTCAGGTTGGACGCGAGCTGTCCGGCAAGCAGGAGCTGATGCGCCACCGTATCCAGGATCTGTACCGCGCAGAAATTGAGTCTCTGTTTTCCGAAGTCTGACCCTCGCCATGTAACACCGCGCGCCGAATGGCGAGCGTAAAAACTGCAAGGCGAATATTGATGCTACAAGCATCAATATTCGCCGGTTGACTGGGGTCGTCCGTGCGGGGTATAAAAACGTATGCTCTTTCTGCTTTTCGGCGGCGGACTTGCGCTGCTGTCCGTACTAGCCTCGATAATCCTGTTTCTCAAGCTGCCGTTTTGGAAATCTGTTGCCGGCATATCGGCGATGAGCGCCGAACGGCGGTCCAAGGTCAATCATCAAGCTCTTTCCTTCGTTCTTGCCGTTTTATTTCTGATTCTCGGCCTGCTGTTCGCAGCGGCGACTTTTCTTTTCTACACCCGCCGGATAGACGAAGTGGACCTGTATGTTTTTTCTCTTTCCGCAACAATCGTGTTTTTTAATCTGTTCGTGTTCTGCTTCAGGTTTTTCGACAAAAACACCTATTCGCGCAGTTCCAGGCGCTCTGCGCTACTGTTCCAGCTTTCCTTTACCATACTTTTTACGGTACTGCTCTGTATGGGATTGCCGGAATAACACTTCCTCACGCTCCGCTTTCCCGAACCGAGAGTTGCGAAAGTGCCGTTTTTTGCCCTTCTGCCATTTCCAGCAACTGTTTTGATGTTTCGGATATCTGTTCTCCCTGCCGATTGCGTTGCATTATCGAAGCGGAAATCGCCTTAATACGTTCTGCAGTTTTTGCTGATGCCCGGGATATCCCGTCAATATTTTCCCGTAGATTCTTGCGGTTTGCTCCAATTTGCGACGCCGATACAGCGATTTTACCGATATTCTCGGTTGATCCCCGCAATCCATCAGAAATAGATTCGAAAATCTGCTGTGCTGTTTGGGCTTTTTTCAGATTACTGTCGACCAGTTGCGTTCCCTTGGAGCTGACGGTAAGAATCTCGCTCATTGATCCGGTGATATCTCCGATTGTTTTTTTAATGTTTTCTGCAGCTTCACGCGAATTTGCGGCGAGCGAACGGATTTCTCCGGCGACAACAGAAAACGATTTGCCGGCGTTTCCTGCGCGCGATTTGTTGTTCATCTTCTGAACGAGTCCGGTATACACTTCAAGCGATTCATTCAACCGGTCAATCGTTCTGTTCAGAGTTCCCAAAAGAAGTTCCGTATCAGAGATCATTGCGTTCTGTTCACTGATGTCCTCCTCGATACCAATAATCGATTCCCCGATCCGGACGTCTGCCTGTTCAGACTCCTGTGCTGCAGAGGAAAGCCGTTGTCCCGAGTCGATCAAGCTTTCCGTGTTGTCTATAACCGAAAGAATAATTTCCCGAAAACTGGACGGCTCGGTACTGAAAGTAGTCACTTTCAGCCCCTTGTCCGCCGCCTCGTTGATTGACTTCATCACCGCAGGATCGATAACCCCGGTCATGAAACCGTCGAACTTTCGTTCAATAAAAGAGCTGATAATCGGATTGTACAGCGTTGCGCTGCCAAAATCCGACTGCTCATGGTACGCATCCCTAAGCTCGACTTCCACACCAAAACGGGACAACTCTTTCGCAGCCGCTTCGGCTCCGGCGACCAACGCTTCAAAAAAACCCGTTTTTTGGGGCATAATGACTCCAAAACGGTATTTCTTCCCGGACCGGTATTCGACAGGAACAACAAGCTGCTTCTGTTCTTCCTCGCGCATAATCCGTTTGTCCGCTGCGTCATCCCAATAGGTTTGGTAATTGCTGCGGTCAATGTAGATCGGATCCATCAGCAGTTTTCGCGTCGACGGTTTCCATTTGCTTTCGCACGAATTGAACAGGTATATAAGCGCATTCCATGCCTGACCGAAAGCGTTCTGTTCGATCAATGCCGTGATAAGCCCTTTACGCAGAAGCGCAATATTCACCGATGTTGCATCGAAAATGACCAGCTTGACCGACGGTTTTTTTTCGGAAACCGCTTGCGCTACCCTGTGCGGTGTATGTCCGTCGGTGATAAAGACCAGACTCAGATCGGGATGCTTGTCGATGCTGTTGACCACAAGCTGTGCCGCTGTCTCCGGGTCTCCCTTCGCCTCAAGAATACCCGCGTTGGAAATCCCTGGCGCGTGTTCTGCAAGGTAATCCCGGCAACCCTTCATGCGCATTACATGATTCACCTGATCGTACTGGGGAATCAGATACAAAACCTTTCCCTTGCCTGCAAGCAGTGCTGCGATTCTTTCTCCGGCAATTTGTCCCTCCATCCATGAGTTTGCTCCGACAAAGCACATACGTTTCGGCGGTACTTCCGTCATCCCGTTAAAGTCTTCAATCGCCGTTTTCAACCTTCTGCCCACAGCTTCTGTTTGGCTGTTTTTAAACCAGTTTTTGGGTAACCCAAGCCGGTATCGCAAGTCTCCGGCCGCAAACGCCGAAATACCGTGCGCTATCTACCGGGCCATTTCCTTGAGCGGACCGTCGAGTTCCTGCGTGAACTGGTCGGTCTGTTTCAGGCTTTTAATAGAAAAGAACAGTCCGATACAATCTACAAGCACAATGCAGACAGTAATCGCGCATACCAGTGTATCCGGGAACGCTGCAGCACATACAGCAAGCGCTCCTGTTGCAGACAGTACAAGCGCAAGAATGGTGCCAAAACGGAATTTGAATTCTGTAAAACTCATCAGGATTAGTCCTTATAATGTACACGTATACAAAAATATACCGTATTATATCATAGAAAACAATCAGCGCAGGCAAATGCACAAAAAAATGGCCGTCCCCGCTTAATAGCCGTCCCCGCTTCCCAAGCTTTTCTACACTTTTTTCACAAGCCACTTTCCGGTATTGAACCGGTGCCGGATCATTCCGAAACGAACCGTCTGATCGACGAACAGCGCACACCAGGCGCCAAAGAGCCCCCACCCGAACACCGTAATGCTCACATACGACAGCACCGGCCTGATAATCAGAATACCGACGGCGAGCGATATTGCTGGATACAGCGAGTCTCCCGCCCCCCTGAGCGCGCCTGCGTAAATCTGGAATGACGACTGGAACGGCTGGATAAGCGCCGTCAGGATCATGATGCTCACTCCGAGCGCGATAATCGCCTGATCGTTCGTAAAAAGCGACACCAGCTGCTGGCGAAACAAAAACATCAAAATTCCCATAACAGTCGCGATAACCGAACCAATCCTCCTGCTCGCCGCCGCAGCCGCCTTTGCTCCTTCAGGGTCTTCCCGGCCGAGCGCCTGCCCTGCCAGACTCGCCGCCGCGATACCGAAGGCCTGTCCGGTTACAAAAGACAAGTTGAGTATGGTGAGCACAATCTGGTGAGCGGCAAACACCGCCGTTCCGAGCCCGGTAATGGTAATCGTATACATGAGCAGACCGACCCTGAGCGCAGCCTGTTCGGCCGCAGACGGAAGCCCGACGCGTAAAAGTCTCCACAGCATCGGAAAATCCGGCGTAAGCGTCCGTCGGTTCAGCTTGAGCTCCACAAATTCCGACACCCGCTTTCCGTTCCGGTGGAAACGTGGCCCAAGAATCGCCCAGAGCGCAATGCCGCTTGCGACGCAGTTGCCGATCACCGTCGCGATCGCCGCTCCCTCCACGCCAAGGCGCGGAAAACCGAAATGCCCATAAATCAGAAGGTAGTTGAAAATGACGTTCACTATATTTGCAGCCGCAGAATACCGCATGGAAAGCCGCGTTTCCCCGACACCGCGGAGCAGCGCCGAAATAGTCAGCGGGAGCGCCGTAGGCACAAAACCGAGCATAATGATCCTGAAATACCCCGCCGCCGCATCGACCGTATCCGGCCCGGCACCCATAAAAAGCACCGCACTGCGCGCACACAGAAAACCGGGAACCGACAGAATCACCGCAACACCTATTGTCAAAAAAAGAGATTGCACCGTCACTATGTCCGCATCGCTTTTATTGTTTTGCCCGCGGAACCGCGCAACAAGCGCCGTCGTTCCCACATTGAGCGCGACGAACACCGAAAGCAGGATGAATTTCGGCTGCGTCGTAAGCCCCACAGCCGATATCGCGTATGCGCCGAGCTTTCCGACCATTATAGTGTCAACCAGCGATGTCAGCGACGTAAGCAAAAGTTCAACAACTGCCGGCGCCGCAATGGCAAGAACCCGTCGTTCGAGGATGGAAAATTTCATGGATGCCGCCAAGTGTAGTACTCCCGCGCGAAAGAGTAAAGTGCGGCTCAGGATTGTCAACGTAAAAAAGACAATTGAAATTGAAACCTTCAATTGCCCATCGATTCGCAATGGGGTAGACTGTGTAGAATGAATAACGTACATTCACGCCGATCAGACGCGCGCCCCGCGCGGCCTGCACACCCAAAAAAGATTTCTTCCATGACTGCTTTTGTTGTACGGTTAGCGCTTTCAGGCGCTGCCTTTTTCTTCCTGACCGGCTGTCCGCAAGAACCCGAAAGCCCTCCCCCGAAAACCGAAAAAACTATGGACATCGCTTTCGACGGGTCGTCGCGTGTGTTTACCTTCGATCAGAACTACGATGTGAATACCTTCCGGTTCACAGGCCTCGGCGGCCGCTCCGTCGTACTGGTAAAATCGAACGCATCGAATTATATCGTTCCCGCCGGGAATACCGGCGTCGTAAAAAGCGAGCGATCCCTGCTTGATTCCTCCGATTCCCTGTTTCCTTCTCCGTCGGCTCCCCGCGCCCCTGCCATTCCGGCGGGCACACCGGTCCGATTGGACCATACTCCGCTTCCGCGAACCGCAGCGTCCGGCGCCGACTCTGCTCGTAGCATCAAGAATCCCGCACTCCGCTCCGCTTCCGAAACCGGTACCGATTCGTTGGCTGTTGGGAGTATCCGGAATTTCTGGATAGAAAATGAAGCCGGAACCGATTATGTCGAAGTACCTGTTGTTCTTCGGGCTCGCGGATCGAATTGTTATGTATGGGTTCCGGACCAGTGGTTCAATATGGACGAAACCGGAACCAATCCGGCTGACTGGACAGTGAACGACAATATGCTGAACGAAGCCCAGTGCGCCGAGCTTGCCCGCGTCTTCGACGGCGTATATCCGCTGATGACTAATGTTCTCGGGTACGAGAACGGGGGGGGGCCGACAGGAGACGGCGGTATTGATGGTGACAAGAGAATCCACATTTTCGCATACGATATCTATTACGACTGGTATTTGGATGCTACTAATCCCCAGTCAAGCGGTGTATACGGTTATTTTGATCCCCAGGATCTCATGAATTATACCGATAGCAATAAATGCGAGATGTTCTACATCGATGCGCATTTTACCGACATGTATTCCAATATCATGTACTCGACGCTGGTGCATGAATTCCAGCACATGATACATCATGAAGCGAAGGCAGGAACCACATACTCCTGGTACACCGAAATGCTTTCGATGCTGGCCGAGGACTTCATGCAGGATCATCTGAAAACTATCGTTGGTTCGACATACAATATTGACAAAGCGGGTCCGATCGAAGGCCGCATTCCTTTATTCAACGGTTTCTACGACGAGTCGGGAGTTATGGACTGGCTTCCCGACGACGAGAAAACCGGGCAGAACGAAATCTTGTTCTCATATTCTTCGGCGTATGCCTTCGGTGCGTACCTTACGCGGAACTATGGGGGAATCAGTCTGGTATCCGGGATGGAGAAGAACTGTACAGTCGGGGCGCAGTCGGTTACCGAGGCTCTGCATGCGACGGGTTTCCCGAACGAGTCCTTCGAGTCGGTATTTGCCCGTTACGGGGAAGCGCTGGTATATAACGCGACGACAGCCGGAAGTTCGGATGTTCGGCGCTTCGACATACAGGCCGGCCCGACCGAGTTCCCCGAAGGCAGTGGAATAAGCTACACTTTTATGGATTTCAATATTCATGCAATCAGAAACGATAATATGAACGTCTGGATGGAAACCGGTCCATGCCTATGGAATCTTGAACCTTGGCCTCTTCGCCCTTGGGGCTTGTCGCTCCTTTCGTCGTCTGCATGGCATGCGGTTGCGGACTCGGTTTCGATCACGCTTGAAAAGCCCTTGAATCCGAAGGTGCAGCTGCAGCTTATGGTGGTAGGGCCGTGACGTTCAAATCCGCCGCCGGTCTGTGCGTCCTGCTTTTTCTGTGCGCGCTCTTCGCGTCCTTCTCGCACTATAAGCCGGAAAAACTTGAGCCTGCGGCGATTTCTTCCGATGCCGGCGGCGAAACGCCCGCTCCCGACAAACCTCTTGTTCGGCTGAAAGGTCGTGTTGGCGCATTCGGGACAGGCGAACGGCCTGTCCCCGGAATCATTCTAGCGGACGACAGTGCGGTATACGGTATCCTTCCGGCCGAGAAGGGTGAGTTACTGTTGGGACAGCAGGGCTTTTTGATTGAATTCGAAGGAGAACTGCTCCCTCCTGAACAAACTCCCAAAGTTTCAGTCGGGGAACGCAATACGTCCCGTGCTTCAGATTCAGGAATACTATTTCCCGACGGAATACTGATCATCAGATCCTGGAGGGTGGTAGAATGAAATCTTTTGCTGCCCGTGCCGCTGTCTGTTTCTGTATTCTCGCAGCAGTCAGCCTTGCAGCCCCTCTCCGGGCTCAGACTTCTCCGGACGTCTCCGCTCCTCCAGCGATTCCTGCTTCGCGCGATCTTGATGGTGTGTGGGAAAACGGAGATCGATTCGTCGAGTTTTCAGAAGCAGGTATGCGAATTGTGCTCAAGCCGTACTACGGTTTTGTATGGGAGGATACCGGCGTTCTTCCCGCAACAGTTGCCGGCGAAAATGGGCTGTTCACGATTACAGCCGGTTATCCCGGGGAAAAAAACGAAGCGTCGATTCCGGTGGCGGTTGCCGGCGACGGACTGTATCTTGCGTTCATGCGCCGGGTCGAAAGTACTGCGTCTGGCGCAGCCTCCTCAGGACCGGTGTCGCCGCTGGACGGCTTTTGGCTGGCGGGCGGGAACTCCGACGGAATCCGGCTGTACCGGCAGGCACTCAAAGAGGAAATATTTGCGTATTATTTTGCCGGTTCATCGTATTGCAGAATCCGGTACTGGGCAGTTGAAGCGCTGAAAAAAGACATCCAGGCCGAGTTCATTCTGAGCGACGGCAGCCAGGGCGTGGTGCCGAAATTCCTCGAGATCGGTGAAGTTCTGTATACCTGCATTACCTCCACCGGCCGCGTTTTGCGCAACTATGAGCGCGGATCATTCACCGTCGACGGCGGCGCTCTCCTGTTCAAACCGGAAAATGTCGTGTACGAGGGCACTGCGGCTTTGGTCTATGAACCGGTGCCTTTTGTCCTGTCGGAAGACGGCAGTACGCTTGCACTCGGAAAGCCGTACCTTGTCCGCTCAACGATTACCAATCTGGATACGGAAATTGCCGTTCACAACGGCAAGCGCCGTCCTCCCCGCAAGCCGGTGTTCGGCTACATGGAACTGGATTTCCGCTGGGACGAAATTGACCGCATCCGGGGCAACGAAGCGCCCGAGCCGTTCAACTCCGAATCCTGGGTGATCGAGAAACCGGAGCAGTAGACGCCCCGGGCGATGGCGTGATGTGTTCGCTGTTCTATTGGAGGCCTCTTTCATTTTTTTTGTTGCGGGATTCAGGAAGTTAATGTAGACTTCAGTAAACGTAATTCTGAGAAAGAATTATGTATAACTTCAAGAAGGAAGAGACGGAGGATTGAAATGTCAAAATCGCAAGTAGCACTTGGCGAGGGAGAAGAACTGATCGCAGAGATCGAAGCGGAACTGTGGGCTATCAGTTCGAATCCAGTGGCACAATTGTTCGGAGAAATTCTCAAGTTTATTGCTGCTATACTTGGATTCAAGAAAAAGGGTTTTATTGTTATCACTAACAAGCGGGTTGTAGAAATTTATGATCAGATTAACTGCTATGTGTTCAACACCGAGCGCCGGGTAAAATACCTTTTGCCGAGCAGCATCAAAGAAATCGGATATACAAAAAAAGCTATGTGCGGTCTGTTCTGCCCCGGTTTTTATTTGTATTATGAAGGCCTGACAAACAAGACGATGGTTTTGCTGAAGGACGCTGATGAAAGCAAGGCAAGCAAGCTTGTTGACAGTTTTTATAAAGCATTGAAAGGCTAATTCCTCCGGACAGGTCCTATGGGCCTGTCCTTTTTTTTATATGAAGTGGTATGAAGTACTGTATTTAAATATCTATCCGATAGTGCTGCTTGTGGCGGCTGTTGTCACTGTTGTTTTTCCCCTGTGGTCTGTCTGTTTGTGGTTTCTGATTGTTCAGGCTATTGTGTTTCTTGTTCTTGTCAGGGAATCTTTTCGATTATTTGGGACATATCCACAAAAAGTTCGTATGATTTCTCTTCTTTTACGGAGAAACAGGACGGTGTTTCATCCGGCATCGTTTGTTCCTTATTTGGATGCTCCCTGTTCACGAAGTGTTGTTCGTGTGGTCTTGCAACGCCTTGATCTTTCCTGGCGGTACGCCGACCTTTTGAAACTCCGCAAGCCGTTCGGCGATCGAATAAGAGAATCATGCCGCACCCAGGAAACAAAGATTACTTTTTATGGAGAATCGGAAAATGCTTGAAATTGTTGTCTGTGTTTGTATTGGAGTTGTTCTTTCGATACTTTGCTGTGTATTTTTGGTGCGGAATATACGCACAGCAATCAGAACGGTGTCTGGCGTTCTGACTGTGCTATTTTTTATTCTGGCTGGGGTCTTGTTTGGATCGACATTTCCGGCTCAACGCGGATTAAATTCTCTGATTCGTCGGGGTGTAGAACTCGTACGGCCAGAAGTTGACAGGCATTTTTCGTCGGCCGGGCTGGAGAATGTTTCGTATTCGCTTGATGAAATGGATTCTCTCACTGTACGTTTGAACACAATTCTTGACGGAGTGAAACCCTCCGGGTTTGTCCGGTCGTTCGTGTACAAGACGTTTGCAGATACTATAAAAAAGAAGATTTCCAATAACGCTTTGCTGGTTAGGGATTTTGCACAAGACGGTACAGTAACTGCGGATTCTGTGATCGACGGTTTTCAGCGGGTTGGTGTGCGGAAGATGAGCAGTACCGTATTGTATATCAGAATCGGTATTTTGATTATTGCCGGCCTGTACGTGTTGTTTCTTGTTTTTTCATCCGCCGAGGGTAAACGGATTCAGAGCCGTTCAACTCCGAATCCTGGGTGATCGAGAAACCGGAGCAGTAGACGCCCCCAGGCGATGGCGTGACGTTTTCGCGCCAGGGAAGAGCCTTGGGCATCAGTGTGTAAAACAGGAACTCTGCTGAAAATGCTCGAAATTCAGCAGAGTCGCCGCTGAATTTCGAGCATATACCGGAGTAGTAAAAGACCGAAGCGAAGGTTTTCGCCTTTGCCCTTTCAAAAATTCCCGAGTTTTGAAAGAGCTTCGCTTAAAGGGCACCTCTAAAAAAACTTCAGTTTTTCGAGGTGCCCTAAATATTGAATTTCTTTATGGCGCCTTTGTAGAGTTCGGTACGGAGCTGTTTGACGTGTTCGTCGGCGATGTAGTCGTCGAAGCTCATCATGCGGTCGATAATGCCGTTCGGGGTGATTTCGATGATGCGGTTGGCGATGGATGCGATGAACTCGTGGTCGTGGCTGTTGAACAGAACGACGCCGGAGAATTCTTCGAGGGCTTCGTTGAGGCTGGTGATGGCTTCGAGGTCGAGGTGGTTGGTCGGTTCGTCCATGATCAGGACGTTCGCGCCGGAGAGCATGAGCTTCGAGAGCATGCAGCGGACTTTTTCGCCTCCGGAAAGGACTTTGACCTGTTTGAGCGATTCGTCGCCGGAGAAGAGCATGCGGCCAAGGAAGCCGCGTACGTAGGCGTCGTCCTGTTCGGGAGAATACTGGCGGAGCCAGTCGGTGATGTTGTAGTCGTTGTCGAAAAATTGTGTGTTGTCGCGGCCGAGGTAGGCGTATTTTGCGGTTTGGCCCCAGTATACGTCGCCCGATTCGGCAACGGCGTCTCCTGCGAGGATGTCGAAGAGGGCGCTTTTGGAGTTGTGTTCCATGCCGACAAAGGCGATTTTGTCGGTCCGGTTGACGATAAGATCAAAATCTTTGAGCAGCTGGACTCCTTCATACGAGTAGTTGATTTTTTCGACGCGTACGACGTTGTTGCCCAGTTCGCGGTCCGGCTTGAAGTTGACGTAGGGGAATTTGCGGGTGGTGACTTCGATTTCTTCGAGCGCGAGCTTGTCGTATACTTTTTTCCGGCTTGTAGCCTGCTTGCTCTTGGATGCGTTGGCCGAGAAGCGCAGGATGAACTCCCGCAGGTCTTTCATCTTGTCTTCGCGTTTTTTCTGTTGGTCGCGGGCCTGGCGCTGCATGATTTGGCTCATCTGGTACCAGAAGTCGTAGTTGCCCGAGTACATGCGGATTTTGCCAAAGTCGATGTCGCAGATGTGGGTGCACACCGAATTCAGGAAGTGACGGTCGTGGCTGACGACGATGACGGTGTTCGGGAATTCGATAAGGAATTCTTCGAGCCAGGTGATCGATTCGAGGTCGAGACCGTTCGTAGGTTCGTCGAGGAGGAGTATGTCCGGCGTGCCGAAAATAGCCTGGGCGATGAGGACGCGCACTTTCTGGCTTTCGTCGAGTTCGGCCATCTGCTTGTTGTGGTGTTCTTCCTCAAGACCGAGGCCGGAAAGCATCTGTTCGATCTGGTTTTCGGCTTCCCAGCCGCCAAGTTCCGAGAATTCGGCTTCGAGCTCGCTCGCGCGGATGCCGTCTTCTTCGGTGAAGTCGGCTTTTTCGTAGATTGCTTCACGTTCCTTGAGTGTGGAATAGAGTTTGGGATATCCCATCATGACGGTGTCTTTGACGGTGTATTCGTCGTAAGCGAAGTGATCCTGCTTGAGGACGGCCATGCGCTGGCCTGCGGGAATGATAATGTCGCCCTTGTCGTGCTCGATTTCGCCCGAGAGAATCTTGAGAAAGGTTGACTTTCCGGCGCCGTTCGCGCCGATGATGCCGTAGCAGTTGCCCGGCGTGAATTTGAGGTTGACGTCCTTAAAAAGGGGTTTTTCGCTGAAGGAGAGACTGAGATCGGTTACGGTAATCATGAGTGAAAGAATACCGGAAATGGCCTTTCCATGCAACACGCCAAACCCGTCCGTCCGGTGGGCAGTCCGGGGCTCTCCGTCAGCTGTTGAAGCTTTTCAGGACTGCTTCCATACGGTCGATGGTGGAGGCTGTCCGTCGGGCGAGGGCGCCGAGATTGCCTGAATCGCTGCTGAGCGCGTCACTTGCGCTGCTCATTTGTTTCATGCTGTCGCGGATGAGCTGCGTGCTTTCCCGGAGCCTGACTATTTCCTGCAGTACAGTACGGTTGCCTTCGCTCATTTCTTTCGAGGCGCTCTGTACTTGCTGGGTGATGGTGTTCATGGAGCGGAGCGCTTCAAGTACTTCCATGGAGCCGTTTTTTTGTTCGACCATAGCCTGCTGTACTTCGCGGACAAGGGTGCTGGTTTCCTGGATGAGGGCGACGACCTGGGAATATGCCTGTTCAGAGTTCTGCGTGGTTCCAACCATATCGGAGATCGCCGTTTGCACCTGGGCAATTTCCTGCCTGATGTTTTTTGACTGTTTTGCCGAGGTTTCGGCGAGGTGGCGGATTTCGTCGGCAACGACCGAGAACCCGGCACCTGCTTCGCCGGCGTGGGCGGCTTCTATGGCAGCGTTCATCGCAAGCAGGTTTGTCTGTGCCGAGATTGCCGCGATTACCTGGTTTGCCTCGAACAGTGTTTTTGAGCGCTCGGCTATCTGCTTGATCCGTGTTTCCGATTCTTCCTGCGCCTGTTTTCCCTTTTCGGAAGCCGCCGAAAGGGCATCGAAACGGTCGGCCATTTTTGTTGTTGACGTATTGATTGAATTGATGTTGCCGACCATTTCTTCGATAGACGCCGAGGCTTCCGTAACACTGCTCGCCTGATTGCTGATGATGGAATCCAGCGATTCGATGTTTTTGGCAATTTGCTCGACTGCACCCGATGATTCCTGGACGCTGCCTGCCTGGACTGCCGTCCGTTCGTTTACTTCGTCGACTGCGGAGACAATCTGGGTGATCGAGGATGCGGAGTTCGTGATGCTTACATTGAGGTCGGTGCCCAGCGAAGAAAGTTGATCTTGAGATTCTTTTAGTTCAATAAAATTCTCCGACAGTCCCGTGCAGAATTCATTGATGCGTCCGGCGATAAAGCCGAGTTCGTCGACAGAAGCGACATTGACGCGTCCGGCCAGGTTTTTTTCGCGTTCGGTGAGGGCTTCCAGCTGTTTCATCAAGGACTGGAAAAGGTTGTAGTTCCCCTTTGTCCACAGGGCAATCAGGACGCACACGACGATGAGATACACGGAGTAAAAGAGTATGGAAGAGATGTCGATGGTTTTGGTTTCTTTGTTCGTATGCAGGGCGAGGGCTAGATGGAGCTGCTGCATGGAAGCGGTGTTGGTGAGTGTCATGAGTGCGATAAAGAGCGGAATTATGAAGTTCTTTGTGGCCTGGCGGGGATATTTGAGGTTTTTGGGATAGTACTGCAGTTTGGCGGCAAAGAGGGTTTTGGATACATCGATATCGCCGAGTACAAAGATGAATGCTGCGGCCAGCATGCTCATGCCGATCATGAGAATGGTGAACGTGGATGCGGCTGTTGCCGGCAGTTCGAGCGCTCCAGGAATAAACCGGAGCGATACGCTGTATACGGCAGATACCAGGACAAATACCAGCAGAGTTTTGAGCGGAATGCGGCCGAACTCGTCGAGTGTGTGCCGGTATGTTTCGCTGTCCGACTCCAGCGCTTTGAAGTCGGTCTTGAATGCGTGTGCAAAGCGGCCTGCGGCCAAGTTGACCAGAACGAGGTATGCGGCCGATGCGGCCAGGAAGGGGAGGAGAGATCCTGTAGCTGTTTCTGCGGCGTTTCTGGCCCAGGAAAGCACAGCGAAGGTGGCGGTTAAAAACAGCATGGAAGCAGCCAGTACGAGCAGTCTAAAATAGTGCCGGTATTTGTTCATAATCGTTTTGTTCCTCGAAATTAGTAGTGCAGTGAGCTTCTTGCAAACGGACTTTCGGAAAAACTCGGTGAGTTATCCGGGGTCCTATAATTGGATGCTTTTGCACGAAGCTCTTGCGTTTAAATAGTAGTGGATGCATTGTGGTTTTACAACTGTTCTTTCCCGGATTGTCCTTTTTTTAACGTTACCAGGCTAAAGCCTGGCGGAAACCTAAGCTAAAATGCAGCGGTAAACCCGAACGTCCAGAAAAAGCCGTTGTTGATAAAGCGACGGAACGGGCTTTCGGCAGCGATGACGCTTGCGCTGACGGTAAAGCCTTTGATCGGGGTGAAGCTTGCGGTGAGCGCAGCCTTGGAATCTGCGGAGGCTGTCTCTTCGGTATCGCCGCCCCGAGTTGTGCGCATTGTGTTTCCCTGGACTGCGACCGACCAGAGATCCGATAGTGCTGCCTGTATCGAGCCGTAAACGCCGATTGTGCTGTTTCCTGTGCGTTCAAAGCTTTCGGGAGCAAAAAGTCCTTCCGCCCGCAGCGACAGGCTTTGGATAAGGGGCGGCGCAAACAGTTTGAAAAGCCCGGCCGAGATGAGCGGTTTGGCATCGTCAGCTTCTGGCGGGAAGTCTGAAAGTGCATTGTGCGGCAACGCGACTGAAGCGGCAGCGTACCAGTCGAAATAAAGCGAGCCGTCGGCGCACAGGCTGAGAGTATGCGCACTGCCGCTGGCGATACCGCCGGCGATACCGCCGGCGATACCGCTGCCACTGTCGGTGGTGCTTGACTGTACCGGTTCGCGTGCGAGGTAGTTTATTTCGATCGAATGAAGTACGCCGAGCGCAGGCGTTGCAAACATGCGCACCCCTCCTGCAGCACTTTTTGTTGTGCCTGTTGTAGTTACAACAGAATTGCCCGGCATTAACAGCAGTTCAGCAAAGCTGAAATCTCCGAAGGGGACATACGCGCCTGCAAGCCAGTCGGTCGCCGTGCGGTATTCGCCCGAACCGAACGCGTCAATCGCCGGAACTGCGCCAAACACGGGGTCCGCGGCATTGAACAAAAAGCCCCGACCCCAGGAGACCGGCGCCTTGCCGGCTGTCAGCCTGAGCGACGAGTTTTCGGTGAACCAGGGGAAACGCGTACGAAGCCATGCCTGTTCGAGCGTGATCGCAGAAGCCGCCCCCTCCGCAATCGCGAAGGCGACCTTTCCCTTGACCGCGTCGTTTTTCGAAGAATCAAGACTGATGCGGGCAATCCCGACGAAGTCCGCAATCCCGTCCCCGGAGAGCGAGGGCAACGTAGTTTGAGCTTCGATCCGGGCAGATGGACTGATATCCGCGAACAACGGTGTCTGCATACAGGCAAGTGCGAGCGCACACACAAAAGCAGTTGAGGCGGCAGGAGCCGTTGAGGCGGCTGTGCGTCGGCGGTTTACCATGAAAGTTCCTCGCGGTTAAAATAACGGTCTGGGATTTCGATGTCCACTTCCGCCTTTGTAATAGTCATGGTTGTACAGGTGTTTTTCCTGAGGAGGTCGGTCATCACAGTGGTGAATGCAAGATAGCGGCCGCCTGTCTCCCGTATGTCCGAGGCGCTCATGGAGCGTATCGCTTTTCCTGCCGCACTGTACAAAAGAGCTTTTCGTTGTACAAAGCGGAGTTTGTCTACCCAGATGTCCTGTAATTGGTATGTTTCTTTCTTGCTTTTTGCCGTCAGCTTAAGCTTCCAGCACTCGGCGCCATCGACTGTCTCGCTTCCGAGCACTTCAGCGTTGAAACGATCGAGCAGGGTGCGGTCGTCGGTCAGGTCCTCGTAGGAAAAGTCCGAACCCATAAGCGAGTCGCGAAGCGCAGTTCCCTTGAGCCAGATGACTTCGTCGGCGTCCGGATAAAAAAGGTAAATGTTCGATCCTTGGCGGAGCACTTTCTGCCCGCGGTCACTTCCGCTTGTAATCTCGATGAGTGCATCTCCTCCCTTGCGCGACCAGGACGTGAATGCATTGTCGGCGACGCCGAAACGGTTAGAAACGGCGAGTGTTGCTTCGATCATGCCGGTATCCCAGCTCTGGTTGCGTTCGAGTCGGGTCAGTATTTCGACTGCGCTGAATTCCGGGGCGTTGACAGCTGTTTCTGCGGCGTAAAGCGGCGCGCCGCGGGCGCCGATGAGCGCCGCTGCGGTGAGGCCGAGAATCAAAGCTACGATGAACTTGAACCTGGTTGGATGTTCGTACCCGTATTGCTTTGCAGGTTTTCGCGAAGCGATTTGATTTGCAATAGTCATTGTTACAATCTCCTTATTTGTCGCGGAGGGCTTCCGCGGGTTCGACCCGAGCCGCCATGCGTGCGGGCAGGATGCATGAAGCGACAGCGATGGCAACTCCGAGCGCAAGGACGGCTGCGACGGTGACCGGATCGACAGACGGATATATTATTTCCGATGCGCTCAGGCTGGCAACGGAAGCGCCGCCCATTTTCTGGAAGTCGAGTCCGACTGTTCCGAGGACGGCGATGCCAGCGAGTCCTGCGGCTGCACCGGAGAACGTGCCGATGAGTGCGATCCACAGGGACTCGGCCAGGAAGAGCGCCATGATCCGCGCTTTTTCCATGCCGAGTGCGGCAAGCGTTCCAATTTCTTTTCTGCGTTCGAGGACCGACATCATGGTGGTGTTGATGATGACAGTGCCCGCAAGAAAATAAAAAATGGCGCCGATAAATAGGTACAGTACTTTGGCGATTTTGAAAAAGCTGAAGGTGCTGTTGATTGCATACCAGGGCCGGATATCCAGGATGTGCCGGCCGTCTGCGGTGGTGTATGGAAGATTCGCCGCTTCAAGACGGGATGCAAGTCTTTCTGCAATGGCCTGCGCAGTTTTGTCCAGGCGCGTCGTCGGACCGGACGCGAGGAATACTTGTATCTGGAGCGCATCGCTTCCCATGCGGAGAAAATCGCCAGCGCGCTCGATGTCCATGAACAGCGCCCGATTGCGGTAGGCGGTGTCGGCTACAGAAAGAATGCCTGTAACAGTGAATGTTCGCCCGTTGGTACCGCTCGAGGCTGTCCTGGTCAAAATCGTGATGCGGTCTCCCGTGTTAATACCGGTTTCGCGTGCGAAACCGGTTGCGATCAACAGTTCGTTTTTGCCGGGTGCTGGCAGTGCGCCGGAATCGAGCCTCGAATTTCGTCCGTTGACCAGTCTGGATTTTTTCATGTCGACGCCGATAGCCCTGGCAGGAATCTGTTCGCCGCCGCGGTACACAGATACCCCAAATTCGGTTTTTGGGGTAGCCATGCTCACCAGCGGATCTGCTTCCAGCGCTTCGACGATTTCGGCGGTATGCTCGATATAGAACTGGAGCGGTGTTACCCGCTCGTTTTCGACGTACTCCCGGCGCATGACGCTGATATCGCCGCTTACATTCGAGGTCAGGTTGTTTGTCATGTCGCCGATAAAGCCTTCCTCGAAACTAATGACAAACAACACTACAAAGGAACTCATCGCGATTGCGGTTGCCGAAAGTATTGTCCTGCCCCGGTTACGCCAGAGGTTTTTCCATGCCGTATGCAGTATTTTCATTGTAACCTCCAAAGTTACGAACGCAGTATGTCTGCAACTTCCGATTTCAGGATTCGTCCCGAGGGAAACCAGGCGACAACCGAAGAAATCGCGAGTGCACCGACTATTGCGGTTATCATGCCTTCCGGATGCCAGGCGGACCGCATAACCCCGGTGATCCGGTACCCGGCGTCCATCTCTCGCAGCATAAAACTGAAGTCCAGACCATACTGGACCATAAACGCGACAACGATGCTTCCGAGTGCAGTTCCCGCGGCGGTGCCGATAAGGCCGATCGCAAAGCCTTCGACAAGAAAGAGCCAACGAATGCTTGCCTTGCCGTAGCCGAGGGAGCGGAGCATGCCGATTTCGTTTTTCCGTTCCATTACCGCCATCAGCATGGTGTTCGAGATACCGACCGCTGCGATGATGAACATGAAAAAGAGGTATACCTTCGAGCCGCCGCTCTTTGTTTTAGTCAGGAGCACTGCATCAGATTCGACTTCTTCCCAGCTGTAGATTTCGGGTGCGGCAGAACGTGCAAGACCAGCTGAACCGGAAGCTTCGCGTGGGAATGCTTCGGCGATTTCGGCTGCAAGCTGTGCTTTTCGTTCAGCCGGCTTCCCTCCTCCCCGGAACACCACCGCGTATTCGGTTACTGCCCCGTCGAGGGCGAGCAGTTCGTCGGCGTACGAAAGGTCCATATAGACGGCGCTCCGGTTGACGTAGGGATTATCGGTGAGAGCGATGCCTACGATTTCCGCGTCGAAGGTCTGGTAAAAGCCTCCGCGCCCCTTGAGTTCGACGCTGACGGTATAGCCGACTTTTGCGGCGATATCTTCTGCAAGCCAGCTGCCGACAACAATGCCGGTATCGCCGGGAACGAGCCATCGGCCGGACTCGATCGCATGCGGGGTGCGGAAAACGGCAGCTTCTTTTACAGGGTCTATCGCATGCAGCTTGACGGTCGCCGACCCTGCGACATTAAAGAAGTCCTCGCTGAAGTAGAGCTCTGCGCTTGCGATAGTTCGCGGCGCCGCATCGACACTGCTTTGTGAAAAAGCCTCTTCGAGGAGGCTGCGGTCGTGCGTTTCCAGAAAAAACTCGAACGGGAGAAACTGTCGTTCGGCAAAGTAGCCCGGGGCGAAAACTTTTACATCGCCCGTTTCGTAGTCGCGGATGTTTTGTGCCGATTCGCGTTCAGCTCCGAAAAGCATCGCGTCTATCATGATTGTAAAAAGTACTCCAAGCCCGATCGCGATTGCCGTGATAAGGCTTCGTCTCCGATACCGCCACACATTCCTGAATGCCATTCGTGCCATGTTCATGGGTGTCACCTCCGGTCCATACCGGTAATTTCTCCGTCGTGCAGCTTTACCAGTATGCGGGAGTGTTCCATTACCATCGGGTCGTGAGTGGAAAATATAAAAGTGGTGTTGTGCGTTTCGTTGAGCTCGCGCATGAGTGCAAGAATTTCCTTGCCGGTTTTACTGTCGAGGTTTGCTGTCGGTTCGTCTGCCAGAACAACCGGCGGTTCCTTGACGAGCGCCCGCGCGATGGATACCCGTTGCTGCTGTCCGCCGGAAAGCTGCGACGGCTTGCGGTCCTCCATGCCGGCGAGACCTACTTCTGCAAGAATGCGCGACACCCGCTCATTGATTTCCTTTTCGCTTATGCCCTTGACGAGTTGCAGCGCAAGTGCGACGTTTTCGCGTGCGGTCAACACCGGGATCAAGTTGTAGCTCTGGAAGATAAAGCCGATCTTGCGCTGTCGTACCAGATTCCGTTTAATCTGGTCCAGCCCCGATACCGTCTCTCCGTCGAGCGTTATTGTTCCGCTGGTGACCGAGTCTATGCAGCCGATCAGGTTGAGCAGCGTTGTCTTGCCCGAACCGGACGGACCGGCGAGCGCCAAAAAATCACCGGAATTGATGTCCAGGCTTACACCCCTCAAGGCGCGAACTTTCTGCGTTCCCACTGTGTAGGTTTTATAAACCGCCGAAATGCTGATCATGTTCTTCCTCCATTTCCTTTTTTAAGGCTTGCGAGCAGTGCTTCCATTTCTTCAAGGTATTCGACTAAAGCATCGCGGCCTGCTTCTGTTATGCGCAAATTGGTTCGCGGCTTGTTATCCACGAAAGATTTTTCGCTTTCGATGTACCCGTTTTCTTCGAGCGTCTTTAACTGAATGCTCAAGTTTCCTGCCGTCATGCCG
>SHOL01000152.1 GCA_004294945.1 Treponema sp.
ATTATAACGTTCCCAGTATTATTCCGTTCCTTGCAGACGAAGGAGAATTCAAGGTTCTCGGGAACAAGGCTGCGAAGCACTGATGGACGCTGTTTTTTCCAGTCCCGACATAACCGCCCTGCTTGTCCAGTTTGTGCTTGGCGGTATCGCGTCATTTTTTGCAATTCTTTCCTGGACGTATACGCGCAACCTCTACTGGCTGTTCACAATTGCAGGAATTCTTTCCATTTATGCAGGCATCCTGTATCGGGCACTTCTGCTGTTCGGGCTGATCGCCGGTCCGGAGTTGCTGGTTCTGGGTGCACCGCTTGGAACGCTTATTTCGGATAATCTCTCCATTCTGTTTTTTATTGCAGCCTGTATTGCCTATATTCGTTCAAATCGATAGTTTTTCTGACATTTTTCCGCAAAATGTCGCGGATTCTAACCATCTGTTAACAAAAAAAACTTGACTATCAAAAAAAGCACAGGTATACTGATTCAAAAGATAGGGGCACCGTTAAAAAACCGTTGGTTTGGCTGCTCCAATACTTTAAGGAGGAATTTCTTAAATGAAGAAAGCTCTTGCAATTCTTATGGCTCTTGCGATGATCGTGCCTGCGGTTTTCGCAACCGGCCCTGCCCCTGAAGTGACATTCGGACTGAGTGCCAAGGCAGAAGTTCAGATGATCAAGGAAAACACCACTGACACGTTTGAAAACAGTGGTGATGCGTCACAACCCGTTGGCTCTTTTAACCCTAAGGGACTGAAAGTAACCGAGTTCGTAACCGACGATTGGGTAAACTTCGACTGGGCTCCGATGAGCATCAAGGCTGAAGGCAAGTGGGATGCTTACAGTGCCACCGGCGATGACTGGAGCTGGTTGAAAGTAACAGCTACCTGGAAAGACCTGTTCGGTTTCAAGATCGATTATAACTACAGCCAGGACAACAAGGAACTTGACAAGGACAATCCCGTATACACCGGGAATGCTACTGTCATCGATTCCAAGAACACGAGCAATGAAATTGTCGCTACTTATGACAAGGACGGAGTAAAGTTCTGGACCAAGTACGATGCAAGTGATGTGCTCGATATGTTGTCTGTTAATGTTGGTGCACAGGCCGATTCATTCCTCAATGATTTCAAGGAAATCGGGTTTGAATTCACCAACGACGAAGTAGCGACCAAGCTCGTGTACAAGAACGTTCCTTCCGCGTATGGTGCGACAATCGATGCTGCTACTATCGAAGCGAAGAACCTGTTCGGTTTCTGGACTGTACTCCTTAACAACAGCGATGACATCGGTTACCGCCTCTCTCTTGGAAGTGACAGCAAGATCGAACCCCCGCAGTTCAAGATTGGTGCTGACAACAAGATCCAGGATCCTGCCAAGAAGGCAATGAACGCAAAGAACACCATGAAGTTCGGCGATAACCTCACAGTTAAGGCTACCTTCGTTGTTCCTGCAGACAAAGACTCTCATATGAATATCAGTGACTGGCTCAAGGGCGACAATGCGCTCGTCGGTGCAGAATTCGTTCTTGCTGACGTCGGTACCCTCGGTGCCGGTGCCAAGATTTCTCAGGACTATGTAGCTAACCCCGCTGGAACCTCCTCCGGCCCGACCAAGCTCCTTGCACAGGCTGCTGCCGACCAGGGCAAAGTTGTAAAGGGAAGCGCATTCTGGTTTGATGCAAAGCTCGACAAGCTTCTCGGCGAAGACAAGGCTGTATACGTTGGTGTTGATGCTCAGCTCGGATACTACAACAAAGTTGAGGATACCGACAAGTTTGCAACCGACAACCCCACGAAAGTTGCTGAAATCCAGGTTGGAAACACCACTGTAATCGACCTTTATGGCGAAACCAAGATGAAGCTTTCCGACATGATCTCTTTCAGTGCCGGTGCTCTCTTCAGTCTCGGAACCGGATACGATGTTAAGGCAGTATCTGGTGCAGATTGGACAGGTCCCGATGCAACTGATAAAGAAGGAACCTTCTATTCTAACTACACAGAAGCGAACGTTCTGAATGAATTGTATAGCATCACCCCCTTCGAGCTTAAGGCTCAGGTTGATGTGAATATCAACGACACTGTAGCTGTATACGTAAAAGACAACTTCAAGGCTAACGCCGGTGCTCTTCCTGCATTTGCCGCTCCTGCTGGTGCAAAAGATGTTGAAGGTTACTACCAGAAGAACGTTCTCGGTCTTGGCGCCAAGCTTAAGGCTACCGAGAAATCTTCTCTGGAAGTCAGTGCCGACATCAACATGTTCCTCGGAACACCTGCTGCAAGTGACCTCTATACAGCTACTGCAACAGATGCACAGAAAAAAGACATCGATTCTTTTGTTGCTGAATGGAAATCCAAGGAATTTAACCCCTTCGCCGTCAAGGTTGCGTACTCCTACAAATACTAAGATTGGCTGGGTGTTAAGTTAACACTCGTCCTACTGAGGGCTGTCCGAAAGGGCAGCCTTTTTTTATTGTTTACAAAGGACGTACTTATCTTAATTGTTGAATTTGACGATTTTAGCAATGTGTATTGGTATACACATTGAGCGGTGTCCAAATGCGAACGAATATTGTCTTTGATGACCAATTGGTTGCAGAGGCTTTTCGGTATGCTGATGAAATAACGACTAAAAAAAATTTAATTGAAGCTGCCTTGCGTGAGTTCGTTCGAAACAGAAATATAAAAGATTTGAATGACTTGAAAGGTAAACAATAATTCTCTTGTAGACACTGTTCCTTTTATGGATTTGATTTGCGGTAAAGATTCCTATGAGCAAGCAGTGTTGATGAATTTTAATTGCAGGCGATCAGGTATTACTATTCGAAGTACTATAGACTCGCTTATTGCGTGGATTGCCATTGAACATGACGCGTGTCTTTTACAGAAAGATATGGATTTCGTGAATCTTGCCAGTGTTGTTCCGGAATTGAAACTGTACGAAAGTGTATGACTCTTGAAAGAAACATAATTTGGAAATAGAATACAAGAGAATACTTTTGAAGCAGGAGCGTAGTTATGACCAAAACAATAACGTTGCGAATAAATGAAGATATGTACGACTTGTTTAAAAAGGCCGCCGACGGGCAGAAAAGAACTTTATCTAATTACCTTGAGTATGCGGCATTGAATTATACAATCAATGATACGGTTGTAGATGATTCAGAGATGGAAGAAATACTTTCATACCAAAAAGAAATTCAAAAAGGACTGTCTGATATCAATGCCGAGCGGTATACGATAATTGGCTAAGTATCAAATTGCAGAAACCGATACATTCAGGAAGAAAATACACACCTTTCCTTATTCCTCCTTGTATCAAAAAATAACAGAGTATGTGTATCCAATTCTTCGAGAAAATCCTTTCTTTGGCCCAAATATCAAGAAACTTAAGGGTAGCTTGAAAGAAGTATATAGATTCCGAATAGGCGACTATAGATTGTTTTATACAATTTCACAAGAAAAAGTGATTTTGTTTATTGTTGATATCGAATCCAGAAAAGATTCTTATAAAAAGAGATAACAAGTAAGATGGCACCACTTAATATCAGTGCTCTATTTCGAAAGAAGCATAGCCGGAACTCCGGATGATTGAGCGGGTAATAGAGTCGACGCGGGAATAGCCGTTGCCGGCTTCGAGGCGTTCAATAAAGATTTCGATAGTAGGCAGATCGGCTTCGGCGACTATTTCTACGTCGCCGTCTGCCAGGTTGCGGACCCAGCCAGAGATGTGCATGCGCCGGGCGAGAGACGAAGCGAAGGCGCGATAACCGACGCCTTGCACTTGTCCATGAACAAAAAGATGAACTGCTTCCGTCACTGTTATTTGATAACCTTGATCCAGCCTTCGGGAGCTTTGAGGCGGCCCATCTGGATTCCGGTAAGGGTGTCGTAAAGCTGTTGGGTAACCGGGCCCATCTTCTCCATTCCGCTCGGGAAGCGGATTTCCTTGCCGTGGTCGTTGACGAGGCCCACCGGAGAAATAACGGCGGCGGTACCGCAGAGCCCGCATTCAGCAAAATCGGCCAGTTCGGACGCATATACTTCGCGTTCTTCGACTTCGAGGCCGAGGTAGTCTTTGGCAACGGTCATGAGTGAACGCCGTGTGATGGATGGAAGAATGGTCTGTGATTTCGGGGTAACGACTTTATTGTCTTTTGTGACGAAGAGGAAATTGGCTCCGCCGGTTTCCTCCACGCGGGTGCGCGTTGTGGCGTCGAGATACATGTTTTCGTCGAAACCTTCATGGTGCGCCGTGACTATTGCGTGGAGACTCATCGCGTAGTTTAGACCCGCCTTGATGTTTCCGGTGCCGTGGGGCGCGGCGCGGTCGAAGTCGCTGACCTTGAGCTTGAGTGGCCGGGCTCCGCCCTTGAAGTACGGACCGACCGGCGTGACGAGAATGCGGAACTGGTATTCTTCGGCCGGTTTGACGCCGATAACAGCGGAACTTCCAAAGAGGTACGGGCGGATATAGAGCGTAGCTCCCGAACCGAAGGGGGGAACCCATTCTTCGTTCGCGAGTACAACCTGCTGAACGGCTTCTATAAAACGGTCTTTTGGGAAGGGCGGCATTTCGAGCCGGGCTGCGGTGTCGGCCATGCGCTGCGCATTAAGGTCCGGGCGGAAGGTGACGATATGGCCGTCGGAGGTGGTGTACGCCTTGAGGCCTTCGAAGCAGGTTTGGGCGTAATGGAACACTCCTGCGCATTCGGTGAGGGAGACTGTCGCGTCAGTCGTGAGGGTTCCTGCGTCCCAGGCCCCGTCGCGGAAGTTGGAAACGTAGCGTTTGTCGGTCTGGATGTAGCCGAAACCGAGATTCGCCCAGTCGAGATTTTTCTTTTCCATAGTAGTAACTCCTTCACCGAAGATATGCAATAACTGCATAAATATACCATTTCCTGAAGCCTGTGTACAGATGAAGATTCCAGATCGAGGATCGAACCCTGCGAACGCTTGTCTTGAATCTCGTTGAGCGTGATGGTAAGATGAAGAATCAGGCATCAGTCTGAATTTTCTTATTACATCAGAGGAACTTATGGCAATAAATTGCGGTATCGTGGGACTTCCGAACGTGGGCAAATCGACGATTTTTTCGGCGCTGACGAGTGCGCCGGCGGAGGCTGCGAATTATCCGTTTTGTACGATAAATCCGAACGTGGGCATCGTGGACGTGCCGGATGCGCGGCTCAGCTTTTTGTCCGAGGCGTTCAAGCCCAAGAAAACGATTCCGGCGGCGGTCGAGTTCGTTGACATTGCAGGGCTGGTGAAGGGAGCGTCGAAGGGCGAAGGGCTCGGAAACCAGTTTTTGTCGCACATCCGCGAAGTCGGCGTCATTGCGCAGGTGGTGCGCTGCTTCGAAAATCCGGACATCATTCACGTGAGCAACAAGGTAGATCCTGCGAGCGATATCGAGACGATCAACATGGAACTTGCGTTCGCCGACCTTGATACGGTAGAAAAGCGGGCCGACCGGGCAACGCGCGCCGCGCGGGTACAGGGAAAGGACGCGCAGAAAGAGGCAGATCTTGTGCTCGGCGCCATTGCGAAAATCAAGCCTTTGCTGGAGAACGGGAAGGCTGCCCGTATGGCAGCGCTAACCGACGAGGAAAAGGCGGCGATGTACGATTGCCATTTGATTACGATGAAGCCGCAAATGTACGTGTGCAATGTCGACGAGGACGGTATGAAAAACGGCAACGCGCATATCGAGACGGTCAAAAAAATCGCTGCCGAGGAAGGCGCCGACACCGTGGTTATTTGCGGAAAGTTCGAGGCCGAGCTTGCCGACCTTGAAAGCCAGGAAGAGCGACTCGCATTTTTGGAAGAAATTGGATTGAAAGAATCGGGTCTGACATCCCTCGCCCGGGCAGCATATCATTTACTGGGTTTGAGAACCTATTTCACCGCGGGAGAGGATGAATGCCGCGCCTGGACCATTCACGCAGGAGACACCGCACCGAAGGCGGCCGGTGTTATACACACTGACTTCGAGCGCGGGTTCATCAAGGCGGAAGTATACA